>NZ_JAMYOT010000038.1:0-47873 GCF_040320005.1 Mesorhizobium sp. M0816 | reverse complement strand
CGCGAGCGCCACTATGGAGCCGACACCAGGGACCGTCATCAAGCGCCGGCAGGTAGCATCGCCCCTGGCGATCGCCAGCACTTGTCTGTGCAGGTGCGCAAATTCCTCGCGCAGCTTCCGCCTGGCGGCCAGCAGTGGCTCCATGATCTGTTCGAGATCGGGCATGCATTCGACAAGCTCACGGATGCGGTCCTCGAACTTCGCCGTTCCCACGGCGCCGACCTTGAGCCCGAAGTTGCGCAGAAGACCGCGGATGTCGTTCTCGATCGCGATCGCCTTTTCCTGCAAGATCTTGCGGGCCGTCAGCAGCACCCGGCGCTTCTGGCTCGTCAGCGTCTTGATGTGCACCGGGCGGAATAGGTTGACCCGCATCATCTGGGCTATGCCGCGCGCATCATTGCGATCTGTCTTGTTCGGCTGCGCCTTCAGGAATGCTTTCACATGACGTGTTTCGATGCAGATGACCGGCAGCCCGGCCCTGGCCAGCCCCTCGAATAGCCACTGCGACAAGGGCCCTGCTTCGAGCCCGACCCGTTCGACGTTCCAAGTCGAGTCCTTCAGCACCGCAATGATATCGTCAGGGTGGCTGACCACCTTCACCTCACGACAAATCCTGCCGGTTTCGTCGACAACGCAAACGGCGGTTTCCTTCACCGAGATATCGAGGCCAACAAAATGCTTCATGTTGCGCTTCCTTTCCTGATGCTTGTGGCTGTCTGGACAGACCAAGTTATCATCAGCTCGAAGCGCAACACCTCTTTGCATCACCTTTGAAGATGGGCTCGAGCCGAATACCCCATCTGATTCCGACAATAGCACGACTTTGTCTTTCGTCACGCGCAGGAAGGTGCTTGCGGGAACAGCAATCGCAATGGCGGCGACACAGGCTAACTCGTTTGCTCGCAGCGACTTGGAGGGTGATGACGCCATTGATCCTGCGGTGGCGGTGTGGAAACGATGGCAGGCGGCTTGGGAGGAGACTGAACAGCTTTGCAATCAGCAGCAGCGGTTGGAGAGGGTACTTATCGAGACCGTTGGTTTCCCTTGCATGACAGTGAAGTTGTCCGACGGCCAGAGCGTGACCGTTCACTCTCTCGAAGCCCTCCAAGAATTGCTCGGTGTTCGTCCGGCGACCACAATAGCCCGCGCTCAGGCCGAAGCCGAAATCGTAGCCCATCAGGCGCGCTGGGATGCCGCCGGTAGGGAGATTGGTTATTCGACATCGTTACTTGCGGAGTGCGAAGCTGCCGAGCGCGCGCAGGCATTGCTCGAAGTCCTATCCCAGGTTCCTGCTACGTCACTGGCTGGTATAGCCGCTAAGCTAGATGCAGTGCTTAGGGAAGGGGAGTATTCGCTACACGACGGTGAATCCCCGTGGCCACAGATCCGCTCGGCTTTAGACGATATAGCTCGGATCAGGGAGCAGAAAGTCACGAGCTGAAACCTCGGCACTAAGGTTCCGAAATCGCGATCATTCGGCGGTTTGGTGATTCTCGCGGGGCTTACCGAATCAAACTCTCTATCCATGGAGTGACTGATGCAGTTCCGAAAGGCATTTGCGGAGCCAGGACGCCCCCACGTCATCCAGGCATGGCCAAAGACTGAAACCGAGTGTAGCCCGCATCCCGCAGATCAGCACGTCGGCAGGCAGATCGCCATCGTTCGTGTCCAGTCGGACGTATCGCAAGCCCAGCTTGCCCGATCCATAGGCATCAGCTTCCAGCAGCTTCAGAAATACGAGAACGCGAAAAACCGCGTGAGTGCCTCCACGCTCTACGAGATCGCTAGTTCACTGGCCGTCCCGGTCAGCCGTTTTTTCGGAGGCCTGCCCGGCAATGAGACTGACCGTGACGTTCCCACGCTACCGGTCGATGGGCGCATCGATTTTATTGCCAGCGCAGAAGGCCGACGCCTGATTGAAGGGCTGGTGCAACTTCATCCACGGGTGCGCCGCCGTGTGTCGGCCTTGGTCTCCGCATTGGGGAAGAACTGGCGGTTGTCGACCCAAAGCAGGAGAGTGGAACGTCCGCCGACCCCCATGCCGGTCGAGGGCAGGTTGGCTTAGGTGATTCCTTGTCGGTCGAGAAGACCGATCGCCTCTACTGCAACCTCAAGGATTGGGTGACGCTCGACGAACTCGATGTCGAGATCCACCTCGCCAAGGAAGGCGTGGTGTTGTCGCGCGACTCGCGATCCTCGGAAAAGTTCATGCATGGCATCAAGGTGCTGATGGCCAAAAATTACATCGACAACCTTTCTGAGGAAGCCCGGAAAGGGCAGATGGAAAAGGCGGAACAGGGGATCTGGCCGTCCAAGGCGCCGCTCGGCTATCTCAATGTCACGGCCAAGGACGGTAAGAAGGTCATCGAGCCGGACCCGGTGGTAGCGTCGGTTATCACCAAGCTATTCGAGCGCTACGCGACCGGCCAGTATTCACTCAAGGCGCTCACGAAGGCGGCGCATTGCGACGGCCTCATCCATCCAAAGAGCGGCAACCCAGTACCAGTCAGTACCGTGCACACGATTTTGCGCAATCGGCTCTATACGGGCCTGTTTCAATGGAATGGCAGGCTGCACCACGGCAAGCACGACCCGCTGGTATCGATCGACCTCTGGGAACGGGTCCAGGGCGTCCTGGCAGGCCGGCACGCGACCCCCATCCATTCCTACGGTTATGAGTTCGCCTTCTCGGGCCTCGTGATCTGCGCTGAGTGCGGCTGTGCGGTCGTGGCGGAGGTCAAGAAGGGGAAATACATTACTACCACTGCACGGGACATGCCGACAAAGGCCGGGGCGGCTATGCCGACTGTCGTCGCAAATATGTTCGCGAGGAGGTGCTGGATAAAACTTTTGCCGGCCTCCTGGACCAGCTTCATTTCGATGAGGAGGTTCTGGAATGGGTACGCGACGCGCTGAAGGCGAGCCATGCAGATGAGCGGCGCGAGCAGGAACAGGCAATCGAGCGGTGTCAGACTCAGTGCAAGCGTCTCGAAGACCGCCTCAACGCCATGTACCTGGACAAGCTCGACGGCCGCATCGACAATGCCTTCTACGACCGCATGTCGGCGCAATGGCGCGTCGAACAAGCGCGTCTGTTGCGTGAGATAGAGCGCCACGGCGAGGCGCAGGAAGCATACATGGCGATGGAATCCAACTGCTTGAGCTAGCCCGCAACGCCAGTCAAATGTTCAGTCGCCAGGCCCCAAATGAGAAAAAGCGGCTTCTAAATCTGGTGCTGTCGAACTGCGAATGGAATCGCGGCGAAGTTCACGCTGTCTTCAGGCAACCATTTGATTTACTTGCCGAAACGGCCGTGTCTGCCTCAATGGCAGAAGCTCGTGGCGACGTGTCTTTCACGAGGCATCCAGTTTGGCTGGGGTTCTTGGAAGGTTTTCGAACCTTCTGTCTCGCTCCTCCAGCCGAATTGCGTGTGCTTATGAAAGAGATGGGGACGTCGCGCTATCGGACAAAATTTGATCATCGGATACGTTCACTCCCCATTGGTGAGGGCGAGTCAGAAGATCGCTACTTCTTGAGACGCACCCATGAAGGAGACGTGACTATAACGTTTAGTGCCGCTTTATGTGGCCAGACGAGGGATGCTGCCTTGATCACTTCCGCACAGATGCGCGCGGCGCGGGCGCTGCTCGGAATCGACCAGGTCAGACTGGCCGAGTTCTCGGGAGTGTCGATTACAACCAGACTGACAGCCGCAAGATCGAGGAGCGCATCCGCGAAAAAGACGTTCAGTTGCGCGAACTCCAGCACCGGGTCAAGAACAATTTGCAGATGATCACCGCCCTGATCCGAATCGAAACTCGCAATGCGGTAGTGCCGGACCAAAAGCGTTTCGAGCGCCTAGCAGGACGTGTCGATGCCTTGGCGATGCTCTACCAAGAACTTTCCGGTGACGAACCAAAGGACGAGGTTGATCTCGGCGTCTATCTCAGTCAAATCGCATCGGGAGTCATGACCGCGCATGCTACAGAGGGGATCCGGCTCGACATGAGCGTGGACACCTACCCAGTTTCGATCAATGTCGCCATGCCCGCCGGACTGGTAGTGAACGAACTGCTGACCAATGCACTAAAGCATGCTTTTCAAGGACGCGAGGGAGGCACGATCACCCTGCACAGCATCGTTGAGGGTGAAGGCTGCCGGGTGGTCGTCGCCGATGACGGTATCGGCCTGCCAGAAGGCGAGACATGGCCCAAGCACGGTAAGCTCGGCGCGTTGATTGCGCGCTCGCTGATCGAAAACGCCAACGCGCAATTCGACGTGAACTCCAGCCCGAATGAGGGCACGAGAGTAACTATCCTGTTCAGGCGGGCCACAGCAGCCGCCGCCTGTTAGCTGCGTGCTTATGGAGGCGGGACATTATTTTTCGCTCAGTAGGTTGCCAGGAGCTTGCCCCAGGTCTCCCGAGTGAGCTCTTGCCATGGAGGGGAGTCCGTTCGCTGCCTGAAAGGGATCGGCTTCGGTCGGCGGATATCTGGGGCAATGGCAGCCGTTAGTTCCGGCCGATTGAACTGGATGTACGGCTGCTAAGGGGACGATGCCGACCTGGCCGCCTTTTCGAGAACCGGGGAATTCAAGCCCGTGTTGCAGTGACTTTGGAGGCGGCTGGACGGCAAAAAAGAAAGCCAGCTTAGAGGCTCGGCCAAGTTGTGAAGGTCAAAATCGCTATCAGGCATTGAAAAAGGCAGGCTCTCATTATATATCTCCGATGCGTCGGAAGATTTATTTAGGAGCGACCATGGCAGCTGTAGCCGAAATGCTGAAGGCAACCGAGGCCGCCGTGGTCTCGCGTGTAAGCCTGCGAGATGTCAATCGCGCAATCGATGAACGCATCCTGCCCGATGCCTTCGTATCGGTTGACAACGGCCGGCACGTCCTGGCTGGAGCCTGCTCCTTCATCAGCTTCTACTTCGAGACCGCAAAGCGTCTAACCTCGGAAGAACGACTGTTTGCGATCAGGACGGTTGAGCCCAAGCTAACACGCTCGCGCTCGCTCGCTTGGGCGGCACTGCTGCGCGAGGACTGGACCGTGCGTGACGACTTTCTAACGATCGATCTGATGCCGTTCCTGAAGAGCACGAGTGAACGTCTGTCCGATCTCGAGGCGGCTCGCGAGATGGTCACGTCGTCGGATGACGTGCTCAGCGGCACGCCCGTTATCCGTAACACTCGCGTCCCAGTGTATGATGTCGCGGCATCCGTCACTGTTGGTCATTCGGTTGAGCGCATTCTTGGGGCCTACCCGAGCCTTGACACGGAGAAGGTACGGCTCGCGGCGATTTATGCAGAGGCGAACCCCCTGCGAGGGCGTCCTCGTACTGGAGACCTTCCAAAAGGCTCCGTCATCACTTCCGATCGCCGTGTTCCGCGTCTTAGGAAGGCGGGATGAAGTTCCTGATCGATGAATGTCTCACCCCCGAGCTTGCAAAAATTGCGCATGGGAAGGGTCATTGCGAGACCAGCCACGTTGTCTGGCTGGGGCTCGCCGGGCTCAAGGACTGGGAGCTGAAGCCGATCATTCTTGAAGGCGACTGGACCTTCGTAACCAAGAACTCGGTGGATTTTAGGGGGCCAAAGGATAATCCGGGCACCAAGGGACAGTATGCAGATGTTGCCATCCACGCAGGGCTTGTTTGCCTAAACGGCCCGCCAGGCATGGATCTCGACATGCAGATCGAACTTTTCGAAATCGCGCTGATCGAGCTCGACGACGATGATCTTGTGAACCAGGTTCTTGAAGTGATCCTCGAAGACGAGGAAACGTTGCGCGTTGTCCGTTATGCGCTACCGAAGGAATGATCGAAGCCAACGAGGCAGCAAGCCCGAGGCGCAGGACCGATTTCATCAATGATCCTGCCGTCGTCGCGAAGCGCGAATAGGCACCTGGCGAGACTGGCCGCGGCAGAGTGAGACTGTAGCGAACAGACGATAAAAACAAACATCACTTGGGCACGCCGCAGAAAGGTGGCAAGCAGCCCTCTGGTCGCAACAAATGGAAGGCACGACTGGACGACATCGTCGATATGCCAAAGGCCTTCGCATCTGGTCCGATCAGAAATCCTATCTTGACGCGACGGCGCCGATGAAGAGTCAAAAAACGTAGCGCAATCGGTTCACGTCGAATGAAAACCGTGACCGTTCCTGTGCGGCGCTCAGACCGCCGCTGAGTGCCTGGCCTTTCCACTTTCAAAATATTTATCGAACTTCACCGCAATGCTCCTCACGAAGGGGCGATTTGCCGCCGGCACGACGAAACTGTCGCCTTGCAGTTCAAGCAGTTGAGCAGGATCCTTAAGGGCGATGGACCTTGCCTGAAGCAGGAGCCTTTGGCCGGCTTGCCCGAAGTTCTCCACCAGGTCGATCGCCGAGAAGGCGAAATCGCACATCAGCCGTTCAATGATCCAGCCCCGGGCGCGATCGTCGTCGCAGAGCACGATGCCGCGCACAGCCGCCAACCTGCCGTCTGCAACCATGCGGCCGTACTCGCCGGTCGAAGGCATGTTCTGCACGTAGCCCTGGCGAAAACGGCTGATCGACGAAGGGCCAAGTCCGATCAATGTCTCGCAGCGATCGTCCGTGTAACCCTGAAAATTGCGGTGCAAAGCGCCCGCGCGGGCCGCCACGGCCAACGCGTCGCCCGGCTTTGCGAAATGGTCGAGCCCGATTGATTCATAGCCCTCGTCCACAATCGCTCGCGCGGCAAGTCGCGATTGAGCGAACCGCTCCGTGGGACCGGGGAGACATGCCTCGTCGATCATCGTCTGATGTTTCTTGAACCAGGGCACGTGAGCGTAGCCGAACAGCGCCATCCTGTCCGGTTCCAGGGTGAGCGCCTGCGCCACGGTGGAACACAGGTTCTCCCTGGTTTGATGCGGCAGGCCGTAGAGCAGATCAAGGTTCACGGAATCCACTCCGCGGGAACGAACTTGGTCGACGACTGCCTTGGTCTGCAAAAAGCTTTGCTCGCGGTTGATTGCCTTTTGCACTTTCGGATCGAAATCCTGCACGCCGAGGCTCGCCCGCGTCATGCCGATTTCGGCAAGCGCATCAAGGCGGGCTTCGTCCGTATTGTTCGGATCGATCTCGACGCTGACCTTCGCATCGCCGAGAAAAACGAAGCTGTCCCGCAGCACCGTGCCCAGTGTCAGCATGTCCTCGGGCCTCAGCATCGTCGGCGAACCGCCGCCGAAATGAACTGCGCGAACTCGGCCCTTGCCGCTGACAAGGCCGCCAACCGTCGCGATCTCCGCATACAGCGAGCGCAGATAAGCGGCTACCGGCTCATAGTGGCGCGTCTGTCTGGTATGGCACGCGCAGAACCAGCAGAGCCTGTCGCAATAGGGAATATGCAGGTAAAGCGATATCTCGTCACCGCCTTCGAGCGCCTCCAACCAGCCTCGGTAGACGACAGCATCGACCCCCGTATGGAAATGCGGCGCGGTCGGATAACTGGTATAGCGCGGGACATTCTCGCCAAGTCTGGCAGCTAGCTCCGGTCGCATGTCTGGTCCACCGTGTTTGCGTCGCCGGAACTCTGGACGCCTTGATGAGGCAAAGCCCTGATTTCGGTCAACCTTCAGCACGGACAAACTGCCGCAAGGATTTTTCTACCGTAGATTGCTATCCTGCCGGCACTTGGGACGTAGAGCGATCGAATGACATTACGGCAGGACATTCACACTTCCGGCATTCCCGTTCTTTGCCTGTCTTGCGAGGCACGGCACCGCGGTGTCTGTGGTGCGCTCGAACCAGACCATTTGGCTCAGCTCGCCAAGACGTCGTCGCGGCACAATATCGAGCCGGGGGTCGAACTGATCGGCGACGCCGAGGCGGTCGACTGTTATTCAAACGTGCTTTCAGGCGTGGTGAAGCTCACGAAGAGCCTTTCGGACGGCCGCCAGCAGATCGTCGGTCTCCAGTTCGCGCCGGATTTTCTGGGACGGCCCTTCAAGATGAAAAGCGCGATCAATGCGGAAGCGGCAACAGCTGTCTCGCTATGCTCGTTTCCGAGAGCGGCCATCGAACGGATGATGAAGGAATCACCGGAATTTGTGCATCGCCTGCTCAAGCAGGCGCTGAACGAACTCGACGAGGCACGCGAATGGATGGTGACTCTGGGGCGCAAGACCGCACCGGAGAAGGTGGCGAGCTTTGTCCTCATGATCGCCCGGAACATCGGTTCCAGTGTTGACCCGGCGGCTAGGTCGGCGTGCTTCGAGCTGCCGATGACGCGTGCCGACATCTCTGATTTCCTTGGAATTACAAACGAGACCGTGAGCCGTCAGCTGACCAGCCTGAGAATGGACGGCGTGATTCGGATCGAGAACAACCGCCGTGTCACCGTGGACAGCATGAGCCGGCTGGAACGGCGCTGCGGCGGCCGAGGCGCAACCGCCGTTTGAATGACACCGAAGCTGCATGGCCTACGTCACTTACTTCGTTCGGGGCAGGGCATGCTCGCGTTGGGCTTAGAAGAAATCGCATAGCGACAGCCCGCTCTCCATCCGATCGCATGAGCCAGATGCGTTTCGGCCAACTCGTCGGCGAAGCATCCATTCCTCGAGATGCTTGACGTGCAACCGGCTGTTCCAGGCAGGATCGCACTCGGCCGAAGTCACCACGCCTCATACGCAGGGGAAAATCGCCGTCTCCCCGAACGATGAATGTCACGAAGGCAGCGCAACGCTGGCGCTGGCTGTCCCAAGGCATTGAAACGATCGACGTTCGGCAAGGCATTGGCCTACTTTCCAGCGTCACAGAAGGCGCGCTTCCCCACACGCCCGCGATCGCCTCCATACCCGACCCGACCGGGGACGCCGGGCCTGTCCATAAGCGTGGCGGCCGATGCTGCGCTTCCACATTCGATCGCCGCAGTCTGATCGCACCGAACTCGATGCTGCTCGAAGCAAAATCGTGCGGCTCTGACATGGATCAGGGCGAGCAGGCCACGGCTGCGCAATAAGGCACTGCGGTTTGGCGCCCGCCGGAATTGGAAATCGGGGCTTGCGATGAAATTCGGCACAGAGATCGTCCTTCTAAGCCTGTTTGCGTTTGCGGCCCTGGTGGCTGCCGGCTTCGGCGTAGATGAACCTTTTCGGCGGCATATGTGGGTTTTGTTCTTCGCCGTGGCTGGCTTCACTGCGATTCTGTTGCGCAACACGGAGTTCAAGCCGGCAGTTCCGATCGACCCCGCCGCTTACATGGATGGGCCGATCCGCTACGGTGCCATCGCCACCATGTTCTGGGGTGTCGTCGGCATGCTGGTCGGCGTGGTCATCGCCCTGCAGCTCGCCTACCCCGATCTCAACATCCAGCCCTGGTTCAATTTCGGCCGACTGCGGCCTTTGCATACTTCCGGCGTGGTTTTTGCCTTCGGCGGCAATGCACTCATCTGCACGTCACTTTATGTCGTGCAGCGGACCTGTCGCGCTCGGCTGTTCGGCGGCGATCTCGCCTGGTTCGTGTTCTGGGGCTATCAGCTGTTCATCGTCATGGCGGCAACCGGCTACCTGCTCGGCATCACCGAGAGCCGCGAATACGCCGAGCCCGAATGGTATGTGGACCTGTGGCTGACCATTGTCTGGGTCGCCTATCTCATCCTGTTCCTCGGCACGATCCTGAAGCGCAAGGAACCGCACATCTATGTCGCCAACTGGTTCTACCTTGCCTTCATCGTGACCATCGCAATGCTGCATGTGATCAACAACCTGTCGATGCCGGTCTCCTTCCTGGGCTCCAAGAGCTATTCAGCCTTCTCCGGCGTACAGGACGCCCTGACGCAATGGTGGTACGGCCACAATGCCGTCGGCTTCTTCCTCACCGCCGGCTTCCTCGGCATGATGTATTATTTCGTGCCCAAGCAGGCCAACCGACCGGTCTATTCCTACCGGCTGTCGATCATCCACTTCTGGGCTTTGATCTTTCTATACATCTGGGCCGGTCCGCACCACCTCCACTACACCGCCCTGCCGGACTGGGCCCAGACGCTCGGCATGGTGTTCTCGATCATGCTGTGGATGCCGTCATGGGGCGGCATGATAAACGGCGTGATGACGCTCTCGGGCGCCTGGGACAAGCTGCGCACCGACCCGATCATCCGTATGATGGTCATGGCCATCGCCTTCTACGGAATGTCGACTTTCGAAGGCCCGATGATGTCAATCAAGGCCGTCAACTCGCTCTCGCACTACACCGACTGGACCATCGGTCACGTCCATTCGGGCGCGCTCGGATGGGTTGGCATGATCTCGTTCGGCGCGATTTATTTCATGGTCCCGAAGTTATGGAACCGCGACCGGCTTTATTCGCTGCGGCTCGTCAACTGGCACTTCTGGCTGGCGACGCTTGGGATCGTCGTTTACGCCGCGGTGATGTGGGTCTCCGGCGTCATGCAGGGCCTGATGTGGCGCGAATACAACGAGCAGGGCTTCCTGGTCTACTCCTTCGCCGAAACCGTGGCCGCCATGCATCCCTACTACATCATGCGTGCCATCGGCGGCGCGATGTATCTGTCGGGCGCCCTCCTCATGGCCTGGAACATCGCCATGACCATCCTCGGCTACCAGCGCGAGGAGGATCCGATGCCGCGCTCCATCCCCGCCCTCCAGCCTGTGCGATCAGGAGCCAGAAAATGGGCTTGATGGACAGACACGCGGTCATCGAGAAGAACGCCACACTGCTTCTCCTCGGGTCCCTGCTGGTCGTGACAATCGGCGGTATCGTCGAGATCGCGCCGCTCTTCTATCTCGACAACACCATCGAGAAGGTGGAAGGCATGCGGCCCTATTCGCCGCTGGAGCTCGTCGGGCGCAACATCTATGTGCGAGAGGGATGCTATCTCTGCCATAGCCAGATGATCCGGCCGTTCCGCGACGAGGTCGAGCGCTATGGTCACTACAGTCTGGCGGCCGAGTCGATGTACGATCATCCTTTCCAATGGGGATCGAAGCGCACCGGGCCGGATCTCGCCCGGGTCGGCGACCGCTACTCGAACGGATGGCACGTCCAGCATCTCACCGAGCCGCGTTCGGTGGTGCCGGAATCTATCATGCCGAGCTACGCGTTCCTGAAGGACACGCCAATCGAGGTGAAGGATTTCTCGACGCATCTGATCGCCAACAGCCGTGTCGGTGTGCCCTATTCAGACGACATGATCACTCATGCCAATGCCGATCTCATGGCGCAGGCCGATGCGAATGCCGACACATCGGGCCTGGAGAGACGCTATCCGAAGGCCAAGCTTGGGGACTTCGACGGCAATCCGCAGCAGGTCACCGAAATGGATGCGCTGGTCGCCTATCTCCAGATGCTCGGCACGCTGGTCGATTTCAGGACCTATGACGAAGCCGCCGGTTACCGCTGAGGAGAATGGCGATGACCTACAATTTCATGCGGGAGTTTGCCGACAGCTGGGGCCTGCTTGCCATGGCGCTTTTCTTCCTCGGATGCGTTGCCTTTGCACTTCGTCCCGGCAGCCGCAGGCGAGCCGAGAGAGCCGCTCACATTCCTCTCAAGGACGACTGATCATGGGCAGCGAGCATATCGACGAGGTTTCGGGTATCTCGACGACCGGCCATGAGTGGGACGGCATCAAGGAACTCAACAACCCGCTTCCGCGCTGGTGGGTCATCACCTTCTACATCACCATTGCCTGGGCGATCGGCTACACCGTCGTCTATCCGGCATGGCCGATGCTGACTTCCGCGACCAGGGGTGTGCTGGGGTATTCGAGCCGCAGAGACGTCAAGAATGAACTGGCGGCGGCCGAAGTCGCCAAGGGCAAATATGTCGCTGCCATTCAGGCGAAGACCGTCTCCGAGATTACTGCCGACGATACGCTACGCGAATTCGCGATCGCCGCAGGTGGCGCCGCGTTCAAGGTCAATTGCGTGCAGTGCCATGGCTCGGGCGCTCAAGGGTCCAAGGGTTTTCCCAACCTAAACGACGACGATTGGCTGTGGGGTGGCAACGCCGAACAGATCCAGCAGACGATTGCGCACGGCATCCGCTTCGCATCAGACCCGGATACGCGCCTGTCGGAAATGCCTGCTTTTGGCGACATCATCACGACGGATCAGTTCAAGCAGGTCGGCGCCTATGTCGCAAGCCTCTCCGGTCCTGTTCAGGACACCAGCCTGATCGAACCCGGCGCCAGTGTTTTCGCCGAGAATTGTGCCGCCTGTCATGGTGAGAATGCAAAGGGCAACAAGGAATTCGGCGCACCCGACTTGACTGATGCGATCTGGCTCTATGGACCGGGCGAGTCGGCTATTGCCGCCCAGGTCCGCGCGCCGAAGCACGGCGTCATGCCGGCATGGATCGGGCGTCTCGGCGAGATCAAGGTCAAGGAACTCGCGGTCTATGTCCATTCGCTTGGCGGCGGAGAATAGGAACGCAAGCCTATTCTCGTCCTCCCCCCAACCGCCAAGCGACGAGGCCCGGCGCGAGCCGGGCCTCGGCATCATCCAGAAACCGATGGGTCGGGCTTCCGGCGAAATCGTCGCTGGTGACTGGAGCTTCTCGTGCTCGATAACACGCAAATAGAACGGCTCGAAGCCGATGCGGTCAACTCCGCCAAGACCCGTCAGCCGCTCTATGCCGGACGCAAGAAGATCTTCCCGAACCGGGCCTCTGGCAGTTTCCGCCGCTTCAAGTGGTCGGTGATGGCAATCACGCTGGGGATCTACTACCTGACCCCCTGGCTGCGGTGGGATCGTGGCCCGTTTGCCCCTGACCAGGCCGTGCTGGTCGATCTTGCCAACCGCCGCTTCTACTTCTTCTTCATCGAGATATGGCCGCAGGAATTCTACTACGTCGCCGGCCTGCTGGTCATGGCCGGTGTCGGCCTTTTCCTGATCACATCCACCGTCGGCCGGGCCTGGTGCGGCTATACGTGCCCGCAGACCGTGTGGGTCGATCTGTTTCTGGTCGTCGAGCGAGCCATCGAGGGCGACCGCAACGCGCGCATCAAGCTCGATGCCGGTCCCTGGACTGCGCGCAAACTCGTGCTGCGAACATCGAAACACGCCATTTGGCTGGTCATAGGGGTGCTGACCGGCGGCGCCTGGATTTTCTATTTCGCCGATGCGCCGACGCTGCTTGGGGAACTCTTCACCGGCACCGCCGCCCCCGTCGCCTACATCACCGTGTCCGTGCTGACGGCGACGACCTATACGTTCGGCGGGCTGATGCGCGAGCAGGTCTGCACCTACATGTGCCCATGGCCGCGCATCCAGGCGGCCATGCTCGACGAGAATTCCCTCACCGTCACCTATAATGACTGGCGCGGCGAACCGCGCTCGCGTCACGCCAAGAGGGTCCTTGCCGCCGGGCAGCCCGTCGGCGACTGCGTCGACTGCAATGCCTGTGTCGCGGTGTGCCCGATGGGGATCGACATTCGTGATGGCCAGCAGCTTGAATGCATCACCTGCGCGCTCTGCATCGATACCTGTGACGGTATAATGGACAAGCTCGGCAGGGAGCGCGGACTGATTTCCTATGCGACGCTGGCCGACTACAACGCCAATATGATGCTGGCGACCCCGGGCGGCTCCGGTTCAGTCAACCCGTCACTGCTCAGGAGCGCTGACGGCCTGTTCTCCGACAAGGTGGCCCGTTTCCATATCCGCAAGATCTTTCGCCCGCGCACCTTCATCTACATGGGCGCCTGGTCGGCGGTCGGTCTCGCGCTGCTCTATTCGCTGCTGACCCGCGAACGGCTCGAATTGAATGTCCTGCACGATCGCAACCCGCAGTTCGTGACGCTGTCCGACGGTTCGATCCGCAACGGCTACACCGTCAAGCTGCTCAACATGATCCCCGAACCAAGAACGATCATTGTCACGATGCAGGGCCTGCATGGAGCCGAAATGAGCGTTGTCGGCATCGACCTGCCGGCGGATCGCTCCTTTGCCATCCCGGTCGAACCCGACCGGCTGAAGATGCTCAAGGTTTTCGTGCGTCAGCCGGCAGATCAGGTTCGGGGTGCAGCGCAAAGCTTCAAGTTCCGGGTCGAAAACAAGGCAACGTTCGAGTCGGACGAATACACGGCCACTTTCAACGCACCGGAGATCCCCAGATGAGCGACACCTCGCGACAATCTCGCGAATTCACCGGCAGGCATATGCTGTTCACCATCCTTGGCTTCTTCGGCGTGGTCATAGCGGTCAATCTGACGATGGCGACGCTCGCCAACACGAGCTGGACCGGCCTTGTCGTCGAAAACACCTATGTGGCGAGCCAGCAATTCAACAAAAAGGCCGAGCAAGGGCGAGCTCAGGCAGCCCTCGGCTGGACTGGCAAACTGACCATCGCAGGCGGTGAGGTCCGCTACAGTCTCACCGATGCTGGCGGCAAGACGGTTGCCGTGCATGGCGTCAAGGTGCTGTTTCGTCATCCCGCCTACGAGGCCGAGGACAAATCCGTCACTCTTGCAGCTGCCTCCGGTCAGATATTCGCCGCGCACCACATGCCCAAGGATGGCGTCTGGATCGTCGAAATCGACGCCGATGCGAGCCTTGCGGAACCCTATCGCGACGTTCGCCGGATCGTGATTTCCCGCGGGGCGCTGCAATGAGCTGCTGCGCGCCAGGCGCCGAAATGGCATTGGACCTGGAAAAGGTCACACTGGTCCTGCCTTCTGGCCAGGAAATCAGACTGGCGAGCCGCTCGATTGGCGAAAATCTTCGCCAGACCGACCTCTCGGTGCCAGCTGTGCATTGTGCCGCCTGCATCCAGACGATCGAGACGGCGATCGGCAAGCTGGATCGCGTCGAAGGCGCTCGTGTCAATCTTTCGACGAAACGTGTTTCGGTCCGGTGGCGCGGCGACGAGGTTCCGCCATTCGTCGCCACACTTGGACGGCTGGGCTATGGCGCGCACCTGTTCGATCCCGAGGCTGACGGGAAGAACAAGACGCTCTCGGAACTGATCCGCGCCGTCGCGGTCGCCGGCTTTGCGGCGGGCAACATCATGCTGCTATCAGTCTCCGTCTGGTCCGGCGCGCAAGGCGCGACCCGCGACCTGTTCCATTGGGTCTCGGCCTTGATTGCCATTCCTGCGCTCGCTTTCGCCGGCGGCATCTATTTTCGCTCGGCCTGGAATGCGCTGCGCCACAGCCGCATGAACATGGACGTGCCGATCGCGGTCGGGGTATCGCTCGCTTACGCCATGAGCCTCTACGAGACGATCAACCATGGCGACCATGCTTATTTCGACGCGTCGGTGTCGCTGCTGTTCTTTCTGCTGATCGGCCGCACGCTGGATCACGTGATGCGGGAACGGGCGCGGACGGCCGTGAACGGACTGGCTCGGCTGGCGGCGCGCGGCGCCATGGTGCTGCGCGAGGATGGTTCGCGCGACTACTTGCCGGTTGGCGAGATCGAACCAGGAATGGAGCTCTTGGTCGCGGCTGGCGAGAGGGTGCCCATCGACGGCAGGATCATTGGCGGGGCGTCGGATCTCGACTGTTCCCTGGTTTCCGGGGAAAGCACGCCCAGAACGGTGGGCCCGGGGGCGCAGGTCCAGGCCGGTACACTCAATCTCACCGGTCCGCTGACCATCGAGGCGACGGCCGCCGCGAAGGATTCCTTCCTGGCCGAAATGATTCGGCTGATGGAAGCGGCAGAGGGCGGCCGCGCCCGCCATCGCAGGATCGCCGATCGCGTCTCCGCGCTCTATGCCCCCGTGGTCCACCTCACCGCCTTTGTGACGTTCCTCGGCTGGATGGCGGCGACCGGCGACTGGCACCGGGCAATAACAATCGCCATCGCCGTTTTGATCATCACATGCCCGTGCGCGCTCGGTCTCGCCGTGCCGATCGTGCAGGTGGTCGCTGCGCGGCGGCTGTTTGAAAGCGGCGTCATGGTCAGGGACGGCTCCGCCATGGAGCGCCTGGCGGGGATCGACACGGCATTGTTCGACAAAACCGGCACGCTTACGCTCGGACTGCCCAGGCTGATCAATGCGCCGTCCATCGATCCGACGATGCTCGCTATGGCGGCCGAGATGGCAGCCCATTCCCGCCATCCCTTTTCGAAGGCAATCGCTGGCAATGCAGCCTTTGCCGGCCAGCCGAAACTCGCGTCCGTCAGCGAGCATCCGGGCTTCGGCATCGAAGCCATCGCCGAGGGCAGTACCTGGCGGCTGGGTCGCCGCGGATGGGGTGAGTGGAAAGCCCGGACCGGCGGCGAAAGCAAACAAGGCTATGGCGGAACCGTTTTGACGAAGGACGGGGTCATTGTCGCGACTTTCGATTTCGAGGATGAGCTGCGTGCCGATGCCAAGGCGGCCATCGAGCAACTGAACGGCGCCGGCGTGTCGGTGGAGATGCTGTCGGGCGACACAGAAGCTGCCTGCGGCGAAGTCGCGGAAGCACTGGGTGTCGAGCGCTTCGTTCCCGCGTTGCTTCCCTGCGGGAAGGTCGATCACATCGAAGCATTGACGCGAACTGGCCACAAGGTGCTGATGGTCGGCGATGGGCTCAACGACACGCCTGCATTGGGCGCCGCACACGTTTCGATCGCTCCGGCCACGGCGGCGGATATCGGTCGCAACGCCGCGGATTTCGTGTTCCTGCGTAAAAGTCTTCTGGCGGTCCCACTTGCTTTAGACATTTCGCGGAAGGCCGGACGGCTGATCCGGCAGAACATCGCCATCGCGATCGTTTACAATGGCATCGCCGTGCCGGTCGCCATTCTGGGGCACGTTACGCCACTGATCGCGGCGGTCGCGATGTCCGCCTCGTCCCTCCTGGTCATCGGCAATGCGCTACGCCTGCAAGGTTTCGTGTCAAATGCATCGGTGCAAGATGCCCGACATGACAGGCGCTCCGACATTGGCGCACTGGCACAATCCTCATGACGACGCTCGCCTACCTCATACCTGTGGCCCTGTTCCTCGGAGCGCTTGGGCTGGCCGGGTTCCTGTGGACCTTGAGGAGCGGCCAATATGAAGATCTCGATGGCGCCGCCGAGCGGATCCTGATCGATCGCGACGAGCCACGCAGTTGACCCAGCCTGCCCTGCGAGGACTCGCTCGAATATTTTCCGCGGTTGCTTCGCGTCATGCCGATTTCGGCGCGCGACGGGTGCGAACGGATCAGCCAGAATACGTTGCCGAACTTTCGGCCAGGAAAGGGCCGCACCGAACGGGAAGCCGGCCATTCCATGATGACCTGACCAGACCATGGCGTCGCGATCGACCAGTCGACCGTGAACCCGCCGTTGCCGCGTTTATCGAGCCTGGTTGATCCACATCAGGGTTATCTCTTCATCGGCATGGTTTCATTGAGCATTTTTGAACGGAGAACGGATGTCTAACGGACGGTTAGGTCGCGTGGAGACGCTTGGGGAGATGAGCCGCAAACCGTGGATCGATTGCGATGCGTTCCAGTGCCCTTCGTCGCAGATAGCCGACGCTATGGCGGCACGCTGATGGCCGGCTCTGTCGATAGATTCGACGTTATTGTCGTCGGAGCCGGGCCGGTCGGACTTTCCTTCGCCGCATCGCTTGCCCAGAGCCGACTCAAGGTGGCAGTGGTTGAACGGCAGTCGCTCGAAAGCCTGGCGAATCCGGCTTTCGACGGTCGCGAGATCGCGCTGACCCACGCATCGGTTGGAATCCTTCGCGAGCTCGGCGCCTGGGATGCCATCCCGGCTTCGGACAAATCACCGCTACAAGGCGCGCGCGTGCTCAACGGATCGAGCCCTTTCGCCCTGAGCTTCGATTCTCCCAGCGGATCTGGGGAACCACTCGGAATTCTGGTCCCAAATTGTCGGATCCGCGACGCCCTGTTCAAGCTTGTCCACTTCCAGGATCATGCCCAGCTGCTGTGCGGCCGCTCGGTCGTCACTGCAACAACCAGCCACAAAGAAGCAGTCATAACGCTCTCTGATGGCAGGCAATTGGCCGCTCGGCTGCTCGTTGCAGCGGATTCGCGTTTGTCCGCGACGCGCGACCTCCTCGGCATTGGCGCCGCCATCAATCGGCTTGGCAACTCGATGCTGATTTGCCGGGTGAGGCACGAGCGCGCCCATCACCAGATCGCGGTCGAATGGTTCGATCACCATCAAACGATAGCGATGTTGCCGCTCATGGAAGGCGTGTCGTCGCTGCTTCTCACTTTGCGCTCAAGCGAGGCCGACAGACTGCTTGCTCTCGACGACGATTTGTTCCTCATGGAATTGACGAACCGGTGTCGAGGACGCCTCGGAGAGATAACCTTGGCAAGCACCCGCCATGCCTATCCGCTGGTCACGACCTGGGCGCACAAGTTCTGGGCTCCGAGTGCGGCACTGATCGGCGATGCTGCCCTCGGCATGCACCCGGTGACCGCGCATGGCTTCAACATCGGCCTCAGTGGCCAGAAGCAACTCGCCGATAGAATCCTGGCGGCATGTCGCGAGCGCCGCGACATTGCTGATCCCGACATACTCGGCAGATACGAAAGCCGGCTGCGTCTGTCGGCGGCACCGCTCTATCATGCTACGAATGCACTTGTCGCTCTCTACTCAGGCGAGCACCCGGCGGCACGGCTTGCAAGACATGCAGGGCTTCGCTTTGCCCAATATCTTCCCTTTATCCGCCATGGCATTTCGGCCATGCTCAGGCGGTGAACGCAGGCAGCGCTGCCGCTCTGGAACGCTATCTCGGCCCGGCTTCCTTTTGTCTCGCCGGGCGCGTTGATGCCGTTGGCAGGGCTGCTTCCATGGTGACGTTGCCGATCCTGGGATGATTCGGATCAAGGCACGCGTGCGGGCAAGAGCTCGATGGTCAGACGGCAAGGCCAAGAGCAGACGTGCGCCCCGAAGACATGGTGAGCGCACTGGTTACCCCCGCTGGATAGTTAACCCGTCCTTCAGTGGGCCTGCGTAAGCTTGTCCTCGCGAACAACGATGGGAGCAAGCTGGTCCGTCCATGGCCCCGAAGAAAGTAGACACGCTGGAGGCCAAAATCCGTCAGGATCAGCTTGCTGACCTGAGGACCGGCCTCTTCGTGTCGATGCCGATAAGCGGTATCCTGTCAGGCCTGATTTGGGCGGTGCACGCCCTTTCTGGCAGCGGCTTTGCCGCTGCAATCTGGTTCCTGGTCGTCAATGCGATAAATGCCGCCCGCCTTGCACTCGCGCGTTATCAGCTAAAGGAAACGGGGCGCCATGACGGTTTAGTGGGGGTTTTGCCGCGGCTTCGCTGGTTTGGCATCCTTGCTCTTCTGGCAGGGTTTGCCTGGTCCTTCCTCGCCGTCCTGACCGTTGGATATACGACACCTCAAGCACCGCTGCATCTGGTCATTCTGGCGGGCATTTCCGCTGGTGCGGTTACATACGGCAGTTCGTATGCCGCGGCGGCGACCAACTTCATCACACCTCCGCTCCTCATCACGGTGGGTTGCCTTTTGGCGAAAGGCAATTTTGAAGACTACATTCTGGCTTTTACCGTTCTGCTCTTCATGGGCGGCTTGGTTCGAGCTTCGTTTGTTGGGCAAGCACGGTTCCGCGAAGCGAGCCGCCTGAGGCATGAGGCCGAGCGGCTTGCGGCGGAGATGAAGGCCAGTTCCAGGCAGGACCACCTGACGGCCCTTCTCAACAGGCGTGGCCTCGAACACGCTATCGGACGGTTCGAGACCGCGGATAGCCCCTTCGTGGCAATGCTGATTGATCTGGACGGGTTCAAATCCGTCAACGATACCTACGGTCACAGGACCGGTGATGAACTGCTTGTCAGGATCGCCCGCCGCATAGAGGAGGAAGCACCGGAAGGCTCAACGCTCGCTCGTATCGGCGGCGATGAATTCGTGCTGTTTTTTCCCTCAACGAGGGTTTCGCTTTCTGCCAGTGATCTCGCCTCCAATATCATAGCCAAAATTGCCCGCCCCTATATCGAGGTCGCGTCCGTCCGGGTCGGGGCATCAATAGGAATATACCTGGCGGAAAGCCCGGGCCTGACCGAAATGTTGTTGCGGGCGGATATCGCCCTTTATACGGCCAAGCGTCGTGGCAGGAACGAATTTTGCCTGTTCGATGCCGAACTCGACAGGGAACTGCAACGCCGCCAGTCCGTCGAACGGGACCTTCATTCGGCGATAAAGACGAGAAGCTTGCAACCTTGGTTCCAGCCGATCGTGAAACTCGACACCGAGGCCGTGGTCGGTTTTGAAGCCTTGCTGAGGTGGTCCCATCCGACTCATGGTGCCATCTCTCCACCCGAAATCATCACAGCTGCACGCGAAACCGGTATGCTTCAGCTGCTGACGCAAACCGTATTCGCCGACTGTTGTGCTTTTATCGACGGCTTGGTGAAAGCTGACTGTCGTGATCTCCGTGTGGCGATGAATGTTTCACCGCGCGAACTGGAAGCCGGCGATATCGACGACATGGTTCTGGATGGTCTGGCGGCAAGAGGTCTGCCTGCAACGATGTTCGAGATCGAGATTACCGAAGAATCCCCGGTGGACCCGGACAGAGTGGATGAAAAGCTCGGACGGCTTTCACATGCCGGCATTTCCATCGCGCTCGATGACTTCGGCACCGGCTTTTCCACGTTGGCATCGCTCAAGGACAGTCGGATACGCAAGGTGAAAATAGACCAGGGCTTCATTCGCGGCTTGGCCAAGTCCCGAGAGGACCGACTGCTTGTCAAATCGGTCATCGATCTCGGTAACATGCTCGGGATCGAGGTCATGGCCGAGGGCGTCGAAACAGAGGCGGATCGGCAAACCCTGCACAAGCTTGGCTGCAGGACCGCTCAGGGCTTCCTGTTCTCGAAGGCGGTGCCTCTGAGCCAAGCACTAGAAATGGCAGTCAAACAGCACGCGAACCAGTTGTGACCGCTCCAGCCGCGCTGTCTCTCGCGGCCGTGCGCTCATGAATGGCGGGTATCTGAACTTCCTTGTTTGAAGAGCATGACAGTCCGTGCTGTGCGTCAGCCGGCGAACAGTTCTTTGTAGCCAGTCGTCACCATCCAGTTCGCCCGGTCGATATGGCTGCGAAGAGCCTTGCGGGCGCGGACCGGTTCAAGGGCCGGGTCGATGCCGAGAATGAGATCAGCCATCTCCTCTTCGCTGGCATTGTCGGCGCAGGCATCCAGGATCCGCAGGTAGATCGTGAAATGCTCCCTGTCGTAGCTCGTGAGGTTCTCCGACCAGGGGACTTCATCGCTCAACGTTGAGCTTCGACTCTCATCTGTTCCCATTGGTCGATTCATGCCTGCGAACCTCGCCTGTTGAGCGCACGCAGCATATCCCAAAATGGGATAATCCGAAACCGGGATTAGTCGCTGATCCGGTCTTTACCCGACCGGTTCGCCTACATGCCCAAGTCTCTTCGATCGCCCCGCCACCAGCGGTTTCTGGCCCAGCTGGTTTCCCTGCGCAAGGCCAAAGGCCTGACTCAGGCGCAGGTGGCCGAGAGGCTTGATCGTCCCCAATCCTTCGTGGCCAAGTACGAGGGCGGAGAGCGTCGTCTCGACGTCATCGAGTTTCTCGACTTGACTGCGGCCCTTGACGTTGATCCGTGCGAGATTCTGTCCAGCCTGCGGTCCTAGCGGGCGCCCGCGCGCCAACGGCTCGCGGCGGTGCCTTGAACCGAGCGCGCTTTTTTCGGCAAGCTGCCATTCCGCTGCGGGTGGATCTTTACCAGGCCATGCCGATATAGGATGATAATCCTAGGTGGGGCGATTCCTCAACGGAGATCGCAATGGCTAGGACCAAACTTTCCAAGCAGCTTTCACAGGCTGAAATCGAGCGCTTTCTGGCGGACGCGGAACGGCTGCACAAGAGCATCGTCCAGCCGCTTCTATCACCTAGCAGCGACCATTACCGGGCTCTCCAACGCACCCATGAAGCGCTGTTGAAGACGGTGAAGGATATCACGGGTAAGGATGCGCCGTTCATTCAATGGTTCGGAACAGGACCGGTGAATTAGACCCGACTTGTAGACTCCAGGCTGCAAACGTCGCATTCTCTCTTCGGGGAGAAGGGGCGTGGGCAACCATCGCTATCAAGACAATCGGTACAACCGTCGCAGGTATGGCGAGCGCCATCGTTCGAAGGACGTTCCGTTGTGGGCAAAGATCGTTGCTGGTGGAACAATCCTGGCTGGCTTTCTTGCCTTCGAATCGACCCTGCCGCTGTCGGCTGCAACATCAAAGCCAATATAAGCTACAAAACGGGCGAGCGCATCTATCATGATCCCGGACAGGAATATTACTGGGACACGCGCCTCAACCTGTTGAAAGGCGAGCGCTGGTTTTGTTCGGAGGAAGCCGCGCCACGGCGGCGATGTCGTCGAGTTTCTCGACGTAACTGCGGCGCTTGACGATGATCCGTGCGAAAAATCTGTCCGGCCTGCCGTCCTGGCGGGCGCCCGCGCGCCTGACGACGCGCACCAGGTGCTCGTGAACCGAGCCCGCTTTTCTTCGGCAAGCTCAGGCGGTCTCGGCCATTCGGCTTCGCCCCTTGGCGTGGGCAGCCCTTCGGGCTGTGACGGCCGCCGCCCTTGCGGGCGGCGCGGTTTGTCTGTTGGCCTTTCCCGGTGGCGCGGGGTGGGCGGCACTCCCTTCTAGGCCCGCCGCGGCAGCCCGCAACCCTTCGCGTGCCGCTCAGGGTCCTCCTCTTCGTTCCGGTCCTTCGGATGCGGTCCGCCTCCCACGGCGGGCCTTTCCGGTCGCGACTCGCCGCCCACCTCGCTTCCGGGGAAAGGCGCGGCGATTGGCGAGCGGAGGATGAGACGATGCATGCAAACAGCAAGCGTACCGCCAGCGGAGAGGCTGGCGCAGGCAAGGGCGGGCGCCCCGGCGCCAGCCTTTATCAGGAGATCACCGACCGCATCATTGCCGAGCTGGAGCGCGGCACCGTGCCATGGGTCAAGCCATGGGGCAGCGCAAAGGCAGGCCTTGGCCTGCCGAGGAATGCGTCCACTGGGCGCACCTATTCCGGCATCAATATCCTCATCCTGTGGGGCGCGGTCATCGAGCGCAGCTATCCCAGCCAGAACTGGCTCACCTTCCGGCAGGCGCTCGTCCTTGGCGGCAATGTCAGGAAGGGCGAGCGCGGCACGACCATCGTGCATGCCGACCGCTTTGTCCCCAAGGGCGAGAAGGAGCGCGCACGCCACGAGGGCGATGAACCACAGGCCGTGCCTTTTTTGAAGCGCTTCACCGTCTTCAATGTCGCGCAGTGCGATAATCTTCCGGAACACCTCTATGCCGCCGCCGAGCCGCTGCCTCAGTGCGAGATCGTGCCGCAGGCCGAGACGCTCATTCGCGCCAGCGATGCGGATTTCAGGGTCGGCGGCGATCGCGCTTTCTACATGCCGGGCAGCGACCACATTCAGGTGCCGCCGCAGCCGGCGTTCCATCAGCAGATCGACTATTACCGGACCTGCTTTCACGAGCTTGGCCACTGGACCGGCCACCCGACGCGGCTTGCTCGCGACCTCTCCGGCTCGTTCGGCTCCAAGGCCTACGCGCGTGAAGAATTGGTCGCCGAAATCACTGCCGCCTTCGTCTGCAGCAATCTCGGTATCGAGCCGACCGTGCGTCATGCCGATTACATCGGCTCATGGCTGAAGGTGCTGCGCGAGGACAACCGCGCCATCTTCCGTGCCGCCAGTCTTGCCTCCAAGGCCGCCGATTTCCTGCTTGGCCTTCAGGCCGATGCCGAAGGCGAGGCGCAGGAAGGGATTGCGGCATGACGATGCGCGATCCTCAACTGACCGCGACCGAGCCGACGCCGCAAGGCGAGCAGATGCTCATTCCCGGTGTCCGGCGGATCACCACGCGCGATCGGCTCACCCTCCTGATGGACGCGCCGATGTGTCCGCGCGCGGCGCAAAAGCCGCTCGATATCGGCCTTTTCGATGAAGCCAGCAGAAATCAACTCGACCTGTTCTGACAAGGAGTCTTTCCATGATCCTGATCACCGATCCACTGCGCGCACGACTGCTCGCCAATGGCGCCGCCGACGCCGACATCGACCATTTTCCCGTTGTGAAACTGTTTAATCCCACAGGTGCCGCGACGTGGCTTCTGAGCGAACTCGACGCCGATGGCGACACGCTGTTCGGTCTTTGCGATCTCGGCTTCGGCTTCCCCGAACTCGGCAGCGTCAGTCTGGCCGAGCTTGCATCCGTAAAAGGTCCGCTTGGCCTCGGCATCGAGCGCGACCTGCATTTCCAGGCGCGCTTTACGCTCTCGGTCTATGCCGAAGCCGCCCGCATTTGCCGCCACATCACCGAGGCCGAGCGACTTCTGCGGCAGGCAGCAGACGCCCTTTCAAAGCCCCATTCCGAGCTTCCGCCCGACACGGCGGAATAGCAGCGCCGATAGGCGCAAAAACCGTCCCGCCGCGCCGGCCGTCGGCCTCTGCGGCGGGGACAACCTTAACCAAAGCGAAGGAGAGTAACCATGCAGCTTGCCCACATCCCCTTGGATCAGCTCAACATTTCCGCGCTCAACATGCGCCATGGAAAACGCGCGCCCGACATATCCGACATCCTGCCATCCGTGCGTGCGCGCGGCGTGCTGGTGCCTCTCCTTGTGCGGCCCAATGGCCAGCCGGAAACCTTCGAGATCGTCGCCGGCAGGCGGCGCTATTTCGCCGCCAAATCGCTTGCCGACGAGCGCGGCGAAGGCGATCCCTTGCCCTGCGCCATCATGGAGGACGGTGACGACGCCGATGCGCTGGAAGCCTCGCTGATCGAAAACCTCGCCCGCCTCGATCCTGACGAAGTATCGCAATGGGAGACGTTTTCGCGGCTCGTCAGGCAAGGCCGCACCGTTCCGGACATCGCTGCGACCTTCGGCATCACTGACCTGAAGGTCAAACGCATTCTGGCGCTTGGCTACCTCTTGCCCAAAATCCGCGAAGCCTATCGGCGCGAGGAGATCGACGCCGAGACGGTGCGCCATCTCACCATGGCGTCCAAGGCGCAGCAGAAGGACTGGCTGGCACTCTGTGCCGATCCCGATCAATACGCGCCGCGTGGCTTTCAATTGAAGCAATGGCTGTTCGGCGGCCAGTCGATTTCCACCAAGGTGGCGCTGTTTGCCATCGACGAATATCCCGGCCTGATCACCTCGGACCTGTTCGGCGAGGACAGCTATTTCGCCGATGCCGACCTGTTCTGGCAAAAGCAGAACGAAGCGATTGCCGCCAGACGCGACACCTATCTTAACGATGGCTGGAGCGAGGTGGTGCTGCTGGAGCCGGGCCAATATTTCCACGCATCGGACCACGAGAAGACCCCGAAGAAGAAGGGCGGCAAGGTCGTCATCACTGTCTCGCATCGCGGCGAGGTTGAGTGTCACGAGGGCTGGCTGTCACGCAAGGAAGCGCGCCGCGCCCGCGAGGGCGGCGAGCAAGAAGAAACAGCCGCCAAGCCGCCGCGCCCCGAACTCACCGGCCCGATGCAGAACTATGTCGATCTGCATCGCCATGCTGGCGTGCGCGCGGCCATGCTCGACCATCCCGCCGTGGCGCTGCGCCTCGTGGTGGCGCACGCCATCACCGGTTCCGGCCTGTGGCAGGTGCGCCGTGAACCGCAGCGAGGAGCCAACGAGACGGTGACTGCCAGCCTTGCCGGCTGCAAGGCTGAAGCCGCATTCGGCAAAAAGCGGCGCGAAGTGTTGGCCCTGCTCGGATCACCGGATGAGGATGGCGTGGTCGCCGGCGGCAATGGCGACGCCTTTGCTATCGCCGGCGTCTTCGCGCGCCTCTTGGCGCTGTGCGACGACGATGTCATGCGCGTTCTCACCCTTGTCATGGCCGAGAAGCTTGCAGCCGGCAGCGCCGTCATCGAGGCGCTCGGCAACCATCTGAACGTCGATATGGGCACATGGTGGCAACCGGACGATGCCTTCTTCGACCTCTTGCGCGATAAGGAAAATCGCCAATTCGATGCTGGCCGAGGTCGGCGGCAAGCTGGTCGCGGACGGCAATGTCGCCGAGAAGGTCAAGACGCAAAAGAAGATCATCCGCGACTTCCTGGCGGGCGAGAATGGCCGCCAGAAGGTCGAGACCTGGCTGCCGCGCTGGATGAAATTCCCCGCCGAAAGCTACACCAGCCGCGGCGGTTTCCGCACCGCCGATCAGTGGGCACAAGTGCAGCCGCTGTTCGCGCGCGAATAGTCGATCAGGGCCCGAGCGGCGGTTCTCTCGAGTGCCGCCGCTCAGGTCGCGCGCGCCGCCCCGGGCCGCGCCGGCTGCCGATTGGTCGTCTTGTCGAGCCAGTGCCGCGCGCGAGAAATCCCGACGCCAACTCGCCCCCATTTGGGCAGCCCTGCACCGCGCCGGGTTGCTTGCCGAGGCGCCCAGGCGCATGGGGCCAATTGTCCGATCGGGTTGCCGACAGAGCCCGCGCAGCCGGCGCCCTGTTATGCCGCCTGCTCGTTGTGCCGCCGATCGCGCCACCTGTCTCCATGTGTCTCAGGGACCATTCCCCTGCGGCTGGCTTGACGACCTATGGGCGGATCCGGCCCGCCCGAAACCCTCGCCAGCAGCTTTTTTCCCCGCCGCCTGCGGCGGCTTCCTCGCGCCGCTTCGCTTCAAAAAAGCTGTCCGCTCGGGTCCTCCGCTATCGCTGCGGCCGTCCCGGTTCCGGCGGTCCGGACGCGCCCATCACGGTCCGCCATCGCAGGGGAATGGTCCCCGGCGAGCACCAAAAGGAGACTAAAAATGACCGCGATCGGATACGTCACCAAACAGGAAAACGGCGGCTACAAGGGCCAGCTCAAGACGCTCAGCGTCCGCGCCGACATCGACATCGTGCCCAATCAGGCAAAGAGCGCCGACACCCATCCCGACTTTCGGGTGCTGACGCAAGGGGTCGAAGTAGGGGCCGGCTGGATCCGCACCGGCGAGACCTCCGGCAAGGACTATGTGAGCCTGTCGATTGCCGCCCCGGAGTTCGGTCCGCGCAAGCTCTACGCCAATCTCGGCCGCGCCGCCGGCCAGGATGACGACGACACATACGCCATCATCTGGAACCCGGTCGACTGAACCGCCAGCCTCGAGCCCCGCGCCGCAACCGGCGCGGGGCTCTTTCGGGAGGGGGCGGCGAAAACTCGCCCCCCACTCTTCGCCCGTCCCCGAAACGATCTTGCTCGCCGATCCTCGCCTTCGCTTATCCGTAGCGAAACGAGGACCATCATGGACGACGAAAACGAACGCGCGGCCCGCGCGAAGAAGGGCAGTCCGTTTCTCAACACCGCGCAGGCCGCCTTCTATATCGGGCTGTCCCAGCGCACGCTGGAGAAGATGCGGCTCAAAGGCGGTGGCCCGCAATTCCGCAAGCACGGCCGCTATGTTCGGTATCACATCGACGAGCTCGACGACTGGTCGAAGGGGCGCGCGCAGGAGACCAGGCCCGAGGATGGCGGGCACGATTCCGGCTCGGCCGGTGAGGGAGGCCGCTCATGAGCCGGCGTCCCACTATCCGTCTGATCGGCAGCCATCTGCAACGCATTCGGGCGCGCAAGACGATCGCCGTGGCCAGTATAGGCCTCAGCCTGATCGGCTTCGCCGCTTTCGACAACCCATCGCCCTGGCTGGTCTGGAACGCCTCGGCCAGTGCGCCGGTCGGCCTTTATCGCGTCGCGTCCGGATCGCCGGCTCGTGGCGATCTCGTGCTCGTCCGCCCGCCAAAACCGGTCGCCGATCTCGCCGCCGAACGCTTCTATCTGCCCAGCAACGTGCCGCTGGTCAAGCGCCTTGCCGCGCTGCCTGGCGAGCATGTCTGCGCCTTCGGCGACGCCATCATCATCGGCGGCGAAATTGTCGCGCGCCGGCTGGCAACCGACACGCAGCACCGTCCGCTGCCTTGGTGGAATGCCTGCCGCAAGCTCGCCGCCGCCGAGGTTTTCCTGCTCGGCAACGATAGAAACCGCTCCTTCGACAGCCGCTATTTCGGGCCGGTGCCGGCCGAAAATATTGTCGGGAGGCTGGTGCCGCTATGGACCGAGTAACCCTCCTGATGCTGGGCATGGTCGCGATAGCGCCATGCGCATGTTCCGCCGCGACCGACGCTCAGCCGGCCGCCATCTCCCGTGGTCCGCAGCTGGCAAGATGGCAGCCCTTGGTAGCCGAAGCAAGCCGGCGTTTCAGCATTCCACAGCCCTGGATTTATGCCGTCATGGATGCCGAAAGCCGGGGGCAGACAATGCTGGACGGACGGCCGATCGCCTCACACGCCGGCGCCATTGGCCTCATGCAGGTGATGCCCGGCACCTACGAGGAGATGCGCGCAGAGCTTGGCCTGGGGGCCGATCCGCACGACCCTCGCGACAACATTCTGGCAGGCACTGCCTATCTGCGCGCCATGTATGACCGCTTCGGCTTTCCCGGCCTGTTTGCCGCCTATAACGCTGGGCCGGACCGCTACGAACAGCATTTGCAGCGTGGGCGACCGCTGCCCAGCGAGACGGTTTCGTATCTGGAAGAGCTCAAGGCTGCGGGGATTTCGGCCGCCGACATGGACGCGTTCACCGGCAAATCCCGTTCCGGAAAAGCGCCGGAAATCCCGTCCGGGCAGTCGCTGTTTTTCCTGCGAAACGGTGTTTCCGCGACCGATCCGAATGGCCAAATTGTGGTGCCGCTCGGATCGGAGCGAGCAAGGTCAGGCCGGCCGGATCGCAGGTGAGGGCAGGGGTACCGTGGGTCGGGCGGGGCAGGGATGCAGGTCCGCGGAAGGCAAGATAAAGGCATCGCCTCCTGGAGGCGGCGAAGTCTTTGTCTGCACATCGTTTTTCACGGAGGCTGCCTTCAGCGTCAGGAGAGCTGCTGCCGACAAACCTCTGATTTTGCTCAAGATTACTAGGAGGCTCAATGCAGGATGAAGAGTTCAAGCCGAGCCTGGGCAAAATCGGATCGCGCGGCTCGAAGGCAGGCAAGCGTTTCGCCGGCCAGATCCGCGCCGCGATCAACCGAGCCGGCGGCGGCAGCGGTCGCCGTGGCCGCTTCATCGGAAGCCGGGCGGGGCGCGGCGGGGCTGCTGCCGCCGTTCTCAGAGCGCGCGATCGCCACGCGGCGTTTCGGCAGCGGCGCGCCGTCGTCAAGGCGCGTATCGTCAAGCTGGCCGGCAAGGGTGTTGACGGGGCACGTGCACACCTTCGCTACCTCCAGCGCGACGGCGTCACCCGCGAAGGCGAGCATGGCGAGCTCTATAGCGCCGACAGCGACCGCGTCGATGGAAAGGCCTTCATCGATCGTGCCGATGGCGACCGGCATCAGTTCCGCTTCATCGTCGCCCCTGAAGACGGCATCGAGTATGATGACCTGAAGCCGCTCACGCGGCGCCTCATGGCGCAGATGGAAGAAGACCTCGGCACCAGGCTCGACTGGGTTGCCGTCGATCATTTCAACACTGGTCATCCGCATACCCATATTATCGTCCGCGGCAAGGACGACCACGGCGAAATTCTTGTCATCGCGCGAGACTACATCTCGTCTGGAATCCGAGAACGGGCGGCCGAGCTGGTCAGCCTCGACCTTGGCCCGAGAACGGACCGCGAGATCGAGCAACGCCTGCGCCAGGAAATGGAGCGGGAACGCTTCACCAGCATCGATCGGCAGCTGCTCCGCATGCGCGACCATGAGGGGCATGTCTCACCGGCCAGCCGAGACACGTTTCGCCAGACGCTGCACCAGGGCCGCCTGCGCAAGCTCGAGCGGATGGGTCTGGCTGAGGAAGTCGGCTCGGGCCGCTGGCGCCTTGATGGCGAGCTTGAAGCGACGCTGCGCCGCATCGGCGAGCGGGGCGACATCATCAAGACCATGCACCGCGAACTGACCGGCAAGGGGCTCGCCCGCAGTGCCGCCGACTATGTTGTCCATGATCGATCTGCAGAGCAGATGCAGCCTGTCGTTGGCCGCATCGTTGCGCGCGGCCTGGCCGACGAAATCACTGACCGCCATTACCTCGTCGTCGACGGCGTGGACGGCAAAAGCCACTATGTTGATATCGGCAAAGGCGAGGCCACCCAACCGACGCCAGAGGGCTGCATAGTGCGGGTCACGCCGAGGGACACCGGGCCAAGGCAAGTCGACCGCACAATTGCCGAGATCGCCACGGCCAATGACGCGCGCTACAGCATCGATATCCATCTCAAGCATGACCCGTCGGCCACCGAACGCTTTGCCGAAACGCACGTGCGGCGACTGGAGGCGATCCGCCGGGCGACCGGTCGTGTCGAGCGCGAGCCGGACGGCACCTGGATCGTCGCACCGGATCATCTCGACCGTGTGTCTGACTACGAGCGTAAGCGAGCGAGGGCCGAGCCTGTCACGGTTCACAAGCTCTCATCGATGCCGCTGGAGAGACAAGTCAGGTTCGACGGCGCCACCTGGCTCGATCGAGAGCTGGTTTCCGACACACCGGAGGCCTTGCACAGCTCTGGTTTCGGCCGCGATGTCCGAGAGGCGCAAGGCCGCCGACGGCAGTGGCTGATTGCGCAAGGTCTTGCTCGGGAAGAGCAGGACCGGATCGTCTATCGCGCCAACATGCTTTCGATGCTGCGTCAACGTGAGCTGAACCGTGTTGCCGGTCAACTGTCTGACGAACTCGGACTCTCGTATTCCGAAGCGCAGCCTGGTGATCGAATAGAGGGTCGATTGCGCCGCTCGATCGACCTTGCCAGCGGCAAGTACGTCATAGTCGAGAAGGCGCGCGAGTTCACGCTGGTACCATGGAGGCCAGTGCTTGATCGGTCTATTGGCAAGGAGGTGTCTGGTGTCATGGGTGGGGAGGGGATTTCATGGACCATCGGCCGGCAGAGAAGCGGACCAAGCATTTCGTGACATGACTACACAACTTCTTTTGCCCGCCTTGAAACAGGTACTCAGTCCGGACGGAGTTCGCCTGCTAATTGCCCGCGGCATTGATCTCGCGAGGGATAAATGGCTGGTCGTGCAAGACTTATCGTTCGCTCTAAAAAAAGCGCCGCGATGATTCATCGTGTTCCATGATTCTGAGCCAAAACCCTCCTGCGCCACCACGGCACTCTTCCCGGTGCCACGGAAGCCGCGCCGACGACGGCGGTGCCGGCCTGGTTGCGCAGGGCTGCCGCCGACCCAAACAGTTGCGGCGCATTGAGGACATTGCAATCACTGCAGGTGCGGCCATCGGCGCGCTCGATGCGATGGTCCGCCAGCTAGAGAGGTGGGCTGGCGCCTGGTGACAGCGCCTAGGGCTTTCGGCGGCCGCGGTACGGCGAGCAGGCTCGCGGCGTCGAGGATGAAGCCGCACTTCGCGATGTTCTTCTGCTCACACGACCGGGAGACGAGTCGGCCCCACGGGCCGGATGCTTGTTGGCCGCTCACAGCGCTGAAGGCGCGGGTTGGGCGGGTGCTTCCTCGTCGTGAGTTGCGGGAAACGGGCGCAGATTTCCTTGACGGCCTTCTTTCCGGCATTGAGCGCAAGACAGGCTGGCTGATGGCTGAGCAATCCGGAGCGGAGCGGCCCTATCGGATGCAGTCGCTGAGGATGGCGTCCTGATCGTCGACGAGACGGGATTTGTGAAGAAGGGCGATCGTTCCGCCGGTGTCGCGCGTCAGTACTCGGGAACGGCGGGGCGGATCGAGAACAGCCAGGTCGGCGTGTTCTTGGCTTACGCGAGCCGCTACGGCCAAGCGCTGGTCGATCGTCGCCTTTATCTGCCGGAGAGCTGGACAAGGGATCGGGCGCGATGTGCCAGAGCGTCGATCCCGGAGATGGTCGAGTTTGCGACCAAGCCAAAGATGGCGCGCGCCATGGTCGAGGCGGCGCTCGATGCCGGCGTCCCGTGCGCTTACGTTCTGGGCGACGCTGTCTACGGGGCGGACAGCAGCCTTCGCCGGATGCTGGAAGCTCGCGAGCAGCCCTATGTCTTGGCGGTTCGAGGCGCTCACTTCATGCGCCGGGGAGGGGATCGTCTGTTTGAGGAAACCTCGCCCGAGGAACTGGCCAGCGAGTTCGAGCCCGACGACTGGGCCTGTCATGCGGCAGGTGAAGGCGCCAAAGGCCCTCGGCTCTACGACTGGGCACGCATCCGCCGCCCTTGGACGTCAAAAGGCGGCTTCGAGCATTGGCTTCTCGTCCGCCGCAAGCGATCGACATCCGGAGAAAAAGCCTACTACCTGGTCTTCGCCCCGCCCGGTTCCTCCTTGGCCGAATTGGCGGCAGTGGCCGGCCTGCGCTGGGCGATCGAGGAGTGCTTTGAGCGCGCCAAGGATGATCTCGGACTTGATCATTGCGAGGCTCGGTCCTGGCACGGATGGCATCGCCACATGAGCCTGTGCATGGCCGCCCTGGCATTCCTCTCGAAGCTATCGGCTGATCTTCGCCGCAGCGCATGGAGCAAACCGAACGAAACGAGTCCAAAGGAGCCAATCGCCGCCTGATCCGGATGGCTGCGCTCGTCCCGAGCGTCCCCGAGATCCGCTATCTCCTCGCCGCCTCATCTTCCCACCGACACAAAAGCCCTTCATCATCGCCTGGTCGCTATGGCGACGACGACATCAGGCTGCGGCCACCATCTGTCACTACAAACGGCATCGGCATCCGCAACTGTAGTACTAAGGTCCGGACTCATAACCGTTGGTCGACTGGGGGCTCTGGTTGCCGTTAATCGCGGGGCGCTGAGCGGGGCTCGATAGAATCAACCGAACCTGCGATACTCAAGGCAATCTGTTGGAGTGATGATGCGCATCGTAACCCGTCTCACTGATCGGCTTGAACTGCAGCATCCGATCATCAGCGCGCCGATGGCATTCGCATCGGGCGGGGAACTCGCAGGTGCGGTCAGTTCAGCCGGAGGGCTTGGGCTTATCGGCGGCGGCTATGGCGACGCTGATTGGCTGACGCGAGAGTTCGAGCGATCTGGCAACCGACCTGTCGGCTGCGGCTTCATAACATGGTCACTCGCCAGGAACCCGCGCCTACTCGATAAGGCCCTGGAGCGGCGACCAAGTGCGATTTTCCTATCCTTTGGCGACCCGGCGCCTTTTTCGCTGGCGATACGGGCCGCCGGGGTCCCCTTGATCTGCCAGGTCCAGAGCCTCGACGACGCGCGCCGCGCTCTTGATGTCGGAGCCGACATCGTCGTCGCCCAAGGCGCGGAAGCCGGCGGTCACGGTGAGAAGCGAGCGACATTCACATTTGTTCCGGAGGTCGCGAACTTGGTACGGCGACGGGCGCCGGACACGCTCATCTGCGCGGCCGGTGGCATCGCCGATGGTCGTGGGCTTGCAGCGGCGCTGATGCTTGGCGCTGATGGCGTCGTGATGGGATCACGTTTCTGGGCCTCGTTGGAGGCTCTCGTTCATCCAAATCTGCACCAGGCTGCCCTTGCGGCGACCGGAGACGACACGGTTCGAACCTCGGTGATGGACCTAGCGCGCCGCCTGGATTGGCCATCGCGGTTTTCACTGCGCGTTCGGAAGAATGCTTTTACGGAAGCCTGGCACGGCAATGAGGCCCATCTCCTCGCCGACATTGACGCGCAGTCCGCTGCCTACCGCGAAGCGTGGGCAAGCGGCGATCCCACGATAGCCGCGATCATGATTGGTGAGGCCGCCGGCCTCATCCACGACATCGAGCCGGCGAGTGACATACTCCTTCGCACCGTTTCTGAAGCGATCACCCTGCTTCAGGGCGCAAGTTCGCTTCTGTTTGTCGAGGACAACTGTCACAGCCAGTAACCGACCGTAGCGGCGAGGCAGACGGCAGCGAGGAAGTTAGTGGCCGATCGATCGTAGCTGGTGGCAATGCGGCGGAAATCCTTGAGCCGTCCAAACATGCGCTCATGGCGTTGCGATCACGGTAGAGGAAGGGGAGAAGCAGTTCTTCCAGCGCCGGTTGGCTTTCGACGGAATGTTCGGCATCGCCCCTTTAGCCTCGACCTTGTGGCGAATGGCATTGGTGTCATAGCCCTTGTCGGCGTGCAGGATCGGGCTCTCGGGCATCTGCTCCAGAAGCAAATCTCCGGCGCTGCAATCGGCGACCTGGCCACCGGTCAAGAGGAAAGCGATCGGGCGGCACAGGCCATCGGTCAGGGCGTGGATCTTCGTGGTTCGCCCACCGCGCGACCGGCCAATCGCCTGATTTTGCTCCCCCCTTTGCCGGCAGAAGCGCAGCGATGCGCCTTCACGGCCGAAGAGTCGATCAGGACCTCAGCCGGAGGACCGCCAGCGCTTGCCGCGCGTGTCGGTTGGCAGCAGCGCCTGCAGCCGCGAAAACTGCTCCTCGGTCAGCCAGAAATAATCGCGATTCATCGGTGGCCTCCCTTTGGAGACCGTGAATCATAAAACCACCGTCAGTGGAACCCTTTATGGGTCCGGACCCTAGCAGGTTGTGACCATTGCTGTGGCAATGCAGCAGTCCTGGATAATAAGTCCAAGATGCCCCGGGTGCGCTTCCACCGCACCACCGGGACCTTCGCTGCAGCTAAATGCAGAAAATCCACGCGCGCGCTGAAGCCCGAAAAGGCGGCGGCGCTGGCGGGTTGAAACTCCAGTCGGGCTACGCCCTCCCTGCGTTCCAACCCGCCAGCATTCTCATCTTGATTGAGGCAACGCTCGCAGCTTCATTGTCGCGCCGCAGGTGGCGGATTCCTCCGTCTGCCCGCTTCACTCCGTGCCCGGCGAGACCCCTCCGCCCCCCTTGCTCCCCGCTGCTCGCCGCGATGCACGGGGACAGGCGACCTGAACCCGTCCCCAAGCCGATCTGATGGCAGAGGCGGTGGGGCTGGACATGGGCCCGTGGTGGACATACGTGCCACACAAATCCTCATGCTCGCCTAACCGGCCGCAAGGTATGGCAATCCGGGCTGACCCGACGAGAGAAGGAGTAGGTCTCGGCCATTCCCGTGTCCGAGCCCAGAAAAGTTACTGGTTTCCTTACGGGCGCGATACAAAGGGCACAGGCTGGACTTGGCTGCCGGGGGCGGGGCTTGTCGACCGCTCGATCGAAAGTGAGAGACGAGGAGGAGAATCACCGACCCGCAGAGCGGCAAGGCGCTCGCCTACCTCCCTGTCAGTCACCGTTAGCCGATGGTTTAGACGAAGATAGTCCGTCCATGTCGGCGTGCGGAATGTCTCGGTCCAAAGAGTCGAGTTCTGAAGATCGCGCTGGAGGGTCCAGTCCCGCGCACCGGCACGGCTCTGAACGCGCCGCCTTTCGCGCATGCAGCTCAGAAATTCCTCGATATTCTCCTCGGGGATCGAGTACTCCACCTTGATCACGATCGGGCCGCTCCTGGGCTTCAAATCGAGGGCCAGTTCTGGTGGCCTGAAGTCGAAGCCCCCTTGATCCGATTCCTCCCATAGCCGTACCGGCAATAGCTTTCCCACAGCTGCAACCAGCAACAGCGCCGCTGCAGCACCTTCCAAAGCCCACGTCAGGGAATAGTACTGCGCGACAGCACCCCAGATCCAGCTGCCCGCTGCCATGCCGCCGTAGGTCAGGGCGTAATAGATCGACAGGGTGCGACCAACGACCCACCTTGGGCTTGCCAACTGCACACACACGTCGGTTCCGGTCCAGGTGACAACCCAGCCGGCGCCAGCGATTGCAAGCGCGATCGCTGCTACAGCCACCGATGATGTGAGAGCCAGTAAAAGGCAACACGTTGCGCAAGCAACGGACGCGAGCGTGATCAATCGATTTTGGGACGTGATGCGTCTCAAGTAGCTATTGCCAATGCCCGCGATGAAGGCGCCTGTGCCGAAGCCGGCCAACAGGACGCCGTAAACAATTGGCCCCCCCGCCAGTTGGTCGCGAACCAGGAGGGGGAGCAGAGCAAGGATCGAGATGCTTGACAGCCCGAACAGGGTTGCACGCACGATCGCCACTCTGATCTCCGAGGAGATTGCCGTGAAGCGCATGCCATCATGAATGGCCGTCGTCATCCGCTCGCGCGGAAGAGGCGAAGAACGAACTTGCCACTTGGAGCGCAGGACAGCGCTCAATGGGACCAGGTCGGTCAGCGCAGCGAAGGCGAAAGCCGTAAGGGGGCCCAGCAAAGCCAAAATTACACCGCCCAGCGCCGGTCCTATGCTCCGAACCACGTTGTACCCCACCGACATCAGCGTCACTGCAGCGGGTATGTCGCGCTTTTCCAGGATGTCGCCGACCGAGGCGTGCCAGGCTGGATCATTCAAGGCAAAGCCGCATCCCGCCAAGAAACTCAGTCCCAAGATCAGCCATGGACTGACAAAGCCCAGTCCAACAGAGAGAGCCAGCGCCGTGGATGCCAATGCGATCAGGCAATGTCCGGCAAGCATCACGCCGCGGCGGCTGAAGCTGTCTGCAATCGCTCCAGCAAGGATCGACAAGAAGAAGGCGGGCAGTGTCGATGCAGCCTGCACGAGCGCAACCATCAGATCGGAGGCTGAAATCGTTGCCATAAGCCAGCTTATAGCCACGCTCTGCACCAGCCAGCCAAGGCTGGATATCTGCGTGGCTGTCCAGATCGAACGAAAGACCGGATTCTGAAGAGGGATCAGTGTGTTTGCCGCAAAGGGCGGGGAATCTTGACGCCGCATGACTTCTCACCTCCACCACGTAGTTCTTTCGCTCACTCACTTGCTGACAGCGGTGCGCTTACGCACAGCTGCGTCACAACCAAGTTCCGATATCGCGCTCGCAACAAAGTAAACAAAGTAGATGTCGCATCCACGGTGCTGATGCGCGATGAGTGTGCCAGTTGGGCGTCAGCTGGTCTGGGTCGCGCAGCCCGATGGGGTGCGGTCTGCCCTGCGACTCTTGGTCTTGGACGGTGCTACCGCCCCGATGGCCGGGTTGTCAAACTGCCACGGTGCTAGCAGCGCCCATCCCATCCTGACAGGCATGAGCATATGACGCAGCGCATCGCTGGTATCGGAGGCGGGTGCAAGATCAAGGGTGGCATCGTCCTGACAAGTACGAGCTGGTGGACGCCTTTGCCCGACCTATCACATCGGCGATTTATGGGGCCGCCGTTCAACTCGTTGGTCTATGCACAAAAAACATAATACGCTTGAAAAGACGTTTCGGGCCGGTGCCGGGGCCGAGGAGGGGGCTGAAGCCTTCACTATCGTCATCCCGCCGCCGAATGTCACCGGCTCGCTGCATATGGGCCACGCGCTCAACAACACGCTGCAGGACATTCTGGTGCGCTTCGAGCGCATGCGCGGCAAGAACGTTCTTTGGCAACCAGGCATGGACCATGCCGGCATCGCCACGCAGATGGTGGTCGAGCGCCAGCTGATGCAAAATCAGATCCACCGCCGCGACCTGACGCGCGATGAGTTCATCGACAAGGTGTGGGAATGGAAGGCAGAATCCGGCGGCGCCATCCTCAACCAGCTGAAGCGGCTCGGGGCCTCGGCCGACTGGAGCCGGGAGCGCTTCACCATGGAGGAGGGCCTGTCCAAGGCCGTGCTCGAAGTGTTCGTGACGCTCTACAAGGAAGGGCTGATCTACAAGGACAAGCGCCTTGTGAACTTGGACCCGAAGCTGTTGACCGCCATCTCGGATCTCGAGGTCGAGCAGCAGGAAGTCAACGGCAACCTCTGGCACTTCCGCTATCCGGTCGAAGGCATGACCTTCGATCCGGAAAATCCGAAGACCTTCATCACCGTTGCGACGACCCGGCCGGAGACGATGCTGGGCGATACGGCTGTCGCAGTCCACCCCGACGACGAGCGTTTCCGGCATCTCGTCGGCAAGAACCTCATCCTGCCGATCGTCGGCCGCAGGATCCCGGTGGTGGCGGACGAGTATTCCGATCCCGAAAAAGGCAGCGGTGCGGTCAAGATCACGCCGGCGCATGACTTCAATGATTTCGAGGCCGGCAAGCGCCACCGGCTGCCGCCGGTCAATATCCTCACCGTCAATGCGGCGGTGAGCCTCAAGGACAATGAGGACTTTCTCGCCGGGCTGGAGGTGACGCCGGAGCGCTAGGCGGTCTGGGGCGAGCTCGACGGTCTCGACCGTTTAGTCGCGCACAAGAAGATCGCCGAGCTGATGCAGACCGGCGGTTTCCTCGAAAAGGTCGAGCCGCATCGCCAGGCCTGAAGCGGCGGTTGCGGCGATCCTGAACAAGGTGCGGTCTCTCCGCGCCAACGCATCCGACACCGAGATTTTCGATCGAAATCTAAGCATCGTCGAAGATGCTTTGCCTGATCTAGGCGCCCAACCGTAGCAGGCCGCATTGCTGCGCCAGCCGCCACGTAAAGCGCTGCCAGAGTTCTTGCACCCGCGTCATTCGGCTGCCGCTTTGAAGGTTCCGCCTAGGGCCTGCATCAGATCATCGATAATGTCCTGAGGATGCTCAAGTCCCACTGACATTCGCAGTAATCCGCCTGGCGCCTTGGACTTGGCACCCTCGACGGATGCGCGATGCTCAATCAGAGAGTGCGTCCCGCCAAGGCTTGTCGCCCTGGCAATAACCTCGAGGCGGCCGGCCACGGCCATCGCAGCATCGGCTCCGCCTTTGACGATAAAGGATAGCATCGCTCCGTAATGGCTCATTTGCCGCTTAGCGAGATCGTGTCCCGGATCAGTTTGCAGGCCAGGAAAAAGTACTTTTTCGACACGCGGATGAGACGCCAAAGCCTCAGCAACCTTCTGGGCGCCTTCGCAATGCGCGCGCATGCGTACCGACAATGTCTGCAGGCCCCGCAATGCCAGCCAACAGTCGAATGGCGCTGCGACGCTGCCCTTGTGTCTCTGGACCATCCGCAGTGGGCGACCGAGGGGTGACGAGTGCGGGACAATGACGACGCCCGCCATCAAGTCCGAGTGGCCGCCGATGTACTTTGTCGCCGAGTGCACGACCGCGTCCGCCCCAACTTCGAGGGGCCGTTGAAGCACTGGAGTTGCCCACGTGTTGTCCACTACGGCCAAGGCGCCAGCCTCGTGCGCGATTTTGCAGATGGCCGAAATGTCGACAACGCGGATCATCGGGTTTGACGGCGTCTCGACCCAGACGAGGCCAGTCCGCTTCGACGTGACCGCGGCGCGCACGGCATCCAGATCGCGCATGTCGACGGCCGCAAAGTCGAAGCGAGACCCAATGTCGGTCTCGTCAATCAGCGAACGAATGCCGAAATACATGTCATCCGGCAGAACGATCCGACCCGTCGACGGATGGCTCTCAAAGACTGCAGCGATTGCAGCCATGCCCGACGCGAAGGCAATGCCATCTTCTCCGCCCTCGAGCGCGGCCATGGCCATTTCGAACGCGTTGCGTGTCGGATTTCCATCCCGGGTGTATTCGAATCCGGAAGGAAACGAGCCGTCGACGCTACGTTGGAACGTCGTGCTGGTGTGCAGCGGCAGGGACACCGCTCCCGTGGAAGCGTCGACAGCTCGGCCGCAATGGATCGCCTTCGTTTCAAAACGCATCGGTCATTTCCTCGCTAACGGGGCAGTTGCACGATTTCAGGCCGGTCATTATATTGACCGTATAAGTGAGTCGAGGCACTAAGTCAATATAATGACCGATGTTACGACAGCGTTGGACCCCGAGCGGGTGCTTGGCCAAGCGATAGCGGTTCGGATCCGACAATTGAGGCGCGACCAAAACCTGACCCTGGATCGACTGGCAAAACTGAGCGGCTTATCCAAGGGAACCGTCGTCACGCTGGAGCAAGGCAAGGCGAACCCCAGCATCGGCATACTTTGCCGACTGGCGGCGGCGTTTTCGCTTTCGGTGGCCGATTTGTTGAATGACCATCCTTCCACAGTTCGCCTTCCTATTGAGCGGACAGAGACGAGGACGCTTTGGACAAGCGCTAAAGGAAGCTTTGCACAACTTCATTCATCGATCTCGGGACGAACGATGTTCGAACTGTGGAGCTGGGCCATTATGCCGGGCGACGTGTTTTCCTCAGATGCTCATAGTCCGGATACGCGCGAGCTGATCTCGGTGACTCAGGGGTCCCTAAGTGTCGTGGTGGGTACCCACGCAGTAATTTTGAGCCAAGGCGAGAGTGTGCGGCTTGTCACTGACCAACCGCACTCCTACGCGGCGGCATCTGATCTGCCTGCCCACTTCTCGATGGCAGTTCTTGAGCGTGGTGGACAGCGAGATCCGGGGCCCTCTTCGCCGGCAACAAAGATGCCCGGGCCCGTTCCGCAAGACACCGCCGCTCGCTAACGACCGCCCATTCGCGACAGGAGATCCACCGTTGTACGTTCCGCCCCATTTTGCCGTCCCCGATCAGAACACCCTGTTTGACCTAATCGAGAGACATCCGCTCGGTATCCTGGTCACCCACAGCAAAGGCACACTCGACGCGAACCACATTCCCTTCGAGCTTGACCGCTCGAAGGGAGACAAAGGCCTCCTCAATTGCCATGTTGCACGCAAAAATCGAGTCTGGGAGGAAGTTGCCAATGGCGATGAAGTCCTCGTTATCTTCCGTGCGGCCGACGCTTACATCTCGCCGAACTGGTATCCAAGCAAGCATGAATTCCATAAGCAGGTGCCCACATGGAACTATCTCGTCGTCCACGCCCACGGACGCATCACTGTCCGGGATGATGAGCGCTATGTGCGCCGTAACGTGGCGAAGCTCACTCACATGCATGAAGCCTCGCAGCCTGCCCCGTGGAAGATGGGCGACGCGCCGAAGGACTTCATTGACACGATGGTTAAGGGGATCGTCGCCCTGGAAATCGAGATCACCGGCCTGGTTGGTAAATCAAAACTCAGCCAGAACAAAGAGGTGCGCGACATTCAGAACGCTGGTGAAATGCTGAATGCCCGAGGCGTCAATGGGATGGGAGAAGCGATGCTCGCGGCTGCGGCGGCCAAATCCCGATAGCATCTATCTTGTCCCGACAAGCCGCTGGTGCTGGATTTCCAAGGGGTGACCTTGAGAGACAAATGCTTCGGCCAGCACCTGACCACCCGCTATGCGGCAGATGGACAAGAACTCAGGCCGCCATCGCCAGCCACATCCGCAATGCCGCCGGATCGATGGAAGCTGCTTACCCCGCCAGCCTTTCCGGTCATGTCGCCTGGGTCGTCAATACCTCGAACAGCAGCCTGGCGCTTAAACCGAGTTGCGTGTTCGGTATGGCGGCGCAGCGGTTTCGAGATCGGAGCCGACTGGCAGCGAACGCCACCCCCACGGTGGCGATGCCTCGCAGCCAGGTTGGATGACCAAGCAGCCGGAATGTTCGGCAGGCTTGCACCCGCTTCAGATGCGAGACGGGTCAAGACGATCATCCTGCAAACGTCACGCGGCGGTGGGCCGGTTTCGAAAAGGGCCGGCCCCGGCCGTTCATACAAGTGGAGTTGGGGGCGGGGCCGGATCAAGCCTATCGGGTCGAACCCGCCGGGACCGCGCGTACATCATCCCGGCAACGCCAGGCGCTCGTCCGGGGCCATGCGGGCTTCGGCTTGGCGCGCCGAATGTCTGGACCGGCATCGCGGAGCATGGCGCACCAGTCTCCCACATTGTACGTAGTCGCCATGCTGCCCCTGGCCAGATCGCAAATGACGCACGGCTTGTTCGCGATGGCGAGCTGAAGCACGTTGACGGCCGTGCCGGGCGATGCGCCGTCCCAGACTATCATCCCAAAGTCCGCGCGTCGCGCCATCTCCCGGTCTTTGGCGGCTGGATCCAGTATCCTCTAGCGCCTTCACGAGACGGGACCTGGTAGGCAGCCCAGTCGCCCAGATTATTGCTAGCTTCCTCGCTCTGACCGCCGTCTCCCTCTGGCCCTGCGTGAGGGATCGTCATCCGGCTGCAGGCCGGCGCGCCCGGACGCTGCCGCTACGGGAGGCGCTACGCGCGTGGAGCTAGCGGCCTTTGTCGGCCAGCCAGAGGCCCACGTCCTGGATCGAGCGCATGAGCACCGACGGATTGTCCCGCGCGGGAATGAAGCCCCAGCTCTGCCAGTAGCGCTCGGCCTCGGCGTCGATCGCCCGCACCACCACTGCGCGGCCGCCGACGATGTCGGCGCCGGCGACGCAGCGATGCAGCGCGTCCTTGACCAGGCCGCTGCCGATGCCTTGTCCGGCATAGCGATGGTCGACGGCGAGTTGTCCAATCAACAGGCAGGGGATCGGATCGGGCGGGCGTCCGGTGCGGATGGCGCGCGGTGCGCTGTTTGGCTGGATCACGCCCGGCGCGAGGCCGTAATAGCCGACGACTGTTCCCTCATCGTGAACGACCAGGACCCGGGTAAAGCCGCGGACCTGGTTCGTTCGCGCGAAGCCGGCCAGCCAAGCGTTCAGCGCCGGCTTGCCGCAATCGAAGCTGTCGAGGCGGTGCGCGTCGTCGAGGAGTTCGATGCCTGAAAGCGCCACCTAGCGGTCCCAGGGCGGGGACCGACGCAGCCGCTCGGCCGCCTTCGGCGGGGGCGCAGCGGCGGGGGCTGAGATCGCCTGCATGAAGGCGTCATAAGCTTCCGGGGACACGCGGATGACGGTTTCGTTGAGGATGGCCGTCTGCGCCTCGTGCAGCGCGGCGCGCCGCATGAACTCCGTGCGCGACAGGCCGAGCAGCTCCGCGCCGCGGTCGATGATGGTGAGATCATCGTCGCGAAACCGCATCGAGACGGGTGTTTCCTTCCTGGTGGCTGTGGTGGCCATGGCGCGCTCCTGTGCTGCGGACGTATATACGGTAGTGTAACGCGGAACGCAATACTTCGTTCCCTGGTGACGTCTCGTGGACGGATGGCCTCAGGACTCCTCGCGGCATCGGTTCTTCTCGGCTTCTCGCCTGCAATCGCCATTGCCGCAACCCAGAGCAAGGTGGCTTTGGTCAGCTCCGGCGGATCAATTACGGCTTAGGACGCGCATGTGTTCTTATCGGCCGGATGAGCGGCTCCAGAAGCGAAGTCGCTGCCATGACTGTCGCCGGACGAGCCCCGGCTATGCCGAACCCTGATGAACATCTGACGCGATGGCGACTTTCGGGCCGTCACGCCACAAAGGAGGAACGGCTATGAAGGCTGGGCGGCCGGCACTTTCATTCTCAGGCGCCGCTCTATGCCACCTGCCGGCCAAGCGCAGTTGGCACAAATCTTGAACCTCTCTTTGCGCGGCGGCAGGAGCTGCAATCGCACGTTCGGCCTCACGCAATGAAAGACCGGTCACGACCGCGGCACGTGCAGCCTCAGACAAACCAGTCTGCATTTTATTCAACGGCTTAGCTGCGAGTGCGGCGGCGCGCGGCCGAACATCACCGTGTCGCGGATGCGACAAACCCGACAACAGCGGTTTCAACGCAAGCGGCGACGAGTAGATGGTGCAAATCCCGCGATTCCCAGTCTGCTGTAGCCGCGCAGGCCAAGCGCGATCTGCTCGGCCGTCCTGACAAGCCGCGCGTGGCTCTGGGCGAGGTCGGTCGAGGCCCGCCGAAATCCCGTCGGCACCCGCCGCCAGGCCTCTTCGCTCGTCTCGCCGCATCGCGGAAACTTTGTTCGAAATCTGCCAGCCCGGTTTCCACTCCTTTGCCGGCGACCGGAACAAGTCAACGCCTCGAAGAGCATCTGAGTTTTGAATTTATTCGGCTTTTTAACTCTGGCATCGGACTTGCTCCGCCTTCGCATGTCCGCGGCACCAGGAGACGCCGCCGCCTGTGGAGGAAGGCCTGATGCAACAAACATTCTACGAGGTCATGCGCCGACAGGGGATCACCCGCCGAAGTTTCCTGAAATTCTGCAGCCTGACGGCGGCTTCCCTCGGCCTTGGACCGGCCTTTGCGCCGAAAATAGCTTACGCGATGGAGTCCAAGCCGCGCATTCCGGTGCTGTGGCTGCACGGGCTTGAATGCACTTGCTGCTCCGAAAGCTTCATCCGCTCGGCGCACCCGCTCGCCAAGGACGTCGTGCTGTCGATGCTTTCACTCGATTATGACGACACGCTCATGGCGGCCGCCGGCCATCAGGCCGAGGCGATCGTCGACGAGGTCGTCGAACAGTACAAGGGCAACTACATCCTCGCGGTCGAAGGCAATGCGCCGCTCAACGAGGACGGCATGTTCTGCATCATCGGCGGCAAGCCCTTCGTCGACCAGCTCAACCATGCCGCCTCCAACGCCAAGGCGATCATCTCCTGGGGCTCCTGCGCCTCCTGGGGCTGCGTGCAGGCCGCGCGGCCGAACCCGACGCGGGCCACGCCCGTCCATAAGGTTCCGGGCCTGCCGGACAAGCCGATCATCAAGGTTCCCGGCTGCCCGCCGATCCCAGAAGTGATGACGGCCGTCATCACCTACATCCTGACCTTTGAAAAATTCCCAGAGCTCGACCGGCAGGGCCGGCCGAAGATGTTCTACAGCCAGCGCATCCACGACAAATGCTATCGGCGCCCGCATTTCGACGCCGGCCAGTTCGTCGAGTCCTTCGATGACGAGGGCGCGCGCAAGGGCTATTGCCTCTACAAGGTCGGCTGCAAGGGACCGACCACTTACAACGCCTGCTCGACGGTGGGCTGGAACGGCGGCCTCTCCTTCCCGATCCAGGCCGGCCATCCCTGCATCGGCTGCTCCGAGGACGGCTTCTGGGACAAGGGCGATTTCTACAGCCGCCTGACCCGCGTCCACGGCTTCGGCATCGAGGCCGATGCCGACAGGATCGGCACGACGGCCGCGACCCTCATCGGCGCCGCCGCGGCCGCGCATGCGGCGGCGAGCGTGGTCAAGCGGATGCGCGAAAAGGGAGGGAACAAGTGATGGTCATCCAGACGCCGAACGGCTTCAATCTCGACACCTCCGGCCAGCGCGTGGTCGTCGATCCGGTCACGCGGATCGAAGGCCATATGCGCTGCGAGGTGAACATCGACGAGAACAACATCATCCGCAACGCGGTCTCGACCGGCACCATGTGGCGCGGGCTCGAGGTCATCCTCAAAGGCCGCGACCCGCGCGACGCCTGGGCCTTCACCCAGCGCATCTGCGGCGTGTGCACCGGCACGCACGCGCTCACCTCGGTGCGTGCGGTCGAGGACGCACTGGGCATCATAATCCCGGAGAACGCCAATTCGATCCGCAACATCATGCAGCTCTCGTTGCAGGTGCACGATCATCTGGTCCACTTCTACCACCTGCACGCGCTCGACTGGGTCAATCCGGTTAACGCATTGAGAGCCGACCCGAAGGCGACGTCGGAGCTGCAGCAGGCGGTTTCGCCGAGCCACCCGATGTCCTCGCCGGGCTATTTCCGTGACATCCAGAACCGGCTGAAGAAGTTCGTCGAGAGCGGCCAGCTCGGGCCGTTCAAGAACGGCTACTGGACCAACCCGGCCTATCTGCTGCCGCCGGAGGCCAATCTGATGGCGGTGACGCACTATCTGGAAGCGCTTGACTTCCAGAAGGAGATCATGACGACGCGCACGATCTTCGGCGGCAAGGACATCCATCCCAACTGGCTGGTGGGGGGCGTGCCTTGTGCGATCAACATCGACGGTGAGATGGCGGCCGGCGCGCCGATCAACATGGAGCGGCTGAACTACGTCCGCAGCGTCATCGAGCGCGCCATCGCCTTCGTCGACAACGTCTACATCCCCGACATCATCGCGATCGGCAGTCTCTACAAGGGCTGGCTCTATGGCGGCGGGCTGTCGGGCAAGAGCGTTCTTGCCTATGGCGACATCCCCGACAAAGCCAACGACTATTCGGCAGCCAACCTGATGATGCCCCAGGGCGCGATCATCGATGGCAACCTCAAAGAGGTGCTGCCCGTTGACGTGCGCGATCCCGAGCAGATCCAGGAGTTTGTGCCCCACTCTTGGTACAAATACCCGGACGAGGCGAAGGGCCTGCATCCATGGGATGGTATCACGGAGCCGAACTATCAGCTCGGGCCGAATGCCAAGGGCACGCGCACCGACATCCGCGAAATCGACGAGAGCGCGAAATATTCCTGGATCAAGGCGCCGCGCTGGCGCGGCCATGCGATGGAGGTAGGGCCGCTCGCCCGCTATGTCGTCGGCTACGTCCAGGGCCACGAGGAGATCAAGGAGCAGGTCGACTCGACGCTGCGGGCACTCGGCGTACCGCTGACGGGGCTGTTCTCGACGCTCGGCCGCACCGCTGCGCGCGCGCTGGAAGCACAGTGGGCGGCCCGCAAGCAGGTCTACTTCATGGACAAGCTGATCGCCACCATCAAGGCTGGAGACAGCTCGACGGCCAATACCCAGAAATGGGATCCGAAGTCCTGGCCCGCCGAAGTCAAGGGGGTCGGCTTCACCGAAGCGCCGCGCGGGGCGTTGGGCCACTGGATACGCATCAAGAACGGCCGGATCGAAAACTACCAATGCGTCGTGCCGACCACCTGGAACGGCTCGCCACGCGACCATGCCGGCAATATCGGCGCCTTCGAAGCGTCGCTGATGGAGACCAAGGTGGAGCGGCCGGAGGAGCCGGTCGAGATCCTGCGGACGATCCACAGCTTCGATCCGTGCCTTGCCTGTTCGACCCATGTCATGGGTCCGGACGGACAGGAACTTGCCAATGTCAAAGTGCGCTAGGGGAGGAATCGAAATGAGACACGCTATCCTGAAACTTGGCGCCGCAGCTTCGCTCGCGGTCCTTGCCAGCCCGGCGCTCGCCCATGTCGGCGCAGGGCATGCCGACGGGTTCGCCGCCGGCATCGCCCATCCGCTGATGGGACTCGACCACCTTCTCGCCATGGCGGCGGTCGGGGTCTGGTCGGCGGTGGCCATGCCGTCGCGGGTCCTGGTGGCCCAGCAACCTTCGTGGCGATGATGATGACGGGTGCGGCGTTGGCCTTTGCCGGCATCCGCCTGCCAGCGGTCGAAGGCATGATCGCGCTATCCGTGCTTGCTCTCGGCATCATGATCGTCGCCGGTGCCGGCCTTCCCGGCATGCTCGGCATCGGCCTTGCCGGGTTCTTCGCCCTCTTCCATGGCCATGCCCATGCGAGCGAGACGACCGGCGCGGCACTTGCCTATATTGCCGGCTTCACGCTCTCGACCGCGGCGCTGCATCTGGCCGGCACCGGCATCGGCCTCAGGCTCGCGTCGTCGCCTTGGGCGCGCGCCGGGCTCGGCATGGTCATTGCCGGCTCGGGCGCTACGCTCGTGTTCGGCGGCTAGGGGGCGGCCATGAGCGCGAGCCAAACTCCGCATGGCGAAGAAGGGGTCTATGTCTACGAGGCGCCGCTGCGCCTCTGGCACTGGGTCAATGCCTTCGCCATCCTCATGCTTGCCGGCACCGGCTACCTGATCGGCTCGCCGCCGCCGGCGGTTGGCGGCGAGGCGAGTTCCAGTTTCCTCTTCGGCTGGATACGCTACCTGCATTTCGTTGCGGGCTATGTCCTGATCGTCGGCTTCGCATTCCGCATCTACTGGGTCTTCGCCGGCAACGAGCATTCCCGGCAGATATTCCTCCCGCCTGTCTGGAACGGACGGTTCTGGAAGGAGCTCTGGCACGAGGTGCTCTGGTACGCCATGCTGGTGAGCGAGCCGATGAAGTGTTCCGGGCACAACCCGCTCGCGACGCTCGCCATGCACTTCCTGTTCGTCTGGTTCACCATCTTCATGATCGTGACCGGACTGGCGCTCTACGGCGAGGGGGCCGGCATGGGGTCCTGGCAGTACGACCTGTTCTCGAGCTGGGTCATCCCACTTCTCGGTCAGAGTCAGGACGTGCATACCTGGCACCATCTCGGCATGTGGGTGATCATCTGCTTCGTGATCATCCATATCTATGCCGCGGTGCGCGAGGACATCATGTCGAAGCAGTCGATCATCTCCTCGATGTTCTCCGGCTGGCGGACCTTTCGCGGCAACGGCGCGCCTCGTGATTCCCACTAGGACTTTCGCGACCTCACCTGCCGGGGGGGGGGGGGGGGGGGGGGGGGGGGGGCGGGGGGGGGGTGGGGGGGGGGGGGGGGGGAGGCCAACGCAAGACAGGGGGGAGGG
>NZ_JAMYOT010000037.1:0-48489 GCF_040320005.1 Mesorhizobium sp. M0816 | reverse complement strand
TGGATCGACGAGCCAGCGGAAAGGGCATAGCTCACCGCGCTGAGCACTTTGTCGGTGCCGCCGCCCACCGCCTCAATCACCTTGTCGCCGGCATTGTCGACATAGTATGTGTCGTTGCCGCCATAGCCGGCCATCGTGTCGGCTCCGCCGAGACCGTTGATGACATTGGCACCGGCATTGCCTTGGATGGTCTGGGCGAACGCATTGCCGGTCAGGTTGATGGCCGTGGTGCCGGACGGGCTGTTGGTGGCGAGAAGTTCGATTTCCGATCCGGCCTCAAGCGCATGACTTACGGAGGCGAATGCTTTGTCGGTACCGCCGCCCGCAGCCTCAATCTCCTTATCGCGGACATCATCGACATAATAGGTGTCATTGCCGCCATAGCCGATCATCGTGTGGCCGCCGGCCCCGTGAAACACATCGTCGCCGCTGGTGCCGTACAAGGTGTCGCTTGTGTCGACGGGAGGCGGAGTGGTCCCCGTCGTTGCAAGGTTGTGTTCCCGGAAAACGGCCTGCAGTTCCGAAGAGCTCTCCAACGCTGTGTCGCCTCGCTGTGAACCCCAGGCGTATGCGTAGTCGAAGGCGGGTGACGGAACCAGCTTGGCCCAGTGCTCCATCATGGTTTCCATCTGGGCGGCGGTGGGCACCACATATTTGCCACCCATGTCGGTGTTATACTCGCCACCTCCAAACGCCTGGTAGCCCGGAACGATCTGGCTCGTCGGGATGCCCGATGCCTGAGCGGCGGCGACGAATTTATCGATCATGTTGTAGTCGACCGGGCCATCCGTGCGGACGGGATAGACATCTATGCCGTAGTAATCGATACCCGTATTGGCGGGATTGTACGTGCCCCTAAAATCCGGATTCGCCGACGTCCCCAAGCTCATCATTGTGATGTAGGTCTTGGCGCCTGGAAAATGCTCATGAATCCAGTCGGATTCTGCCTTCAGATTCGCGGCGGAGGCGTAAGTGCCCCATTGGCCGGTGGGATCCGGCTCGTCAACTAGGAAGAACCCAAATACGTTCGGATTGCCGAGGAAAGGAGTAACCTTGTCGATAAAGGATTGGGTTACGCCGTTGGCCTCGTCGAGATAGACCAAGCCTTTCATGCCCTCTGGCAGCTCATTGACCTGGTCAACATATTGCACGCTAGCCAGATTGAATCCGGCTTTTGCAATGTCCGTGCCGGATCCGCCCGACGTGTAATGGAGAGTCGCCATCCATAATCCCTCATTTTGATTCGATAGCGCCCCGCGGATGTCTGCCTACTAGAAGGTGTATATTAGCGCCAAATCACATACCTGCACGCCCTGATAGAATGATTGATCGGCGGCAGGATTCTCACGTTGCGGCGAAAAATATACTTACGGATAGTCGACATTGTGAGATAAAAAACAAATTTAAATGCAGAGATGCCCACGCTGTTTTCCGAGAGATGCTTATTGATATTTCTGCGACATTATACTTGTTGATGGCAGTACAAGGTAATATGATCGCTGATGTTTAAAAATAAATTACATTTTAATTAAAATTAGTTTTATAATTGCGCTGGTTGCTACTAGAGAAGCGTTGGAGGTCGCTGACTTATCTGAAGAAGAGCGAAAAAATCTGATGTTTTGGATTATAAAAGTCTAGACTATAAGATCGAACGCCGAACCGGGGCAGAAAAACTGCTTTTCTCCACAAGATGCATTTGACTGCCGGCCAATTGAGCCGACATTAAACTAAGATGCCAGCCGGATCGCGCTCTCTGCCGGAGACACCAATTTGTTGTGGACAGATACCGCAGATACCAGTCCGCGACCAAGGTGTCTGCAACTGAGATTACGACTCGGGGGATCGTCAGAATTGGAGAACTGGCTGGGGCGCCAGGATTCGAACCTGGGAATGTCGGTACCAAAAACCGATGCCTTACCACTTGGCGACGCCCCAACAGCCGGAGCCTGCCCGCTGTGCGCGCGGCCTTATAGGACGAGCCGGGAGAAAGCTCAATGCCGACTATGCGCGACCGATCCACCAGTTTTGCAAATCGCTAGTTTGAACGGATCTATTCACCCCACACCGCCATTTCATTGCCGGCCGGATCGACGAAATGGAACCGCCTGCCGCCGGGGAATGAAAAGATCGGCTTGACGATGGTGCCGCCGGCATTTTCGACGGCGCTCAATGTTTCCTCCAGCCTTTCGGAATAGAGCACGGGCAGCGGCTTGGCCGGCGGATCTTGCCCATCCGCCTGAAAACCGCCGTCCAGCCCTTCGGCAAAAGCTGAATAGGTCGGCCCGTAATCGGTGAACGACCATGAGAAGGCCGCGCTGTAGAAAGCCTTCACGCTGTCCAGCGTTCCGCCCGTCGCTGGCATTTCCAGATAATCGAGCTTTCCGGTCATTCTCATCGCTCTGCCTTTTGTTCTCGATATGTTCTACAACAAAGCTTTCCAAAAAGCAAGTCTTTTCGGCGCCGGTTTTCCTTAATCGATTGTAGAGGCCGGCCGGCTTGGTCGATGCCTTGCCTTTCGCACTGCAGCATCATATCGCTCGATTTGTCAGTATTTCCAATCTCCTGCAACCGGGGAGCAAGCATGACCAAATGGGTCTACACCTTTGGCGATGGAGCGGCGGAAGGCCGTGCCGGCGACCGCAATCTGCTCGGCGGCAAGGGCGCCAATCTTGCCGAAATGTGCAGCCTGGGCCTGCCGGTGCCACCAGGATTCACCATCACCACCGAGGTCTGCAACGCCTATTACGCCAACGGCCACGCGTATCCGGCCTCGCTGGAAGCGGATGTTGCGGTCGCCCTCGACCATATCGGCCGGCTGACCGGGCGCCGTTTCGGCGATCCCTCGAAACTGCTTTTGGTGTCGGTGCGCTCCGGTGCCCGCGCTTCCATGCCCGGCATGATGGACACCGTGCTCAATCTCGGCCTCAACGACGAGACGGTCGAAGCCCTGGCCGCCGATTCAGGCGACGCGCGTTTTGCCTATGACAGCTATCGCCGTTTCATCCAGATGTATTCCGATGTCGTCATGGGCCTCGACCATGAGGTCTTTGAGGAAATTCTCGAAGACCAGAAGGGCGGCCTCGGCCATGAGCTCGACACCGAGCTGACGGCCATCGAATGGCAAGGCGTGATCGCGCTCTACAAGGCCAAGGTCGAGGAGGAGCTCGGCAAACCGTTTCCGCAGGATCCGAACGAGCAGCTGTGGGGCGCCATCGGTGCGGTGTTTTCCAGCTGGATGAACAACCGCGCCATCACCTACCGGCGCCTGCACGATATTCCCGCAAGCTGGGGCACGGCGGTCAACGTTCAGGCCATGGTCTTCGGCAATATGGGCGACACTTCGGCCACCGGCGTTGCCTTCACCCGCAATCCTTCGACCGGCGAAAAGCAGCTTTACGGCGAGTTCCTGGTCAATGCGCAGGGCGAGGATGTCGTTGCCGGCATCCGCACGCCGCAGAACATCACCGAGGCGGCGCGCATTGCCGCCGGCTCCGACAAGCCGTCGCTGCAGAAACTGATGCCGGACGCCTTCCAGGCTTTCGTCAGCATCTCCGACCGCCTGGAAAAACATTACCGAGACATGCAGGATCTCGAATTCACCATCGAGCGCGGCAAATTGTGGATGCTGCAGACCAGGTCAGGCAAGCGCACCGCCAAGGCAGCGCTGAAGATTGCCGTCGACATGGCCAGGGACGGGCTGATCTCGAAGGAGGAGGCCGTCGCCCGCATCGATCCGGCCTCGCTCGACCAGTTGCTGCATCCCACGATCGATCCGAAGGCGGCGCGCGATATCATCGGCGTCGGCCTGCCGGCATCGCCAGGTGCTGCCACCGGCGAAATCGTGTTTTCCTCGAACGACGCCGAGGAGGCCAAGACACAAGGCCGCAAGGCGATCCTGGTGCGCATCGAGACCAGCCCCGAAGACATCCATGGCATGCATGCGGCCGAAGGCATCCTGACGACGCGCGGCGGCATGACCAGCCACGCCGCTGTTGTGGCGCGCGGCATGGGCAAGCCTTGCGTTTCGGGCGCCGGCTCGCTGCGCGTCGACTACAAGGCCGGCACGCTGATGGCGATGGGATCGACGTTCCGCAAGGGCGATATCATCACCATCGACGGCGGCAACGGCCAGGTGCTGAAAGGCGCGGTACCGATGCTGCAGCCGGAACTCTCGGGCGATTTCGCCGCCATCATGGAGTGGGCCGACGGCGCGCGCCGCATGAAGGTGCGCACCAATGCCGAGACGCCCCTGGATGCGCGCATGGCGCGGTCCTTCGGCGCCGAAGGCATCGGTCTTTGCCGCACCGAACACATGTTCTTCGACGGCGACCGCATCGTTGCTATGCGCGAGATGATCCTGGCCGATACGGAAAAGGATCGGCGAACGGCGCTGGCCAAGCTGTTGCCGATGCAGCGCTCGGATTTCCTCGAGCTGTTCGAGATCATGGCCGGGCTGCCGGTGACGATCCGATTGCTCGATCCGCCGCTGCACGAATTCCTGCCGAAGACCGAGGAGGAGGTGGCCGAGGTCGCCGCCGCCATGAATGTGTCGCCGGACAAGCTGCGGCGGCGCACCGAAGCGTTGCACGAGTTCAATCCGATGCTCGGCCATCGCGGCTGCCGGCTTGCCGTCTCATATCCCGAAATCGCCGAGATGCAGGCACGAGCCATTTTCGAGGCGGCCGTGGAGGCCGGCAGGAAGGCCGGCGCGCTGGTGGTCCCCGAAATCATGGTGCCGCTGGTCGGGCTGGCGAAGGAGCTCGACTACGTCAAGGCGCGGATCGATGCCGTCGCCAAGAGCGTGATGGAGGAAACCGGCGTCAAGATCGACTATCTTACCGGCACGATGATCGAACTGCCGCGCGCCGCGATCCGCGCTCATATCATTGCCGAGGCGGCCGAATTCTTCTCTTTCGGCACCAACGATCTGACCCAGACCACCTTCGGCATCTCGCGCGACGATGCGGCCTCGTTCCTCGAGACCTACCGGAAAAAAGGCATCATCGAGCAGGATCCGTTCGTGTCGCTCGATATCGAGGGCGTCGGCGAACTGGTGCGGATGGCGGCCGAAAAGGGCAGGGCAACGCGACCGGACATCAAGCTCGGTATTTGCGGCGAGCATGGCGGCGACCCGGCCTCGATCCATTTCTGCGAGAAGGTCGGCCTCGACTACGTCTCGTGCTCGCCATACCGGGTGCCGATCGCCAGGCTGGCCGCCGCGCAGGCGGCGGTACAGGCTGCGAAAGAACGGCCGCGGATAGGAGTTAAGGAGTCCACCGGCATCTGACCTTGCCGATTTGTAACCGAATTCACGCGAACGTGCGTCTGTCGGCTCCAAATCCCGACATCGTTTCTGCCCAGTTTCCGGCCCCCGAACCCGCCCCGGTGCCAGAAACAGATGTTGCAGAACCCGCCCACGCACGTCCGCTCGATTCTCATCCTCCAGACGAAATTCATCGGCGATCTTGTCCTCGCTTCCGCGCTCGCCAGAAACCTGCGCCTCCAATATCCAAAGGCCAGGATAGTGTTCCTTTGCGAGGCGAACTTTGCCAGTTTCCTGTTGGCTCATGGCATCGCCTCGGACGTGGTGGCGTTCCGGCGCGTACGGATGCGTGGCACCCCGGTGCAGCGTGGTAGCGAGCTTTACGCGATGGTGCGCGCTCTGCGCCGGTTCAGGTTTGACCTGACCATCGACCTGGCCGATTCCAAAACCTCACGCATCATCGTCAGGCTCGTCAACGCCAAGACCCGCGTCGGATATGATCCTCCCGAAAAACCGTTGCGCTGGCTGGAACGCCAGCCCGCCAACGTCCTAGCCAAGCCGTTTGGCTTTGGTGGCCAGCATTATCTCTACCGCTATCTTTCGCCGCTTGAGGCGCTTGGCGTGGAGTTGCGTGCGCCGGTCCCAACGATTGGGCCGCTGCCGCTGGAGACCGCCAGGGCATTGGCGCTTCTCGACCGGCATCATCTCCGGCGTAACGCCTTCATAGCCGTTCATGCAGGAGCGAGCTTCCGGGGGCGGCAATGGCAGCCGGAACGTTTTGCGCTGGCGATCGACGAGATCTCGCGGCAGACCGGGTTGGACTTCCTGCTTGTCGGCGGCCCCGATGAACGGGCATCTGCCGAGCGCATCGTCGCCAAGGCCGCTTCGCCGGTGGTCAACGTGGTCGGGGCGCTGTCGCTGGCAACGCTGCTGGCGGTCCTCGGCCAAGCACGCCTGTTCCTGGGAAACGAGAGTGGCCCGATGCACATGGCCGCCGCCGCCGGAACGCCGGTTGTCGGCCTGTTCGGCCTGACCGACCCGGCCGTCTGGGGGCCTGTCGGCGTGGCCAGTGTTACGCCGCGGCCCTCCATGCCTTGCGAGTGCATAGCCAGGGACGTGTGCCGCCGACCCGATCCGAGCAAGGCTTGCTGCGTCTGGCGACTTGAGGTCAAAGCGGTGGTCGACGCGGTGCTCGCGATCCTTTCACGTAAGGTTAAGGACGTGGAGCACGCATTGTGACCTCGCGCTTGCCAAAGGTCAGACCGGCGGTCAAATTGCTCCTGCCGACGCTTTTGCAGGGGCATCGTCCCGATTTCCGCCTTGATGGCGGTCTTGGGGTCGCCGCTTCAACTTTGATCCGGCCGACCTGGAAATAATCGATGCGCCCGTTCCAAAAGTTTTTTTGCGCCATTGCGATATCGCTGTGGGCTGTTTCTCCTGGCAACGCCCAGTTGCTCGTCGCACCGACGCTGCACATCAAGGCCGAGGCGGGCGGCGGCCGCGTCGCGCTGACGCTCGATGCGTGCGGCGGAAGGACCGACACACGGATTCTCTCGGCGCTGGTGCAAAACAAGATTCCTGCCACCATTTTCGTCACCGGCATCTGGCTGAAGCACAACGCCGCCGCCGTCGAGATCATGCGGGCGCATCCCGAACTGTTTGAATTGGAAAACCATGGCGGCCGCCATGTCCCGGCCGTCGACACGCCGCAAAAGATCTACGGCATTCGCAGTGCCGGCAGCCCGGAGGCCGTGCTGGCCGAGGTCGAATCGGGTGCTGCCGCGCTTGCCGTGACCGGCGAACCGGCGCCGAAATGGTTTCGCGGCGCAACCGCCGAATACAGCCCGTCGGCAATCGCGATGATACGCAAGCTTGGTTTCAAGATCGCCGGATTCTCAATCAACGGCGATGGCGGCTCATTGCTCGGCGCAAAAGAAACCGCCCGGCGCATTGCCGCGGCGAACGACGGCGACGTCATCATCGCTCACATCAACCAGCCGACCCATGCGGCCGGCGAAGGCGTGGTGCAGGGACTTCTGGCGCTGAAGGCCAAGGGCCTCACCTTCGTGCGTCTCGACGATGCCGACGGCGTCGGCGATGAAGGCACCACCGACTGATCAGTCGGGCGTGGCCTCGATGGTCACCTTGTTCGGATAGAACGCGCCGTGGTCGCGGATATCGGCCATCTCGTCGAACGGCCGCTCATAGGCCCACATCGCATCCTTGCCTGCATCGCCGGCGGGCAGCACGCTCCAATAGCTGGCATCGCCCTTATAGGGGCAATGGGTCGAGTGTTCGGTCTTGCCAAGCTGTTTGAAGTCGATGTCGCCGAACGGAATGTAGAAAACCGGGGGGTAGGGCGATTCGGTCAGCACTTTGGCCTTGTTGGACGAAGCGATGACGACATCGCCGGCGCGCACCGTCACGGTGCCCTTGTAAGGCTCGACTGTGATGACCTTGCCCGGATTCTGCTGAAAGCCGGGTGACCGGTTTGCGATCTGGTCCATATCGGATCTCCTTGCCTCTACCCCAAGATGTGTCTGGCAAGCGCGTTGCGCAAGACCTGCCCGCCACCGGCGGGCATCGCCTGCGGGTGGCAGTCTTGCGCTTTCCTCCGGTATCCCGCCTAAAATCAGGCGGCGGCCTGGAAAGCGTCCATCAGCCCGGCATACGCGGCGGCAATGCCGGCCACCGGATTGGTGCTTTTCGAGGTGGTCTCGACCTTCAGCGCACCACCGCTGGTCGGCAAGGTGAGCAGCAGGAACTGGCGATTGCCGGCATCGCCGACCGATGCGGCGGCGACGTGCTGGGCTTCGCCCTCGTTCTCGACGCACATCTTGAACAAGAGTGTGCCGCCGACCGCCTCGAGAGCGCCGCCAACGACCTCGACGAATTCATCTTCGGAAACGGTTGTGGCGCCGGGAACCAGATCGGCCGGCGCCACATCTGTCGCCACCAGATCGGCCAGGCTTTCGGCAAGCGTATTTTCCAGGGCTTTGTCGTCGAGCTGCGCGTCCATGCGAACCTCTTTCATCCGCCAATCGCGCCCCACCTTTTAATCAACGTTAACGCCGAGCATGGCCGGATTGTGGCGAATTCGGCCTCAATTGGCTCCATGCCCCGCTCCAGCCCGATCCTGGCTGGACAATCCGCCGGTTCGTCCCACAATGGGGCAAAATAACGGGAGGAACAAGATGCTCGGGCTGATGCAGGAATGGCCGCTGCTTTGCCATAAGCTGATCGACAATGCCGAGAGGCAGCACGGCAGCCGCGAAATCGTGTCGCGTTCGATCGAGGGGCCGATCGTGCGCAGCACATATGCCGAAATCCATGGTCGTGCCGTGAAGGTCGCCGAGCGGCTCGAGCGTGACGGTTTCGGGCTTGGCGACCGCATCGCGACCCTGGCCTGGAACACCGCGCGCCACATCGAGGCCTGGTACGGCATCATGGGTGTCGGCGCCATCTATCACACGCTCAACCCGCGGCTCTTTCCCGAGCAGATCACCTGGATCATGAACAATGCCGGGGACAAGGCGATCTTCGTCGACCTGACCTTCCTGCCGCTGCTCGAAAAGATCGCCGGCGCGGTCAAGTCGCTGAAGCAGGTTATCGTGCTGACCGATGAGGCGCATTTGCCGGAGACTGCGCTGCCCAATGTGGTTGCGTACGAAGAATGGCTTGCTGAAGCCGACGGCAACTTCGCCTGGAAGACATTCGATGAAAACACCGCCGCCGGCATGTGCTACACCTCGGGCACGACGGGCGACCCGAAGGGCGTCCTCTACAGCCATCGTTCGAACGTGCTGCACGCCATGATCGCCGCGATGCCCGACGCCATGGGCCTGTCGTCACGCGATACCATATTGCCGGTCGTGCCGATGTTTCACGCCAACGCCTGGGGCCTTGCCCAGAGCGCGCCGATGATTGGCGCCAAGCTGGTCATGCCCGGCTGCAAGATGGATGGTGCTTCGCTCTACGAGCTGCTCGACGCCGAGAAGGTGAGCTTCAGCGCCGCCGTGCCGACGGTGTGGATGATGCTCCTCCAGCATCTGGAAGAGACGGGCAAGAAACTGCCCTATCTGCAGAAAGTCGTCATCGGCGGCTCGTCCTGTCCACGCGCGCTCACGACGAAGTTCCAGGACAGTTACGATGTCCAAGTCGTCCACGCCTGGGGCATGACCGAGATGTCGCCGCTCGGCACGCTGTGCACCCTGAAGCCGGATTACGCCGGGCTGAAGGGCGAGGCCCGCCTCGGCGTCCAGCAGAAGCAAGGCTTTACACCGTTCGGCATCGAAATGAAGGTGACGGACGACGCCGGCAACGAACTGCCATGGGACGGCAAGACCTTCGGCCGGCTCAAGGTCCGCGGGCCGGCCGTCGCGCGCGCCTATTATGGCGGCATCGGATCCGAACAGTTCGATCAAGACGGCTGGTTCGATACCGGTGACGTCGCGCATATCGACCCCGGAGGCTATATGCAGATCACCGACCGCGCCAAGGACGTGATCAAGTCGGGCGGCGAATGGATCTCGACCATCGAGCTCGAGAACCTCGCGGTCGGCCATCCCGATGTGGCGGAGGCCGCCGCCATCGGCATTCCGCATTCGAAATGGGGCGAGCGGCCTTTGCTCGTGGTCGTGCGCAAGCCGGGTAGGGAGCCGACCAAGACGGACATCCTCGCTTTCATGGACGGCAAGGTGGCGAAGTGGTGGATGCCGGACGACGTCGCTTTTGTCGGTGAAATTCCACACACCGCTGCCGGCAAGATCCAGAAGATTACCTTGCGCCAGCAGTTCCGGGATTATCACCTGCCGACGGATTGACCGGAGATGCGGCGTCTTTTCGCCTTCAAGCCGCCGCTGAAAGGCACTATGCCTTTGTTCGGGTTGGGGCAGCGCGGAAAACAATGACGGGAATTCCCGAGCGACAAACGTCGAGGGCTGCCGGTTGGTCGCGGCGCGCCGGCGCGTTTTCGGCGATCCTGCTGCTGACCGCTTTCATCGGCCACCGCTATGACCTCGTCGAGACGCCCGCATTCCTGTGGGTGCTTTGCATTGTCGCCCTGCTGGCCGCATTTGCGCTTTTGTTCGCCGGGTTTGCCTTTGCGCGACTGTGGAATTTCGGCGATCGCGGCGGCCACGACCTGACCGTCGGCGCCTTGCTGGCGGTTCTGGTGCTCATCCCTTACGGCGTCGCGGCCTATTGGGCGGCGACCTATCCGCCGCTACGCGACATCTCGACGGATTTGGACGACCCACCGGTGCTCGATATTTCTACCCGGACAAAGGACATGAACGAGCTTTTGCCGCCGACGCCCGGCGAGCAGCGCCTGCAAATCGAAGCTTATCCGCTCGTTACCGGACGCAGCTACACCTTGCCTTTCGATCGCGTTCTGGAGGCGGTCAAAACCGTGCTCGATCGGCGCGGCTGGCAGCTCACGGCGCCGTTTCCCGACGCAGCAGGGCAAAGCGACGTGACGGTCGATGCGCTGGCCAAGAGCTTGCTGCTTGGCCTTCCCGCCGATGTTGCCATCCGCGTGACCGACGATGGTGATGTGGTCATCGTCGATATGCGCTCCGCCTCGCGTTACGGCCGCCACGACCTTGGCGACAATGCAGCGCGCATCACCGACTTCCTTGCCGAACTCGACCAGGAAGTCGCCGGCCAGGTGGGCGTGGCGCCGGCGGAATGATATCGGGAGGGTACTACTTTGCCGGCGAATAGATGCCGTCGATAGCCGGCGCGCCATCGGTGTGGACCAGGCCGCGCGCCACCAGGTCTTCCAGATGGGCAAGCACCGACAGGCCGGCCGCGCCATGCAGGCGCGGGTCGGTGTCTCGATAGATCGCCTCCACCATGTCCTTGATTGCCCGGTCGCCGCTGTTGATCCGCTCCAGAATTGCTCGTTCGCGCATTTTGCGATGCGTTTTCAATCCGCGCGTGAAGTTGCGCGGTTCGGTCACCGGCCCGCCATGGCCGGGCAGCAGCAGCCGGTCGTCGCGTTCGATCAGCCGATCGAGCGATGTCATGTAGTCGGCCATCGCGCCGTCCGGCGGCGCGACGATCGTGGTTGCCCACGCCATGACGTGGTCGGCCGAGAAAAGGATGCCGGTTCCCTCCAGCGCGAAGGCCGCGTGATTGGCGGTATGGCCGGGCGTCAGCACCGTCCGGATCGCCCAGCCGTCGCCGTCGATCACCATATCGTCCGGCAGCGCGATATCAGGAACAAAGTCGGTGTCGGCGCTGGCATCGAGTGGATTGACCTCGCCGGTGCGCAACGGCCGCGCCGGGCGATGCCGGCCCTCCGCCAGAACCACCGCACCAGTATGCTGCTTTAACCGAGCCGCCAGCGGCGAATGGTCGCGATGCGTGTGGCTGATGAAGATATGGCTGACCGGCCTGGTCCCGATCGCTTCGAGCAGTGTTCGAAGATGTGCCTCGTCATCCGGTCCGGGATCGATCACCGCCAGCGTCTCGCGCCCGACGATATAGCTGTTGGTTCCGTGAAAGGTGAACGGGCTTGGGTTCGGGGCGGTGACGCGTTGAATACCAGGCGCAACGGCTACGCCCTGGCCATAGGCCGGATCGAAGCGTGTATCGAATTTCAGCGCCATGCGAACGTCGCGACCTTTTTTGGGGCGAGGGCAAAACCGATTGCCGCATAGCACGGAAGCCAATATAGGAAAACGCAAGGCCGCGTTCGGCGGCAATCCGGAACGGAGAAGACTATGGCAATTACAACGACGATGCGTCCGCTCATTTCTCTCGCTTTGCCTGAAAAGGGCGCGGCCCGGCTGGCAGGACAGCTTTTGCTGGCGATCGCCGGAACGTTGCTGCTGATCTTGTCTGCCAAGACGAAGGTTATTCTCGGACCGGTAGACATCTCGATGCAGACGCTCGCCGTCTTCCTGATCGCTGCCTCCTTCGGCATGCGCCTTGGCGTCGCCACGCTGCTTCTCTACATGGCCGAGGGCGCGTTGGGCCTTCCGGTCTTCCAGAGCACGCCCGAAAAGGGCATCGGTATCGCTTACATGCTCGGTTCGACCGGCGGTTATCTAGCCGGCTTCGTCGTCATGGCGGCGATCGTCGGCTGGGCTGCCGACCGTGGCTGGGATCGCCATCCTATCAAGCTCTTCAATGCCATGCTGGTGGCCGAGATCGTCATGATGGCAATGGGCTTTGCCTGGCTGGCGCTGTTGATCGGCCCGGAAAAATCCTGGCAGTTCGGGGTGTTGCCCTTTATCGTCGGTGATCTGATCAAGGTTGCGCTGGCCGCGAGCTTGGTGCCGGCTGTCTGGTCGCTGTTGAAGCGTTCGTGAACGCCGGTCAAGCGGCTTGAGGTAAAAAAGCGGAATGCACATCGCATCGCTGTCACCATGTTATGGTCATTCCTTGATCGTAACCTGGTCTCCACGACGACCCATCGAAATGGCTTTTTCGTCGCGGTAGGTATGGCCGTGCAGGATCTTCTCGCTGGCGGCAGGCTTGTAGCGCGACGCCATGCAGCGGAGCCCGTCACATTAGCTTCAAGTCGACGGACTAAGTACCAGAACCAACGGGCGATTCGTCACGACCAGCGTAACCAAGCACCTACGTATGGAAATAAATTGCTCGACATAGCATCTGAGCCAGCTGAAAAAGAAAGCGGCTCGATGATTATTTAGGCACAGCTAAATTTCTGGACTATGTGTAGGAAATTCTTAACCCAACCGCCTTGACTCTAGTGGCTTGGTTGCTTGCTGATATCCACACACTGTCGTAACCGTTGACCTGAAATCATGCCGCCGAACGCCGAGGGAAGACACGTGAGTAGCGCGGAAAAAACAACGAGCAACGTGACCACCCTGTCGTCGGAGCCGACCGCGGCGCCGGCAACCCGCTGGTACGCGGCCAGCGTCTTTCCCGGAAAGGAGCATGTCGCCGAACGGCATCTCCGGATCCAGGGATTTCAGCCGTTTGTGCCTCGCTGCGAGAAAACCGTGCGTCATGCCCGGCGGCTCGAAACCCGGTCTGCGGCGTATTTCCCCGGTTATATGTTCATCGCCCTTAACGTTGCGCTGCAACGTTGGCGCTCGGTCAATGGAACATTCGGTGTGCGTTCCCTCGTCACGCAAGGCGACCGGCCTTTGCCGGTCCCCTCGGGTCTGGTAGAGCGTTTCATTGCGTTGACCGGTAAGGACGGGCTGCTTGATTTCAGTGGAGGCCTCGCAGCAGGCGCCTCGGTCCGAATCCTTTCGGGCCCTCTCGCGGAAACGATCGGTCGCCTTGACCGGCTTGATCCAGCCGGAAGGGCTCGGGTTCTAGTTGCCATCATGAATGGCGAGATCCCTGTCGATCTGGATGCCAGGGATCTAGTAGCCATCGCGTAGTCGCAAGCGTAAGGCGCGGCGAGGCGATGTAAATCGTTGTAGGATCGGCTCTCGGGTTTTCACCCGGGAGTGCGGTAGCCGTTGTTAATGGGATACGCGCTGTGTGGCGAAGTTGCCTCATCGGCGCTGATTGAGAGTACGCAATATGCGAATAACAATGATTGGTGCCGGCTATGTAGGGCTCGTCTCCGGCGCCTGTTTCGCCGATTTTGGCCATCAGGTCTGCTGCGTCGATCGTGATGCGGAAAAGCTTGCCATGCTCAAGCTTGGCAAGATACCGATCTACGAGCCAGGGCTCGACGATCTCGTCACGACCAACACCCTGCAAGGTCGCTTGCGATTCGACGACAATCTGGCGGATGCGGTTTCTCAATCGGATGTCGTCTTCATCGCCGTGGGCACGCCGTCACGGCGTGGCGACGGGCATGCCGATCTGTCCTTCGTTTACGACGCGGCCGCCGAAGTTGGTCGCGCACTCAAGGGGTTTACGGTCGTGGTGACGAAATCGACCGTCCCCGTCGGTACCGGCGATGAGGTGGAGCGAATCATCCGCGAGCAAAATCCCGCTGCCGATTTTGCTGTGGTTTCCAATCCGGAGTTTCTTCGCGAAGGATCGGCGATCGAGGATTTCAAGCGGCCCGACCGTATCATTGTCGGAACCGATGCCGAACGGGCAAAAGCCGTCATGGGCGAGATTTACCGGCCGCTTTCGCTGAACGCCGCGCCGATATTCTATACGAGCCGCCGTACGGCTGAGCTTACCAAATATGCTGGCAACGCATTTCTGGCCATGAAGATCACCTTCATCAACGAAATTGCCGATCTCTGCGAGCGGTTGGGGGCCGATGTGCAGGACGTCGCGCGCGGCATCGGCATGGACAACCGCATCGGCGCAAAATTTCTTCATGCCGGGCCGGGTTACGGTGGCTCCTGTTTCCCGAAAGATACGCTGGCACTGGTCAAGACTGCGCAGGATGCGGCAAGTCCGGTCCGGCTTATCGAGACGACGGTCTCTATAAACGATCAGCGCAAGCGGGCGATGGCGCGCAAGGTGGTCGAGGCCTGCGGCGGCTCGGTTCGCGGCAAGACCATCGGTATCCTGGGCCTTACGTTCAAGCCAAACACCGACGATATGCGCGATGCCCCCTCATTGGCGATCATTCAGGCACTCAAGGACGCGGGCGCTTCGATCAGGGCCTATGATCCGGTCGGCATGGAGCAGGCGCGCAAGATGATCGAGGGCATTGAATTCGGGGAAAGCGCCTACGCTGTGGCCGACGGTTCGCATGCGATCGTCATCGTCACCGAGTGGAACGCGTTTCGGTCATTGGATCTCAAGCGGCTTCATGCACTTATGGCGACGCCGGTGATGGTCGATCTTCGAAACGTCTACCGGGGCGAGGACGTCGTGAAGGAAGGCATAGCCTATTCGAGCGTTGGCCGAGGGCGGCATCCGGTCCAGTGAATTTCCAGGTTTCATGGGGCCCGATTCGCGGGATTCAAATTGATCGCCACCACCATCCATTTACCCAATCGAAGGCACCTCCTGCTCCGGATGCGCTTTCAACTGCTTGGCGGATTGACATTCGCGATTCTGCTGCCGGCGCTGGTCCGCATGTCGGTTGATCCCCGGGTAATCTGGTCATCGAACATGCAGGCTACGATTTTTGCAGCATTCATCGCGCACACGACAGGTTATTTCTTTTACAAGCGCATCGGCAATTTCCCGGGAGTCGCAGCGGCTGGTTACATTTTGCCGACCTTCGCCCTGACCTACGGCTTGGTGTTCGCTACCATTTTCTTCTTCAGGTTCGATTATAGCCGGTTCCAGGCTGCAGCGAGCTTCATTCAGTCGACATTGTGGTATTTTGGCTTGAGCCTGGTCACGCGTAGGCTCGATGCACACCGGCTGGCGATAATTCCTGGCGGCGACGTCCATAGGCTGGAGAGCATACCGGGTGTGAGCTGGCACAGAATTCATTCACCCGACATGGTCGTCGAGTACGCGACCGGTGTGGTGGCCGACCTTCGAGCCGACCTTTCGGATAACTGGGAGCGATACATCGCCGACCGCGCGCTCTCGGGAACACCGGTCTATCATGTCAAGCAAATCAGCGAATCGCTCACAGGCAGGGTAGAGATAGAGCATCTCTCTGAAAACACTCTAGGCTCCTTGAATCCAAACCAGGCTTACCTGAAAATAAAGCAGGCGATAGACTGGGCTTCTGCGTTATTTGTGCTTGTTGTTTTCTCACCATTGCTGTTGTTCGTGGCGATTGCGGTTAAGATCGATTCGCCTGGACCGGCGCTATTTAGACAGAAGCGAATGGGTTATCGAGGACATCCGTATGAGGTCTACAAGTTTCGAACGATGTCGCTCAGCGACACGGCTGTCGACGAGAAGGAAGCGGCCATCACGAAGGCCGGCGACACACGTATCACCCGATTGGGGCAGTTCTTAAGAAAATCCAGGATCGATGAGTTGCCGCAGGCCTTCAACATCCTGCGCGGCGAGATGAGCTGGATCGGTCCGCGGCCGGAAGCACTCGTACTGTCGACTTGGTACCAGGCGGAGCTGCCATTTTATCGGTACCGGCACATTGTTCGCCCTGGCATTACCGGATGGGCGCAAGTCAACCAGGGCCACGTTGCGGCTGTGGACGATGTCTTGGAAAAACTTCACTACGATTTTTACTACATCAAGAATTTCTCCCCTTGGCTCGACGTGCTGATTGTGTTTCGTACCATCCGAACCATGCTGACAGGATTTGGTGCGCGTTGACCTAGCTGCGAAGGGCAGCCGGTACGGTGAGCCCGCCACTCACGAGCACAGGATGGGATGCGACGAGGTTTTGAAGATGAGGCCAGGCTTTTGAAAGAAAATTGGCCTAGGCTTTTGAAATGAGTACAATAAGTCTCAGGCTACGCTGATCGTTGAGAGCATCGTAGTATCGACTCGGAGAAGCACAATGACTAGGAAGACCGCGCTCATTACCGGCATCACCGGCCAGGATGGTGCCTATTTGGCGGAACTTCTTTTGGCAAAGGGATATAACGTCCACGGCATCAAACGGCGTTCCTCGTCGTTCAACACCGGTCGCATTGACAATCTCTACCAAGATCCGCATGAAAAAGACGTAAGGCTGTCGCTGCACTACGGCGACATGACCGACGCTACCAACCTCATCCGCATCGTCCAGGAAGTGCAGCCAGACGAGATCTACAATCTCGCCGCACAGTCGCACGTCCAGGTGAGCTTCGAGACCGCGGAATATACGGCGAATGCCGACGCGATCGGCACGTTGCGTCTCCTCGAAGCCATCCGGCTGCTCGGACTGACAAAGAAGACGCGTTTTTATCAGGCGTCGACTTCCGAACTCTACGGCAAGGTGCAGGAGATCCCGCAACGGGAGACGACGCCGTTCTATCCTCGCTCGCCCTACGCGGCAGCAAAGATTTATGCCTACTGGATCACCGTCAATTACCGCGAAGCTTACGATATCCACGCTTCCAACGGCATCCTGTTCAATCACGAGAGCCCGATGCGCGGCGAGACGTTCGTCACCCGCAAGATCACGCGCGCGGCTGCCGCGATAAGCCTCGGCCTTCAGGACAAGCTCTACCTCGGCAATCTGTCGGCTGAACGGGATTGGGGGCATGCCCGCGATTATGTCGAAGGCATGTGGAGAATTCTCCAGCATGAGGTGCCCGACGATTATGTCCTTGCAACCGGGGTGAAGAACTCGGTCCGCCGCTTTGTCGAGCTTGCGTTCAACGAAGTCGGGACCGAGATCCGATGGGTTGGTTCCGGCATCGAAGAAAAAGGCATTGACGTGAAATCAGGTGCTGTTCTGGTCGAGGTGGACCCGCGCTATTTCAGACCGACCGAAGTTGAGCTTCTGATCGGCGACCCCGCGAAAGCGGAGCGCGTTCTCGGGTGGAAGGCAACGACGTCGCTCGCTACGATGGTCCAGGAAATGGTCCACTCCGACCTAGAAACGGTAAGGCGGGAATCCGAGCATCGGCGCCTTGACGAGGATCGCATCCGCGTTGCAGCACAGTAAGCGGCTTTGGTTCGGGTTGACATGAAAATCTCGGTCTTAACCGTCTGCTGGAACTCTGCGGCGACGATCAGGCATACGATCGATAGCTTCTTTGCTCAAGACCATGATAACAGGGAGCTGGTGGTGGTGGACGGCGGATCGTCGGACGAAACGCTGGCGATAGTCGGGTCCTATCCCCAAGACCGGATCCAGTTGGTCAGCGAGCCTGATCGCGGGATGTATGATGCATTGAACAAGGGACTGCGCCTCTACACCGGAGACGCCGTAGGTGTGCTGAATTCCGACGACTGTTTCCACGACTGCACTGTGCTGGGGCGAATTTCGGCGGGGCTCGAAAAGACTGACATTGTGCATGGTGATCTGGACTTTGTTGAAAATCATCTCAACAAGCGGGTTGTACGACGCTGGCGTGCTGCTCCAAGGCCGGCCAAAGGTTTTCGGACTGGTTGGATGCCGGCCCATCCGACGTTCTACGTCAGACGGAAGGTGGCGGAAGCGGTCGGCACGTTCGACCTCAGCCTCAAGGTGGCATCGGATTACGATTGGATGTTGAGAGCGGTTGAGCTCCATGGATTCGAATCCATCACCACCAACCATACATTAGTGGACATGATGGTTGGTGGGGTCAGCACAGGCAGCGTGGCGTCCTATATTGGGCACAATTTTGAGGCGCTGCGGTCGCGACGCCAATGGCTGCGCTCCGGTCCAATCGACTATGCGCTTCTTGCCAAGCCGGTGCGAAAGCTCGGGCAGTTCTTCGGCGTTAGCACTGACAGCACTGCTAAGCGAAGCCGCCATGGGTGGGCTGAGTAGTGGTTTCGGTACGTGATACCCGTGGTTGAAAGGTAGGCCCAGAGATGAAGGGCGACTGCGTTCATATGTCTGCGCCCAATGGCCACCGCCAATTTTATCAGGATCTCTGTGCCGGCTTATTTAGCGTTGGACTGGTATGGGCCGCATTGGCTTGGGCTGTGGCTCGACTTGGATCTGGCCCGCCATTTCCCGGTTGCTGCCATAAGACGATGGCGCCGTTGGTTTATAGCAGCTGCGTTTAGACGATCGCTGATGGGGGCGGCGGACGGCTAGGCTTTTTCTCAGGCCTTCAAATGCTTCGAGAGCGGGAGGCTCGTTTACCGTCTCAAGAGATGGACTTTCAGTAACTTGCACTATTTGCCTCACCTGTCGCACCTACGATTTTGCCGTGTCGGACGACGAACTTCTGAGCCTGTGTTAAATTTGCGATTTGCCTGGTGCCGCTACAAGCCGGACTATGATCAGGCATCCTCATACAGAAATCCGTGCGGCCCTTTGACCCGCTGTCCGGATGTCCGTCAATACCGTCGCCGCGGGCATTGGGGGCCGATTATGGTTCTGAGGATTCAAGATAAAGGCTAGTCACATGTTACACTCCTTGGGTCCGAAGGCGAAGGCCGCGATGCGCGACGTAGGGCGGCGGTTCGGCTTTGACGTCCGCCTGAATGGCATTAACTCGCGCGATGATTTGCGTTTCGTGCATTTCCTTCAAATGCATGAAGTCGATCTGGTAATCGATGTCGGCGCCAACAAGGGTCAATTCGGCACGATGCTGTTTGCCGCGGGGTTCCAGGGTTCGGTGATTTCGTTCGAACCGCTGCCAGATGCCCATTCCGAGCTCGTGCGCACTGCCAAGGCGTCGGACCGGAGGTGGATGGTTGGACCGGCGGTTGCGCTGAGCGACACTGCTGGGTCGGCGACGTTCCACGTGACGGAAGCAGCAACGAGCAGCTCGTTGCACGAGCCGCGCGATTCGTTCGTGGAACATACTCCTCAGGTGGCCATCGCCAAGCGGATCGAGGTCAAGACTGAGCGGCTCGATGCCTTCGCGAGTATGATCGACCTCGCTGGAAACCGAGCGTTCCTGAAAATTGACGTGCAGGGCGCCGAAGCGGCTGTTCTTGCAGGTGCCACCACCGTCCTGCCGCAACTGCGAGGCGTCCTGTCGGAACTGTCGCTGGTCGAACTCTATGCCGGTCAAGCCACTGCTCTGGAGGTGCATCAGCTCATTGCTGGCGGTGGATTCGAATTGTGGGATGTCTGGCAAGGGTATAGAAACCCCCGGACTCAGCGCTTAACCCAGATTGACGCACTATATTTTCGTGCAAGCGCCGGGCTTGGAAATTGAAAATACCGGCTGGCTTGAGAGTGTGGTAAAAAATCAGGAGCTTCCACCATCGAAGCGAAAAGTGGGACGCCTGCCGCACGGATGGTTCGAATACCATGAATGTTCTTCAGATTGTGGGCTGTGCGCTCGATACTGGCGCGGGTCGAGCGATCCGTGCTGTGCATGAAGCCTTATTGGAGGCGGGAGTTCATTCCCGCATCCTGGGGAGGGTTGAGCGCGATCTCCCGGAGGACTTGTTCGCCAGAAGAGTTCCCTTACTCCAACGCCTGCCTGTTGGTGTTACGAACCGTTTGTACATGTGGCATTTAATGCGCCGGTTCGGCGAAATTCCGGCGGGTTTCCATCCCGTCTCCCATGGCCTCCGCCTCCACAATTCGCCGGAATATCGGAAAGCTGATATTATCCATGTCCAGTGGTCACACGCTCCCACGCTTGGACCCGATTTCTGGCACGCGATCAACCGCGAAAAACGGCCGGTGGTCTGGACCCTTCGCGACATGTGGCCGTTCACTGGCGGGTGTCATTTCTCCGGTCGCTGCGAAAAATATGTAAGTGGTTGTGGCCAGTGTCCTCTGTTGGGTGGAGGGGACGAGACAATTACATCTGACGATGTTGCTTTCAAGGCCGAACACTACGGGCCACAATCTGTATTCGTCGCAATCAGTGAAACGATCGCCAAGCAGGCCCGAAAGAGTACGGTCCTACGCGATCGTGATATACATGTCATCCCCAACAGTGTGCAAATGAGCCAGCTTCGTCCGGTGGACAAGGCGCAGGCGCGTAGCGCATTGGGACTGCCAGCGAACAAATTCGTAATCGCCTCCGGTGCTTTGAATCTGGCTGATCCACGCAAAGGCGCGGATATCATGCGACATATGCTCAACATTTACCGAGATGAGAAGAATGTTCACTGGTGTGTGTTTGGCAATGGACTTGCAGAACTGGTCAATCCGGTGCCTGAAAACTGCACGGGCTTTGGCCTCATCCGCGACGAAGTCACTCTTGGTCAGATATATTCGGCGGCCGACGTGTTCGTGATGCCCTCACTTCAGGAGTCCTTCGGCAAGGTTACGGTCGAGGCGATGGCATGCGGGACTCCTGTCATCGGGCTCGTCAAAACGCCAGCCGAGGAAATCATCAGCCACGGGCGGACCGGATGGTTGGCCAAACATGGTGACGTTAATGCAGTGGTGGCCGCTGTTGAGACAGCACGGGCCATGCCAATTCCAAAATTAAGGAATTTTGGAGTGAGCGCACGCGCTGCCGTGATCGATAGATACTCACCGGAGGCGATCGCCAGTCGCTATATTGATTTTTATGAAGCGTTGTTGAACGGCAACCAATCATGACCCGAATCATGACATTTCGTTCTGCTGGTGCGTAAGGGCTTTATCTTGGTTCGAAAATTTGCAGGTCTCGTCGGACGATATTGGAGGTATGTTTCAAACTCCCTGTGGTTGATTTCTGAAAGGCTGCTAACGAGTCTGATGGGGCTGTTTGTGGTAGCCGCGGTGGCGCGCTATCTCGGGCCGAGCGATTTTGGATTGCTTTCTTACGCGTTCTCTTTGGCACTCCTGTTTGCGGTTGCCGGGCAACTTGGGCTCGATGGGCTGGTTATTCGAGAAATCGTCAACCGCCCCGACGACGTGCCGCGCGTACTCGGCACAGTATTCGTTCTGAAGTTCGCCGGGCATTTGCTCGGAGCCACAGGTTTGGTCATTTATGCGGTATTTGTCAGCATGCATTCGACAGAGCGTGTATTGTTGTTTTGGGCCGCTGCTTTCATACCCTTGGCGGCGCTGTCCGCGTTCCTCGGACTCTGGTTCCACTCGCGTGTTCAGGCCCGGTACAGTGCTATTTCGTCCAGCATATCCACGCTACTGGTCAGCTTGGGAAAACTCGGACTTGTTTGGGCAGGGGCTGGAGTGGTGGCGTTCGCCGCGGCAAACGTGGTCCAAGTTTTGATAGCGGCCACGCTCTCGCTCCGCTTTTACAGGCGCCAGAAAGGTCCGCCTTTATCGGCATTGCGGTTCTCACCGACGCTGGCCAAGACCCTGCTGGCCGAGAGCTGGCTGCTTTTCCTTGGGTCCATCTTTGCGCTCATTTACCTGAAGATCGACATGATCATGCTTCGCTGGCTGGCCGGGCCAGCAGAGGTTGGCACCTATGCGGTGGCAGCGGCCCTTTCCGAGGCAGCATACTTTGTGCCGGCCGCGTTGGTCGCGAGTGTGTTCCCCAAGCTGATTGAGTTCGCGAAAAGCGATCAAGACTTGTTTGACAGGCGGCTCCAGACGGTTTTTGATGTCTTGTGGCTCGCTGGGCTTGGCCTGGTCGCGACGATGTTCTTGCTTGGCGGGCCCATTATCCGGCTTTTTTTTGGAGCTCAGTACGAGGCATCAATCCCGGTGCTGCTGGTCCATGTCCTGTCTGCACCTTTCTATTTCATGCGGATCGCGTTCACGCGATGGACGATCATAAAAGGTGGCGCCACATTCTTCCTGATAACGGAAGGCCTTGGTGCGCTTACGAACGTGGCGCTTAATTTTCTTCTCATTCCACATTATGGGAGTCTTGGTGCCGCGCTCGCGACGTTCGTGTCATATGCGACGGCCTCCTACCTTACATTGTTCTTCCCGGTCCGCACGAGGCCGGTCTTCGTAATGATGTCGCGCTCCGCCTTGATGCCATGGCGCGCTCCCAAACAGTTTTTGAACTATGTAAGACGAAGCGCCTATGCCTGACCGGGCAGTTCTAGTGGCAAGACCAACTGCCCTATATCGCCGCCCCGGCGGCGGGCGTCCTTAGCGGCGATATTCAGTTGCAAACCAAGGCGGAGTTATGAGCGCATGACCGTGTTAAACAGGATCGCGACAAAGTGGAACCGCTTTGCGCAACGTTCCAACGATACGCGTGCTGCGGTAGAGTTATCCCGGCTGAACCTACCATACTTGCCGTGGTCCGACGCCTCCTTGCTTCCTTCAGCCCTGCAGGTCGTGCTCAACGAAATTGAAATCAATTCTCGCATGACAGTCGTCGAATTCGGAAGCGGTGTTTCCACCATCTACATTGCCCAAATCCTGTCGGGGCTTGGCGGCCGGATCGTCAGCTTCGAGAGCGACCTAGAATGGGCAACCTTCGTTCACAACCGCCTCGCAGCCTTGAACCTGTCTGAGTTCGTCTCAGTCATTCATGCGCCTCTTCGACCCTGCACTTTGAGTAAGAACGGTCTGCAATGGTACGACCAAGCGATCGTCACAACGGCTGTGCAGGATCTGTCGGTTGATTGTGTCGTCGTCGATGGCCCGCCCGCCTACAAGGCAGGATATGAATTGGCGCGCTATCCCGCACTTCCTGCTCTACAGGCACGTCTCGCCCAAGATTACGTGGTGTTTCTCGATGATATCCATCGCCTTGGGGAGCAGGAGATATTGCGGCTGTGGGCGGAACGCTTTGGTATCAAATTTCTTTCCCATTTTTCCAAAGGTAACATCGCGCGCGGTGTCCATGGCGAGGCACACTTCGTAGTCTAAGTTGTGCGCCGCGTATTTGAGCCGCGCCTTCACTGAGACTGTATTTTTGCTATTAAATCGGAGCTGGGCTTTTTGCAAATCGTCAACAGAGTAGTATATGTAAAGACCTGTGGCGGTCACAAAGGATCATACTTGGTTACGCTGGGTGAGATCTTCGGAATGCAAAAGGCTTTTGGCCGCATTGACACCAAGATGGCTTATAAACTACTCGCATGTAGCGAGCTACTGTTCGCTACGCTCGACGAGCACATATTTTCATTCGTCTTTTTTTCGCTGGCAAGAAGCCTACTTGGGAAGAATACGGTCGCGTTGTTTCTGCGGCCCGAGCAATGTTTCTTGCCCGGAAAAGCTAAATATCGAATGAAATGGCTGCTTTTCAGAGCTTTGCGACACCTTCCGGGCCTCACTGTTGTAACCATAACGCCGTTCAACGTAGTGGATAGGTACGCTCAGGTGGCCAGTGCCGGTGTGCACGACCCACAGTACTGGGACCTGCACGACGGTATGTCCGTCCTATGGCCGAAGGAGACCAGCCTATCTGCCCATGTTCGCTCAATGGCAGGTCGGAAGCGCTTGTGCACTGCGACGGGAGTTCTGAACGCGGGCAAGGGCTTGGAGTTCCTGGCCGACACTCTGGAGCAGTTTCCTGAAATCAAGGAACATACTCAGATTGTGGTGGCGGGCTCAGCAAACGCTCACACTCGCAGCCTGTTGAAAAGACTGTCCGATGCAGGATCGATCGTAGTTGACAGGCTTCTTTCTGATGGTGAACTCCTGAGCTTGATAGGTGCCTCAGAGTTGATTTGGGCATGCTATGATCCGAGGTATGATCAGGCCTCCGGCATTTTTGGTCGCGCCGTGCAGCTAGGCTCGGTCCCTATCATTCGAGAGGGCGCAATAGTTTCCCGGTTAGCGTCCGAGTCCGGAATCCCCTCTTTTCAGGTAAGATATGGGGCCACGGAACAGTTGGCGCAGGTTTTGATCGCAGGGAGGCCAACTACCACCGACCTGAGAGGTCCTGGCGCGGTCGAGATTGGGGAGTGGCGTCGAGATTTTATCGAAGTAGTGAGTGCTGGTTTGGCAGGAAAGACTTGAATGCTGCCAAGCCGCTATCTTACCGATGGAGATCACGCACCTTAGTGATGAAGTATACATCAATTGCAGTAGCCATGTATTCGGAATTTGGATTATGATGGTAGGTGATAGGCCCACCCGATCTTTCCAACCAGCGAGGTTGGTTGTTGTTGCGACTTCTGGCGCCGCGCTCTGGTTTGCGGCTTTTGCGAAGGCACAAGACTTCGAGGGTCAACTGTACCCTCCTATGAATGCTCCGCTTGAAGCTCTTTTCTCGTTGGGCCGCACTTTGTCGTTTGGCACTATGTTGCTGGCAGTTGTGGTCACCTTGACGTTTGGCAGCGGGCTCAATCGCATGGATTGGCGCAATGCATCCATGTACATCGCCGCGGTGAATGTGTTCATTCTTTTCAAATTGATGCTATATGGAAACTATGAGATATTTTTCCAAGGGTCGTTTGCAATTATCATTCAGATGCTTGTCTTCGTAGTATGTGCTTCTGGATACGAGAAGGAAGAGTTTGACCAGCAGAACCACGTCTCGCATGTCGTGCAGATTTTATATGTGTTTTCTGTACTTTTCATATTTACCAACGTTTATGCGTTTGTTTATTTCCCGAGCAGCTCCACTGTCCAAGCAAGTGGCCGGTTTTTCGGCATAACGGCTAACCCACAGCACTTGGCAATGTCATGCGCCTTGTGCGCGCCAGCTCTGCTGTATTGTCTTGTACATTACGGAGTAAGAAGTATTATTGGCGCATCCGCAGGTATTATGTCGTCCTGTGTGCTTTTTATCGAGTATGAATCGGGATCGCGCCTTGGATTCATAGCGACGTCGATATGTATTATTATGGCATGCCGGTATTTTCTGGATCGGCGTCGCATCGTTTACGTGATGATTGTAGGTGCTCTGGCGCTGCCGGTAGCCTATGCCTCGTTCTATGAATCGATATCGGGCCTGCTTCGGTCACGTTTTCTCGAAGGGCGCACCGATACTCGATCCGAGTACTGGATCTCCGGATGGAATGATTTTCTTCAAAACCCTTTGGTTGGCATCGAACCAACTGGCGACCCTCCTAAATATTATTTTACAGTTAGCTCTTGGGTGTCTGCAGCATACAGCGGAGGAGTGATAGCGTTGGTGCTTCTCCTCGTGTTTCTTTTTTCTGCAATTAGCTATGTTTTTCGGATTAACAAATTGAGAACGCTTCCATATATAGATCAAGAATACGTTGACCTTCATATATCAGCTGTTACAATGATTCTTGTTTTAAGTGTCTTTGAGGCGGTTTTTCTAGGTGTTTTTTCGACTCACACGATGATGGTGTATTTGTATGTTGCTGGCGCTGGCTCGCTTGTTGGCGGGTCAAAGAAATTGTTATACGCGAGGTATCGACAATTTGCTGATGCGGGCCGACTTCGTGTTGGGCGCCAACGATGAATGCGAAAGTAGTAGATCGGCTAGCCATGACGTCACGTCGTATTGAGTCTATTGCGTTCGCGTGGTCGGGTCTTCCGGACTATGCGGCTCGATGCATTCGCGCCGTGATTGATCGACATCCTGGGCGCGTAAAAGTGATTGGGACCCGGCCGGTTGTGCCAATTGCCGGTATGGAGCGTTCTCTTGGCCAAGCTGTGCACTGGGTTGATGGTCGAGACGCCAATGCAGACTGGAACCGCCTCGGCATGCGTCCGCCTGACTTGTTTTTCCAAGGCGGATATCACCGGGCCGCCTTCAACTCGCTAGGTCTTCGTTGCCGGTCGGATGGTGGAAAGGTGGTGTTGCAAACTGATTCGAATTGGCAAGGAACGCTGCGGCAACATTTGGTTGACCCGATACGACATCGCGCTTTTTTGAGGCGGCACTTCGATGGAGTGTTTGTGCCGGGCACTTCGGGAACGATATACGCTCAGCGTATGGGGTATCGGTCAAGCACTGTGTTCGAGGGACTGTACGGCGCCGATCCGACATTGTTCAACGGGGGCCCACCGCTGCACTCTCGCCCTAAGCGTTTTTTGTTCGTCGGAAGATTGGTGCAGGTAAAGTGTGTTGTCGCCCTCGCGCAGGCGTTTGTGCACTTCGCTGCCGACCGGTCAGATTGGTCTCTCCAGATCTGTGGGGCCGGACCATTGCGAGACCAGTTGCCTCATCATCCACTGATTGAGGTGTCTGATTTTCTCCAGCCAGCCCAACTTGCTGACGTGTTTCGAAATGCACGCTGTCTGGTTCTTCCATCCCTGTCTGAACCCTGGGGGTTGGTGGCCCATGAAGCTGTTCTTAGTGGATGTGCTCTTGCCTTGTCACAGGTGGTTGGCGCAGCAGCAGACCTTGCAACGAAAAGCAACTCGATCTTGTTTCGTCCCGGTGATGTGAATGCCATCGCTGATGCCCTACACTCCATCGCTTCCTGGGATACGATCCGTTGGCAGGAGGCCGAAAGCATGTCTCGATCGGTGGCCACCAAGTTCGGACCAGAGCCCTTCGCCAATGCTGTTGCTCAATTTATCGACAAGTTGAACAGCGAAATGTAAGCCAAGACCGCGGAGATGCGGTGTCGTGTTTCTTGAGGTGGGAGGATTAGTGTTAAGGGTCAGCTGCTACAGAACGAGGCTGCGGGCCAGCGGTTGGACGGATGTTTCCAACTGGCGACGTTGATGCCTTGGCCCGTTACTTGAGGACACAATGGCGAAATGCCGGTACTTCACAGCCTAGCACTTGGTGCGCTGGTTCCGGGCGACTGCTGGTGCCCAGTATCTGGATACGATCGTGTGCCGTTCGGCAAACCAGAGCGACCGATTTCCACACCTGGGAAACAAGGGACAATGTGCCGTAGATGAACGCTCCCAATTGCAACTGTCATAATGAATACCGTTGCGTCCGGACGAGGACTGGCGCTTGGGGCTGTTCGGTGTAACCATGCGCATTTCCCACACCGTATCCTCGATTGAGGCCCAAGCTTCAGGCCCCTCATATTCAGTGCCTCGCTTATGCCAAGCGCTTGCAGAGCTGGGGCATGCGGTCGACCTCAGCTCGCTTGGCGAGCCGCGCCCGGTTAATGTTGGGAGCTATCGCGACATACGTTCCAAGCGCGATCTTACGCAGCTTGAGACGTTGCGGAGGCTTGGCGTCTCCGCCGGCATGCGGCGCACTCTCGCGGCTTCGGGAGCAGAAATCTTTCACACTCACGGCCTATGGATGATGCCGAATGTCTATCCAGCCATGGTCGCCAGAGAACATCAGCGCCCACTGGTTCTTTCGCCCCGTGGTATGTTGGGGAAGGATGCTTTGCGTTTTTCCAAACTCAAGAAGCGAATCTTCTGGGCTCTGGCGCAAAGTACTGCCGTTCGATATGTGAACTGCTTTCACGCCACCTCGGACCACGAGTATGAAGATATACGGGCCTTTGGCTTAAGGCAGCCTGTCGCGGTCATACCGAACGGCATTGACTTGCCGGTCGCACAGCATCGGCTGACGAGTGTTGAGGCGCCTTTCGTGCTTTCCCTCGGCCGAATCCATCCCAAAAAAGCGCTCGACAGCCTTGTTCGCGCTTGGGCGCTGGTAGCGCCCGACTTTCCGCAATGGCGGCTGAAGATCGTCGGGCCCAGCGAGGTCGGCTATGCAGATCAACTGAAGAGATTGGCGCAGCAGTTGAAGGTCGACTCCGCCGAAATCTCCGGACCGGTGTTCGGCGACGAGAAGATCGCGCTGCTCGCCGAAGCTGAACTGTTTGCCCTGTCGACCTTGCATGAGAATTTCGGCATGGCTGTAGCGGAAAGCCTGGCAGTTTGCACGCCCGTAATTTCGACCAAGGGCGCACCTTGGTCAGGGCTTGAATCGCATGGGTGCGGATGGTGGGTCGATCACGGTGTCGAGCCGTTTGCCGTTGCTTTGCGTCAAGCGATGTCGATCTCGCCTGAACAGCGACACGCCATGGGCGAGCGGGGTCGCGCATGGATGGAGCGCGATTTCGCCTGGGCAACCATCGCCCCACAGATGGCCGAGGTCTATCATTGGCTTGTCGAAGGTAGCGATATCCCTCCTTGTGTGCGAGTGGGGTAAGCCGACGTGAAAAACGAATTCCACCTCGACGTCGCCGGCAATCGCGCTGCCCGGAAGTGGTCGGGAACTGAACTGGTGGTCCGCCTCCTTTGGGACCTATCGCATCCGCTGTTCGCCTTGAGCCCGCGGCCGCTCTGGGGATGGCGGCGTTCCCTCCTTCGCTTGTTCGGTGCCCGGATTGGCCGCGAGGTGCATATCTATCCCACTGTGCGGATTGCCATTCCGTGGAACCTGACGATCGGCGATCAGTCGGCCATCGGCGACCGGGCCATCCTGTACGCGCTCGGACCCATCTCGATTGCCGCGCGAGTCACTATCTCGCAAGGAGCTCACCTATGCGCGGGTACGCATGACTATCGCGACCCTGTCATGCCCCTGGAAAAACGCCCGATTGTCATCGGGCCGGGGGCTTGGGTTTGCGCGGATGCCTTCATCGGTCCCGGTGTGATGATTGGGGCCGGTGCTATAGCTGGCGCTAGAGCTGTCGTGGTGAAGGATGTGGATGAAAACTCGATCGTAGCCGGAAACCCTGCAGTGAAAGTTGGCCGTCGTTGAAAGACCGTGACATCGTGATTCCTGTTACTGTGATCATCCCTGTGAAGAATGAAGAATTGAATATTGGAAGATGCTTATCAAAGCTTCATAAGTTTGAAAAAATAATCGTTGTCGATTCGGGAAGTACCGACTCAACGAGAGAAATCGTGTCTGGGTATGACGTTGAACTCGTGAATTTCTCGTGGAACGGAAATTACCCAAAAAAAAGAAACTGGATGCTTATCAATCACGAGTTTGAAACACCATGGGTGTTATTTCTGGATGCAGATGAGCTTGTCTCAGACGAGTTTTGCAAGGAAATGGTTAGCGTTCTGGGGAGTACTGAAATTGAAGGATTCTGGCTAAATTATACGAACTACTTCCTAGGCGTTCCGCTTCGATTTGGTGTGCCGCAAAGAAAACTTGCCCTCTTTCGGGTTGGCTCTGCATATTACGAGAGAATTGATGAAGATCGTTGGAGCAACCTTGACATGGAAGTCCACGAGCATCCCATACTGAACGGCCAGGCCGGTGAAATAAAATCGAAAATAGATCATCAGGATTTCCGTGGAATAGAGAAGTTCATTGACAGGCACCAGGACTACGCCAAATGGGAAGCGAAGCGATACATCAACATTGACTGGTCAAAAGATACAGGGCATTTGACAGATCGGCAAAAATTCAAATATAGACACATGGGAAGCTGGTGGTATCCGTTGTTTTACTTTTTGTACAGCTATCTTTTGCGACTTGGGTTTTTGGACGGATCCGCAGGATTTGCTTATTCATTTTATAAGGCTTGGTATTTCTTTATGATACGAAATCTAATGGTTGAAGATAGTATTGAACAGAATAGGTAATAGGTAAACTGTGCATAACGCAAGGGACTCTGGAGAATGACAAGAATATATGGAAGCCGCAAACGGATCCTCGTTACTGGCGGCGCGGGGTTTGTTGGTTCGCACCTTATCGATCGCTTAATTGACGCGGGGCATGAGGTACTGTGTGTCGACAATCTGTTCACCGGAACGAAAAGGAATATCGATCATTTACATAACAGCCCGCGATTTGAATTTCTGAGGCATGACGTGACACTCCCGCTTTATGTGGAGGTCGATGAGATTTACAATCTTGCCTGCCCAGCGTCGCCCGTTCACTATCAACATGATCCGGTTCAGACGACGAAAACGTCGGTGCATGGGGCAATCAATATGCTCGGCTTGGCCAAGCGGCTTCGTTGCAAGATACTCCAGGCGTCAACTAGCGAAGTTTACGGCGACCCGGCAATTCACCCCCAAACAGAAGAATACTGGGGGCACGTAAATCCCATCGGGCCGCGATCATGTTACGATGAAGGGAAGCGGTGCGCTGAGACGCTCTTTTTCGACTATCATAGACAGTTGAATCTTGAGATAAAAGTGGCAAGAATATTCAATACTTACGGTCCGCGAATGCACTTGGCCGATGGGAGAGTGGTTTCCAATTTTATAGTTCAAGCTCTGAATGGTAACCCCATCACGATCTACGGGGACGGGAGTCAAACTCGTTCGTTCTGCTATGTAGATGATCTGGTCGAAGGGTTGATACGGCTTATGGAGACGAGTTACTCCGTTACCGGGCCCATCAACATTGGAAATCCCACGGAATTTACCATCAGCGAGCTGGCCCAAAGAATTTTAGCAATGACGGGATCTTCTGTTCCGATTGTCATGATGGATCTGCCCCAGGACGACCCGCGGCAGCGGCGGCCTGACATAACCAAGGCTAGGGACGTGCTTGGTTGGGAGCCAAAGATAGATCTCAAAGAGGGACTCCGCCGAACCGTTGAATACTTTAAGGAGGCGATGTGAGCCGAAACGGTACGAGCGCAAGCGGCTGGCTTGCATGGCTCAGTGCGGCGCTGTGTCCGAAACCTCATCTGCTCGGGAGCAAAGTGAACAAGGCCTCGTACAAGTTAGGCCTACCGATGTGGCGTGCGTGAAAAGAGCAGAGAATAGACGCTACTTGGTCGCGTTGGTCTGTTTGGCCATCGTTGCAGCTTTTGGATCTTTTGCCTTCTGCACCAGAAGCAGCGTTGCGCAGTCCGCTCAGGATTTCGATTGGAGCAGCATTCCTGCATTCTCCATGGCGGGTGGTCTAGAGGCATTCTGGAACGTCGGAGACGGTTCGAAGGGCGAGGCTTCGAAGAACGCCTACGCGAGGGGCTTCAAGCCCGTAACGATCTTGAACACCTATTCGGATTTTCCGGGTGGGCAACGTGAGAATATCTCCCGTGCGGTAGGGGTAAAGAACCTCAACCCGTGGCAGAGGCCGGCTTTCTTCGAGCGTATCATACGGCGCAACATCGAACGGGCGCCGGCAAAGGGGATATACGTCCACGACATTGAGTTCTCCTTCGAGGAAGATACGACACGTGCTTGGGGGAACCAGGCGACCCGACAGGCGTCGGGCATATCGCTAAAGGACGCATTCAACGAAGCTTACTTCCGACAATGGGCGGAATGGTTCTGGCTGCCTCTGAAATGGACGAAGGAGCGTTATCCGGATGCCCGCGTCGGATTGTACGGGGCACAACCGTTTCGCCGAGACTACTCGGGTAGATCCGGCAAGAATGCAGCTCAAATCGACGGCACTCACAGATCGGATTGGCAGCTTTGGAAATATATTGACCCCTACGTCGATTTTTACATAGCCAGCATATATGTGCTCCATAACAGGCCAGATTCTGTCTTGTACATGGCGGCCAACGTCGAAGAAAACTTTCTACGCACTCGGTCCCTGAGCGACAAGCCGGTTTATGCCTACGTATGGTTGCGATTTCATGACGCTAATCCACGGCTCAAGGGCACGGAACTGCCCCCTTACCTGGTCGAGGCGATGGCAATCGTGCCATACTTCAGCGGGGCCAAGGGCGTTGTCCTGTGGGGCTGGGAGCCTCAGCTGAAAGTTGGTACCCGGCAGCCGTATGAGCAGCTAGCGCTTTTCGCCCAGTCACTAAAGAGAATTTCTGCACTCTCGGAGAAAATAGCTCACGGTCGGCTAATAATCGATCAACCTGCCTATGCAGTATGGAACACACGTGGATCCTTAATCCGTAGGGTGATAGTAGATGAAAACGAGTGTGTTGTCATGGCGATCAACCCCTGGCAGAACGACAACGAGCGAACGACGCAACCCATTAAATGCGGCTCACTCAGTGCCCAAATCGTCCTCAAAGGTAAGCGTACGACTTTGGTTGTCGTGAATAGGCAGGGGGTGCGGGCTTATTGACCTGCTACAGACGGTCGAATTCGCACGGCCAGGAGATGTGGGCCGGGCACGACGGGAGTAGAGACATGTCGACGAGGATGGCGACGGTACTCGGCTTGATAGCGCTCGCGTTTACGGGCGGCTTTCTGATCCTCATCATCAACAAGGGAACGAATTTGCGCTCGCCGGCGCCGAAACCAATCCCGGCCCTCACACCGTTCGATGGCAAGCTTGTTGTCAAATCGATCGACGATTTGCGCATCGCCAACCGTAAGATCGTGCTGTGCGGCGTAGCATTTACCAAATCCCAGTCAATGCGCAGTCTGGTCACTGAGGCGATGCGCCGGGATTATCAAGGGCTCGCCTTGACATGTAAGCCCGTTGGCGCGGGGACACCATGCGACGGCAATATCGGGCCGAAATTCCGTGACGCCGTCGTCGTGCAGTGCCTTACCTCCGAGGGTAGGGACCTGGCTGCGGACCTCGTCGAAGCCGGGATCCTGTGCGGACAGCCCGCGCAGGCCGGCTCGACCTACAAAGCTTGCGCGCAAGGCTCCTAGTGGTTCCTGCTTGCCATGAGAGTCCGTATCGAGACTGCCTGCCCGCGTGCGAGTCATGGTAAGCGCGGAGCTGATGCCGTTTTGGTAGTTCCAAGGCATGAGCGCCTCGATATCGCTGTTTGGCCAGCCATTGGCGATGCGCTCGAGGGTCGCGGTGAGCCAGGCGGTATCCATATGGCCAAGGCCGCGATGCTATGGTCTCGAGTTGCCGCAGGTTTGGGCGGAGCATCACCGGCAGCCCTGTGCTCTTGATGATTTGCCGAAGGTTGTCGATGCCGGCTTGGGTGAAGAGGACAACAGTTTCGCTTAATTCGTGCGGCAACCGTCTTCCGAGAACATCTCGATCGAGCAATCGCGCAAAAAGTCTTCGTCCCCTTCGAGCATCTCGGCCACGCATTTGAGAGTGTAAAGAGCGGAGTTGCGATATCCACCTCGCGGCCTCAACGATCCGGTTTGCATGTGAGCCCAATGGGCCAGATCAGGCATCTTTAGCTGCTGTGATCGTCAAAGGGCTCCAATTCCAGGGAAGCGAGTCCTCGAGCCGTGTGATCGACGTGTCGGCGACGCGCGCGAGGACATCGGCCAGCCAAGCCTGCGGATCGACGTCGTTGAGCTTGGCAGTGTCGATCAGCGTCGCCATGAAGGGGGCCCGATCGTCACCGCGATCGGAGCCTGCAAACAACCAAGCTTTCCTGCCGAGAGCAAAACCACGCAGCGCGCGTTCGGCGGCGTTGTTGGTCAGGCAACCCGGCCGTCGCCGAGGAAGGACGTGAAGCCGTCCCAGCGCTTCAGCACATGATCGATTGGCTCAGCAACCGGAGAGCTTCGGGACAGTCTTGCCCGCTCGCTCCGCATCCATTCCTCAAGCGCCTCTGCGATCGGCCGGCTTTCCTGCTGGCCAGGTCCATTCCTTTGACCGCCTCGAGCGCGATCGGCGAGATCGGTGCGGCATCCTTGCCGCGCTTGGCATTGGTAGCGATGTCGGCAAGCACGAAGAACTTTCGGCGCGCATGCGCCCAGCACAGCGCCTGGGTCAGCGGACCGGGATCGCGGCCCACTTTGAACAGCAGGTTATAGCCGCCATAGGCGTTGGCCTGCAGAATGCCGCTAAAGGTCTTCACCGCCATCAGGACTTCATCCGCTTGCTCAATGCGATGGACGCCGAAGGGCCGACCCGCAAATTCGTCCACGTCATCCTCGACAGGTACGCCGCTCACAAAGCGCCCCGAAGTCCGTGCCCAGGCTCGAGCGCAACCAGCGCTTCACCTTCTACTTCATGCCGTCCTCATGCTCGGGCCTCAACGGGATCGAAGGCTTCTTCGCCAAATTGTCTAAGGTGGTCTCAAGCGAGGCATCTCCACCGTCGACCTTCAGGCGGTAATCAAACGCTTGCTCGTCGAGCACAACCAGAACCAAAATCTTTCACGTGGACCGCCGGCCCGAACATCATCGCTGCCGTCCAACGTGGCCACCAAGTGGTAGCTTCCATTCACTAGCTCCTGACTTGAACGCAAGAGGCTGGATGGACAATATCAGGACATTGTCTACCCCAAAGTTTTGTGCAATGCGTCTGAACGACTAACGTCTGCGACGTGCATTGCGGCGGGCTGTTGAGACGGTCGCTACGCTATTCTAACGGTGTGCTCAATCAATCACACCGAAACCAAAAATTATCTCGCATATGCGAAATGGGTTGGATTTGGCGCAGAAAGCTGTTACGCGCTTTTGAGTACCTTATCGGTTGGGTGGGCCTCAGGTAACGTGGGACAGAAGGATTGATGCGGATGAACCTAGTTTTGAAAAGTGCGTTGGCCGGAGTTGTTGTGTTGGCCGGCTTCGCCCCGGTGTCGTCTTTCGCGCAGGACGGGTCGTGCACCTGTGCAACCGCCTATAACGGCGTAAATCCGATTGGATCGCTCGGCCGTGTCAATGGCGACGTAATGGTCTCGCAGGTGGCTGGCTACGGCCCGGCGCAAGCGGGCGGCGCGCTGGATTTCGGCAGTCGTGTCGTGGTTGGCGCCAAGGGCTCGGCTTCGGTTCAGGTCGGTGGCTGTAATCTGAGCGTCCCGGCGAATTCGACGCTGGATATTTCGCGGGTCGAGAATAAGATTTGCCTCAATGTCCTGGGTTCTGAGAAGACCGCCCAGACGGGCAATCCTAACACAAACAACAACACGCCGCTCTTCATTTTTGGCGGCATGGCTCTTGGGGCCGGTGTTCTGGCTGCAACGGCGGACAAGGACCACGGCCACGCCGTTAGCGACTAAGTTGATCGCGTAATAAATAAGGCAACGGCAGCAGAGGCGTGTGGCCTTCTGCTGTGTCTGTCGTTGGCGACAGAGCGAGCTTGGCGTGTGTGCTGGTATCGCGCTGTCGCATCGGTCGGATCGCCTAACCCAAGGCGACATGCGGGTGTCATGCGGGTGTGTGAGGCTGGCGAACATGCCGGGATGAGGGGCGAAGTGCCGGTCTATCCAGGCAAATTTGTTGATCGCGATCTTTTGCTGCTGCGTGTTGGTGCAAGTTTCGGATACGACGAACGCGACGGTCAAGATCAATCCTGCGGAGGGCGGCATGTGTCTGGCGCTCGAAACGTCAAGCGCCGCTTTTGCCGCCGGTGCGGCGCTGATCATCGGCCCGTATGATGACGACAACTCTGTCCGCCAGTAGCTGGGACCTGGCATCCATCGTATCGCATGAACTTGACAAATGCGTCATTCGCTGTTTTGCGGGTGACGCATTTATACTTTTTGGGGATGACGTCGCCAAGTTGCTTCGCTGCAGTCACAAACGCCCATGATCGATCTACATTCCCATATCCTGCCCGGCCTCGACGACGGCTCGCCCAGTCTTGCCGAATCGCTGGAAATGGCTCGGCTGGCGGTGGCCGACGGAACGACCCACATGGCTTGCACGCCACACGTGACACCGGGCGTTTACGAGAACGGAACATCGAACATTGTCCGAGCGGTTCAAGAATTACATCAGGCGCTGCGTAGCGCCGCCATACCACTTGCTCTCTACGTCGGCGCCGATGTTCACATAGCGCCGGATCTTCCGGACCAGTTGGCGGCGGGCAGCGTGCCGACCTTAAACAGGTCCCGCTATTTTCTGTTCGAACCGCCGCATCATGTCTTGCCTCCACGAATGGAGGATCTTGCTCTACGCCTCATAAACGCCGGTTTTATTCCGATTCTTACTCATCCTGAGCGTTTGACCTGGATCAAAACGAATTACGACGTTATCGAGAGGTTGAATGCGGTCGGCTGCCTTATCCAGCTTACTGCAGACTCGATTGTTGGTGCTTTTGGACGCACGGCGCTTTATTATTCGGAAAAGCTGATTGACGAGGGCAGGGTGGATATCATCGCATCGGACACCCATAGCACAACACGCCGCCGTCCTGGGCTTTCTAAGGCGGTTGCTGCTGCTGCCAAGCGATGTGGGGACGACGAGGCCCGCAATATGGTGTTGAAACGTCCAGGTGAAATATTGGCGAACCGGCCACTTGAGCCGGTTGGAAAAGCACGTCCGAAAAAACCAAGCGTGGCTAACAGTGGCCGTTTTGGAGGCTTTGGCCGCTTGTTCAAAGGCGGGACAGCGTAATGGGCGGTTTTCGTTTTGCAAAAATCCATGTGGGCACGGTATTCGTTTTGCTCGCCTCACTCGCGACGTCGGCATGCACGAGCACTTCGGCGACGGCACCAACCTCGTCCGTTGATGCGCTGCAATTGACATCATCGTCAACGCCACTTTCAGGCGGCGGCGCATTACGGGTGGTGAAGGAACTGCCTGCGCCGCAAAACACACAGAACGGCAGCGAGCAGCCTCTGTCTCCAAACGATGTGCTCGAGGTAAGCGTGTTTCAGGTCGACAACTTAAACAGGACGGTTCAAGTCGACTCTGGTGGCCAGATTTCGCTTCCGCTCATCGGCACAGTTACCGCGGCCGGAAAGACCGTCCGTCAATTGGAGCAGGAGATCGAGACCACCTACGGCGCCAAATACCTGCAGTCACCTGACGTGACGATTTTCGTCAAGGAATCGATTGGACAACGCATAACCGTTGACGGCGAGGTCAACAAGGCCGGCATATATCCGGTGTCGAGCAATTCCTCTCTTCTGGACGCAATTGCTCTCGCGGGAAATTTTAGTCCGATAGGAGACGCAAAGAAGGTGTTCATTTACCGCAACATTGGCGCAAATACGCTGGTCGCCAATTACAATGTGGAGGCAGTTCGTGCCGGCAAGGCTCGCAATCCACGCATTTACGGTGGTGACAAGATTGTCGTCTTTGCCTCAAGCTCGAAAATAGCGGTGAACAATCTCAAGGACGCGCTCGGCATTGCCTCCAGTGCCGCCCGAATTGCCGTGATTCCAGGGATATAGCGCGCTGCCGTTCAGAATGTAACCGAATCTAGGATCACCGCGCACCATGCTCGATCGCAACAGGCAGCACCAAATTGCAGGTCCAGGACATGGCCAGGCCCTGTCCGCCGACCTCTATTATGACGGTGCGCAAAACTATAGCCGCTATGGCCGCGACTTCTCAGAGCAGGAAGAAGGCTTTAATCCGCTAACGCTGCTCTTTTACGTCATCCAGTATCGGTGGCTGTTCGTCATGATGGTGGCCGCCGGGCTTGTTGCCGGTGTAATCGTCACGATGATGCAGACGCCAAAATATCAGGCAACAACGCAATTGGAAGTGCTGGTTCCTTCGGCCAAGGTCTTCCAGGACATCGAAGTGGTTTCTGAAAATGCCGACGTGCGGGCTTTCCTGACCGCTCGTGAAAAGCTCAAAAGCCGCGCATTGGCGCAGCGCGTTGTGTTCCAATTGGGGCTCAGTGAAAAGCCGGATTTCCTCTTTCCCACGCCGAGCTTTTCCCTCGGCAACATCTTCTATCGCGCGTTCGGAGTTTCAAAATCGCCTTCAATTCAGGAGAAAACTCCAGAACAGCGGGAGGCAATTGCTATCGGGCGGATTCTAAATGACCTCACCGTTAGCCTAGTTCCCAATACGAGCCTGCTCTCGATCACATTTGTCGACCAGAAGCCTAAATATGCGAGCGATGTTGCCAATCAAGTTGCACAAAGCTTTATCGATCAACGCCTCGATCAAACCAGCGAAACCTCTGACCTGGCGCGGCAATTCATCCAGGAGCAGGTCCTGCAGGTGAAGCAAAAGCTTCAGAAATCCGAGGAGGAACTGGTCGCCTATGCCAAGGACGCGGGCATCACTATAACAGGCGACGACAAATCGCTGATAGGATCAAATATCGAGGCGCTGAACACTGCGTTGGCAACGGCGATTCAGGACCGCCTTGATGCAGGGCGGGTAGTAGACCAGATAGATAAGGGCCGCGGCTCGAGCCTCGCTCCCGTTCTGGAAAGCGAAGGTCTACAGAAGCTTAGCGAAAAGCTGGCGGATTTGACGAGCCAATACCAGCAGAAGCTAGGCATTCTAAAGCCTGGCTTTCCCGAAATGCAGCAGCTTCAGTCACAAATCAAAGAATTACAACGCCTCTATAATAACGGAGTTTTGGCGATAACAGACTCACTCCGATTGAAATACCAAGAGGCACAGAACAAGGAGGCCGATCTCAAGACTAAGCTTGCTGAAATGGAAAAACAGCAGACCCTTTTCAACGACAAAAACATTAAATACACTATCCTCAAGCGAGAGGTAGATTCGAACCGATCGCAATATGACAACCTTATCGCCAAGCTCAACGAGGTTGGTGTCAGCTCCGAACTTAAGACGCAAAGCGCCGCAATTGTCGATTTCGCCTCACAGCCGGATCGCCCGTATTCGCCACGCCTCAGCGTCAATCTCGTGCTCGCGCTGGCTCTTTTCCTTGCTCTGAGCGCGTCGGTTATTTATGTCATCGAGCTGCTGAACAATACCTTTACGAACCCTGAGCAGGTCGAGAAGGAGCTAGGATTAGCGATGCTCGGCATCCTGCCGCTTGTCGATGACCGAGAACTCACGGCCAGCATCGCCGATCAGAAGTCCGGCTTGTCTGAGGCTTACCGTTCGCTTCGAACATCGTTGCAGTTCTCCGGTGCCGAAGGTGCGCCACGATCTCTGGTTGTCACCAGTGCGGAGCCCTCCGAAGGCAAGTCGACCACCTCGTTCAAGCTCGGACAGGATTTTGCCGCGCTTGGTGCTAAAGTTCTCATTGTCGACGGTGATCTTCGAAAGCCAAACCTCCATCGCCTGTTTGGCCTCGATAACACGATTGGGCTCAGCAATCTGCTGACAAACACGGTCCGCAAGGAGGATCTGACCAGCATTTTCAGGGCGACGAAGTATCCCAACGTGACTGTTCTCACTTCCGGAACGATCCCGCCAAATCCCGCGGATCTGCTTTCTTCACCGAAGATGGCTCTGATCGTAACCAATCTAGGCAAGCGCTTCGATCTTGTTGTCATCGACGCCCCACCGATCGTCGGCCTCTCGGATGCTCCCATCCTCAGCAGGCTCGCAGAGGGTACATTAATGGTGATTTCAACAAATCAGGTGACACGCAAGTCGGCCAAGGCGGCGTTGAAGCGCCTGCGAGCAGCCGGCGCGAATGTAGTCGGAGCGGCTATGTCCAAGTTTGCGGTTAACAAGTTCGATTATAATTACGCTTACAAGTATATGAACTACCAGTACTATAACTACGGCGCTGACCCGAATACTCCAAAGATTGAGGGCAAAGTGTATGATGGAGCAACCCAGCCCGATTATTCAAAGTCTTCGGCATTCAGTCGTTTGGTTCGCCGCGTCCGTTCTAGTGTTGGTGGCTTCCTCAATCGGGCTAAGTCGATTTCTTGAGACAGAGACGCCACCCGTCTCTCTTGCGCTGGATCCGCTTAACGTTGATGCGCTGATAGCTGAAATCACCAGCGACCTCAACGATACGAGCGATGCTCCCGATCTTGACGCATTGCTAACCAGGGCCAAAGACGCGCTCGCGTTCGATCTCGCTGATGCGCGCCTCTATAGTCTGATCGGCGAGATTAAATACCGGCAGGGCGAAAAAGACCAGGCCTATGAGGCCTTCAATCAAGCCCTTAAACTGTCCAAAACAGAAATCCATGCGCTGCAGAGATCCATCAGTCACGCGGTAGAAACGGGTGATTTGTCAAAGGCCGTTGGTGAGATTGATATATTGCTACGGCGATGGCCGGAGCAATTTTCGGCAGTCGTCAAAGGCATACCGACGATTCTCTCAAACCCCGACGGATATCAAGCCGTGCTGACTGCCATCAAGGCGGAGGCGCCCTGGAGGGCCAGCCTGTTTTTCTCTCTTAGCAACACTCCCGAGGGGCTCGATTTCGCAAATCGGCTGCTGCTCGATTTGACTGTATCACCCAGACCGCCGAACTCGAGCGAACTCAACCGTGTAATTAGCGGCTATATTCGTCAGAAGAAATATGACGCGGCATATCGGCTGTTTCTTTTCAGTCTCACTGACGACGAGCGGAAGTTGGGCGGATACATTTTTAACAGCACGTTCGAGCCGGTCTCCCGCGGAAAGCCTTTCGCTTGGCAGGTCTCTGATCAATCGGGCTTGGAAATTACATTTGCAGCATCCCAAAATGCAGTGGAGGGCGAGGGCGGCGCGACTGTCCGGTTCTTGAACACGCCAGTCAAGAACACGGCTCTCCAGCAATACATTGCGCTGCCGCCAGGATCGTACAAGATTTCGCTAATAGCCTCTGCACGAAACTTGAAGAGTCCGAAGGAACTGTTCTGGTCGATGAGGTGTATTGATCCAGCGGGAGAAATAGGACGATTAAGCATTCCGGAGGGCACGTATAACCGTCAAGAGCTGAGCCAGGACTTCTCGGTCGGACCGGCTGCGTGCCCGCTGCAGCTGCTGAGGTTGCAGACTGCCGCCATTGCCGAGAGCTGGCGATTTCGGTATGTGGGCACGTTAATAATGCACAAATTGAGCATAGAGAGACTTCCATCTTGAATGATCGGCCGTCGGAATGGGATAAATATCTCCTCGGGTCAGTCTTGTTTTTAGCCCTGATGATCGGCGGTGGTACGGCGAGCGGCCTCTATTCCGACACTCTCATCCAGATTGCGGCAATTGTGTCCGCCGCGGCCGTGTTCTCCCAAACTTCTGGCCAGAGAACCGTGCATTCTGGTCTGTGGCTGCTGATCCTAGCTGTCGGGCTGGGCGTTTTGCAAATCGTTCCACTTCCGGCTGCGATATTCAACGGGTTGCGGCCGGAACTGCTGCTCGGAGGTCCCTGGGTCGGAGAAAACCGATTTCGCTTTATCAGCGTTGGTGTCGGACGCACGGTCGAATGTCTGCTTTATCTGGTGGGTGCAGCTGCATTTTTTTTGGCCGTGTTGCGGCTACGTGTCGAGCAGGTCAATGCGCTACTCCCGTTCTTCTTCATGGGGGTACTTTGCAACGGTTTGGCGGGGGCCATTCAATACTCACTCTCCGACAGTATCGCCATTGTTGGGCTGTTGCCTTTTACGATTAACGCCGGGCTTTTTGCCAATGTGAATCACTTTTCGGCTTTGCTTTTTGTGTCCATTCCCTTCCTTGTCTACTACGGTCTCTTCCGTGGACATCTTCTGTCCGGATCCATCGGCTTGATCGTGCTTTTGCTGCTTCTTCTGGCCGCCGGTTCCCGCGCTGGCGTTTTGATTGGACTGGCGATCACCGTATTGTCCGTCGTGTTTCTTTCGGCCCATTCAAGGTCGGGTGGGCTTAGCGTCCTCCTCATTTTCGTAGGGCTTTCTGTCTACACCATTGGCGCCTGGACCAAGATCGATGCGGAAGTGATCGATCCTGCATTTGGGCGAGGAGAATTTGCCCGCACCACAATCGACGGGATAAAGGATAATTGGCCAACTGGCGTTGGATTCGGCAATTTTCAAAAGGCCTACCAAATTTATGAAAGCAAGAGCATGATTTTCGACAAGTATGTTAATCATGCACATAACGATTATCTTGAGGTAGCCTTTGAGGGCGGCGTTATTGCTGTCCTGTTGATGATCGCTTATTTTTGCTTGCTCCTGAACAGGTTGATTGAGGTTCGTCGCGATCCGTTTCAGAAGGCAGCATTTCTGTCGGTCTCTTTTCTTCTCATTCATTCACTGGTTGATTATCCCCTGCGGACGGAGGCGTTGGCGATGACCTTTGCTTACATGAACGCCATCATCTTCCACAAAGGTTTTGCGGAACGTTTGAGCCGCAAGAGTGAGGTGATCGAGATCGATCACAATGGTGACAAGCTGTTTGTTCCTGTAGAAGCTTCGAGGATGTCAGCCGCTACGGACGCATCGGTTTAGCGGTGCTCGACTGCGATCTGGCATCGGTTTCCTCGTTGCTTGGGATCAGACCACTCGGTCTCGAAGGCGTGCTGGAGATCGTGCAGATGATTCGGGATGCTCGGGACTTTTTGTAAGCGACAAGCCGACCCATCGGGCGCGGCTTGAGGTGATGAGCGAGAGATAGTGACACTGAAGCAAGGAGCCGAGGAGCTTGCAGTGTGAATTTCTATTTCTGCGCCTATGCCTGATGATAGAAGTTTCCATGTCCTTGAGGCGGTCCCGAACCGGCTGGAGGCAAGCCCGCAGCGTCCGCGGCGGCGCTGGTCAAGCTTATCAGCAAGTTCCACCACATGCTCAGGACATCAGGACATGCAGCCGCGTGTCGTCCGAAGCGAGGTGCTTGACTTTCCGGTTGGTATGGACGCAGCCAGGGTGCTGTATGGATGTCGCCGATACCTATTTGCCCAAGCATTGCCGAGCAAACTGTTTCGAGGATCCTGCGATCCGCGTGGATGGCCCGTGATGGCTGGCGGAGTCTAGTTTTGAATGACCTCGAGGCGTAGACGGTATTCATCGATCTGTTCGCATGAGCGGCTGGCGATTGCATGAGGAGGGTGGCATGAACTTTCTCGTAACCGGGGGGGCCGGCTTTATCGGCTCGGCGGTCTGCCGGCAATTGTGCAGCAATCCGGCCAATCGTGTGACCAATCTCGACAAGCTTACCTACGCAGGAAATCTCGCTTCTCTTCGATCGATAGAAAACGCCTATAATTACAGATTCGAATACGCCGACGTTTGTGACGCGAGGGCGATTCTGGATGTACTAAATCGCGATGAAATCGATATTGTCATGCATCTGGCCGCCGAAAGCCACGTCGACCGGTCGATCGTTGGACCTGCTGCCTTCATCGAGACCAACATAGTTGGAACCTATCAAGCGCTGAATTCGGCGCTGGAATATTGGCGCGGACTCCCCAGCGAGAAAAGACGACGGTTTCGCTTCCTCCAGGTTTCGACCGATGAAGTGTTCGGCGATCTACCCTTCGACGGCAGTGTCTTCACCGAACAGACACCCTATGCACCATCCTCGCCCTATTCGGCCTCAAAAGCTGCATCCGATCACCTGGTGCGCGCATGGTACAAAACTTACGGCCTGCCAGTCTTGCTGTCGAACTGCTCGAACAATTATGGTCCTTTCCAGTTTCCCGAAAAATTGATCCCGCTCGTGATTTTGAATGCGGTCGACGAGAAAGCGCTGCCGATCTACGGCAGGGGCAGCAATGTGCGCGACTGGCTTTTCGTCGATGATCATGCACGAGCCTTGGACATGGTCGCGACGCGAGGTTCAGTGGGCGAGAGCTACAATGTCGGAGGTGGCTCGGAGCGCACCAACCTCGCAGTGGTCGAGGCCATCTGTGACATTCTCGACAGCAGACGGCCACGGTCCGGCGGCCGGCGGTATCGTGACCTGATTGCCTTCGTCCCTGATCGTCCGGGCCATGACCGTCGCTATGCGATCGACGCCTCAAAGATCGGGCGCGATCTCGGCTGGGCGCCGCGCGAAAGCTTCGATGCTAGTCTCGCCAGCACGGTCGATTGGTATCTCCAGAACGAATGGTGGTGGGGGCCGATCCGTCACGACCGCTACGCCGGCGAGCGACGTGGCGAAGTGCGCAAGGGGGCTGCGTGAGCCATGTCGTTGTCAGGCGACGGCCCAAGTGGTCAGAGGCTTGGTCGAGCCTGGCCAGCTGTATGCACGATTGAAGGTCACTGCCGTCGCCGGTGATCCCGTCTGGCGAATTCGGAACGATTGCTCCGGCGCTCGCGGCCACCCGATCTCGTCGTTCCTTCGTTACCTGACCCGCCTTGATCCTTGAACAGGCCGAAGGTGAACTCGAGCTTGCCCTGCCGGATAGTGACCCGCAAATAAGTGTAATCCTCATCGCGGCCACCGGCAGATCAGATTCGCAATTGCGGGCGAGTTTTGGAAGATTGGGGCAGCGAAATCGCTTTTCGACACGCCCCCTCTGCCTTTGCCAAGATTAGCGGCAGGGACGGTTTCGACCGAGGCAAAGGCGATACACCAAAATCGGTGCCGGCTCTTGGAGCGTGCCAACGGCCCAGGCAATATTTCCCCGTCCCTTCAGCATGCCCCGGCTCGCTGGGCAGGAATTTCCCGATTTTGCCGGCTGTATGGAAAATTCATTCCCGAACCATTCGGCCGCAAGCCTGTCTTGCATTGTTCTGGACCGGAACGATCTGCTAGAACGCCCGCACGAGAATAGATTGTCCGGAAGTGCAGTTTGAATCGGGCGGCTGAAGGTCGCCTCCGATGCAGGCCCTTCCGTGGATCGGTACGAAAGAACGCTCGCAGTCCATGAACATCGCACTTACGCACCTTCAGCGGCTTGAGGCCGAATCCATCCATATTTTTCGCGAGGTGGCCGCGGCTTTCGCCAAGCCGGTGATGCTCTATTCGGTCGGCAAGGATTCGTCCGTGCTCATGCACCTGGCCATGAAGGCATTCTATCCGGCCAAGCCGCCCTTTCCCTTTCTCCATGTCGACACGACCTGGAAATTCCGCGAGATGATCGCCTTTCGCGACCAGATGCAGCAAAAGCTCGGTTTCGACCTCCTGGTCCATGTCAATGAAGACGGCGTGCGTGACAATATCAATCCGTTCGAGCATGGCTCCAACACCCATACGCATGTGATGAAGACGGTGGCGCTGCGGCAGGCGCTCGACAAATACGGGTTTGACGCAGCCTTCGGCGGCGCCCGTCGCGACGAGGAGAAGTCGCGCGCCAAGGAGCGCATCTTCTCGTTCCGCAACGCCCAGCATGTCTGGGATCCGAAGAACCAGCGGCCGGAGATGTGGAAGATTTTCAACACCCGCATCGCTGCCGGTGAATCGATCAGGGTGTTCCCGTTGTCGAACTGGACCGAGCTCGACATCTGGCAGTACATTCTCCAGGAAGACATCCCGATCGTGCCGCTGTATCTGGCCAAGGAGCGGCCGGTCGTCGAGCGCGATGGCATGCTTATCCTGAGGGATGATGAGCGCATGCAGCTGCGGCCCGGCGAAACAGTGGAGAACCGGATGGTGCGGTTCCGCACGCTCGGCTGCTATCCGCTGACCGGCGCGATCGACTCGGAAGCCGACACTCTGGAGGCGATAGTCGGCGAAATGCTCACGGCGCGCACTTCCGAGCGGCAAGGTCGCCTGATCGACCGTGATGAAGCCGGCTCGATGGAAAAGAAGAAGCGCGAGGGGTATTTCTGAGCATGCGCCATATCATGGCCAAGAGCCTCGCCCCGACCGACGGCGTCCGCGACTATCTGGCGGCGCAGGAACGAAAGTCGCTGCTGCGCTTCCTGACCTGCGGCTCGGTCGACGACGGCAAGTCGACGCTGATCGGGCGCCTGCTTTCCGACACCAAGCAGATTTTCGAGGACCAGCTGGCCACGCTCGAGCGCGATTCGCGCAAGCACGGCACCACCGGCGATGACGTCGACTTCGCGCTGCTGGTCGACGGCCTCGAGGCCGAGCGCGAGCAAGGCATTACCATCGATGTCGCCTATCGCTTCTTCGCCACGCCAAAGCGCAAATTCATCGTCGCCGACACGCCCGGCCACGAACAATACACGCGCAACATGGCGACAGGTGCATCGACCGCCGATCTCGCCATCGTGCTGATCGATGCCCGCCAGGGCGTACTGCGCCAGACCAGGCGGCATTCGATCATTGCCTCGCTGCTTGGCATCCGCCACATCGTGCTCGCCGTCAACAAGATCGATCTTGTCGGCTTCGACGAGGCGGTTTTTGAACGGATCGTCGCGGATTACGCACAGTTCTCACGTGAGCTCGGCTTCCAGACGATCGTGCCCATTCCGATGTCGGCCCGCTACGGCGACAACGTTACCGGCCGTTCCGACAGGACGGACTGGTATTCCGGCCCGACGCTGATCGAACATCTCGAAACCGTCTCGGTCGACGAGGCCGCGGTCGAATTGCCGTTCCGGTTTCCGGTCCAATATGTGAACCGTCCCAACCTCGATTTTCGCGGTTTCGCCGGCACCATCGCCTCCGGCTCGGTTGCGCCGGGCGACGAGGTAGTCGTCGCCAAATCCGGCAAATCCTCGCACGTCAGGCGCATCGTTTCGCATGGCGGCGATCTTCAGCAGGCTATTGCCGGCCAGGCCATCACTCTTGTCCTCGACAACGAGGTGGAAGTCTCGCGCGGCAATATGCTGGTATCGCCGGCGGCGCGGCCGCAGGTCGCCGACCAGTTCGCCGCCAACATCGTCTGGTTCGACGAACATGCGCTGCTGCCTGGCCGCTCCTACATCCTGCGCACCGAGACCGACCAGACCAGCGCCACCGTCACCGACCTGAAATACCGCGTCAACGTCAACGACTTTGCCCATGAGGCGGCCAAGTCGCTTGAAATGAACGAAGTCGGCATCTGCAATATCTCGACGCGGTCGCCGATCGCCTTCGATCCGTTTGCCGAAAACCGCACCACCGGCGCCTTCATCCTGATCGACCGCATCACCAACGCCACGGTCGGCGCCGGCATGATCCTGCATTCGCTGCGCCGCGCCGAAAACATCCACTGGCAGTCGCTCGACGTCGGCAAGCGCGCCCGTGCCGATATGAAGAACCAGCGGCCGGCCGTGTTCTGGTTCACCGGGCTTTCGGGCTCGGGCAAGTCGACCATCGCCAATCTGTTTGAAAAGAAGCTCTTCGCCACCGGGCGCCACACCTACATTCTGGATGGCGACAACGTCCGTCACGGCCTCAACCGCGATCTCGGCTTCACCGACGCCGATCGTGTCGAAAACATTCGCCGCGTCGCCGAAGTGGCGCGCCTGATGGCCGACGCAGGGCTGATCGTCATCGTCTCGTTCATTTCGCCGTTCAGCGCCGAGCGGCGCATGGCGCGCGAATTGATGGCCGACGGCGAATTCGTCGAAGTGTTTGTCGACACACCCTTCGAGGAATGCGCCAGGCGCGATCCGAAGGGGCTCTATGCGCGGGCATTGAACGGCGAGATCAAGAATTTCACCGGCGTCGATTCTCCGTATGAGATGCCGGAGAAGCCCGAAATCCATCTCAAGACCCTCGGCAGATCGGCCGAGGAGATGGTGGACGCCCTGGAACACTGGCTGAACGAGCGGGACATTGCCGAAGACCAATATGACAGCGGCGGCGGTATCTGACGACGAAGCGATGCTCGCCGTCTTCGAGCACCTTGCCTTGGCGGCAGGGCGCGAGGTGATGCGTGTCTTTCGTGCCGGCTGTGCGGTCGACAGCAAGTCGGACAGTTCGCCAGTAACGGAGGCGGATCGCGAGAGCGAAAAGATCATCCTTGCCGGGCTGCGCGCCGCATTTCCAGAGATTCCATGCGTGGCAGAGGAGGAAGCCTCTGCCGGCATCATGGTGCCGGATCTCGGCGACGCCTTTTTCCTGATCGATCCGCTCGACGGCACCAAGGAGTTCGTCAACCGGCGGACCGATTTCACTGTCAACATCGCGCTGGTCCGCCATGGCGTGCCTGAGATCGGCGTCGTCTTCGCGCCTTGCACCGGCCGCTTCTTTTCCGGCCGGCCGGGCAAAGCGGAAACGATCGAGATCAATGACGACTACGAGATCGTCGATCGCCGGTCGATTTCGGCAAGGGCCGGTATGGTGCCGCTGACCGTCGTTGCCAGCCGCTCCCACAACACGCCGGAAACCGACGCTTATATCCGCGCGCTTGGCGCTGCCGAGATCGTCTCGGTCGGCTCGTCGCTGAAATTCTGCCTTGTCGCCGGCGCCGAGGCGGACGTCTATCCGCGCTTCGGCCGCACCATGGAGTGGGATACGGCCGCGGGTGACGCGGTGCTACGCGCTGCCGGCGGCGTGACGCGCACGCTGGATGGCGAGCCGCTCGCTTACGGCAAGCGTAACCAGAGCGATGACGAGGATTTCGCCAACCCGCATTTTATCGCAAGCGGCAAGGCTGCTGGATTTGGCTAGACGGTGATTGCGCAGTTCCAGACCCGTACGAAAGTGCGGGTGTTGCAAGTGACTTATGCAAGCGACATCAGATACTGCTCGAGATCTGTAAACACAGCGGTACGATCCCCATCCAGCAGACAGTTGGGTCGGCGTGGCCGATTCGATTCGTGTCCGGTCGATGCTGCGGGGCCTTCACACGGTGTATCCAAATTGCTGTATACCGATACACTGTAAGCGCTGTTCTCAGGCCACGGCCTTTAGCTCGGGGGCGCGGATGTAGGCCCAAGGCAGCAGGTCGTCGATCCGGCTGTTCCGATGGCCGTTGACGATCCT
>NZ_JAMYOT010000036.1:0-48804 GCF_040320005.1 Mesorhizobium sp. M0816 | reverse complement strand
CGCATTTCACGTCCGGGTTCGTCGGGCTGAACATTCCGAGCGGGTTGTCCTTGAACAGCCAGGCGTGAAGGTCGTAGTGGTGGAACTCCTTCGGGATGAGCGGGTAATGCCCCTCCATCGGCCCCTGGAATGTCTGGCCGAAGAGCTTCGGCGGCTCCTTTGTGTCCGGCGTCAAGGGCACGAGCCATTCCGCGCCGACTAGGCGCAAGTCGACCGGCCGAAGCCGGGGGATGGGACTCCCAGAGTGCCGCTGCCGTATCCTGCAACGGGCGTGGCAGAGTAGTAATTTTGTCCCCAACTATGGATTGGCTTTAATTTTGCGAGAGGACCCCAGTAGTCAGACTGGGGTCCTCAACCGTGCATGACAGCGGCGTTGCTTGATCGTTGCTCGCCGGAGCCACCAGCCCAAGCGCCGCAACAAGTATCTCAATAGCTGGTCTGAAGGCTTCAAAATCGGCAGGGTTCTGCCGCTCCTCGCAGATAAAATTACAGAGGTCTCGTTTCCGCAACTTGCTAATACGGGTTACGTCCGCCGTTCGCTTTTCGATAACCTGATAGAAGCGCTCCTCGAAAACCCCTTCTGGCAGCATGTTTTCAATACCACTGCGGCATACCTTATTGTTCACATTTTCTGGGAACGTTCGAATGTGGATATTGTCGAAGTCAGCCGAAGCTTGGGGAGCATCGAAATCGAAGGCAAGAACCATAGGCGAACGCACGATTTGCGGGTTATTCTTGAGGAGCTTGGCGGCTTGAGCGAGACGGTCCTTGCCACCATCTATCGCACCTCCCGGCTGCGGCTGTCCAACCCAGTCCAATTCAATTTTGTCTAAGAGCCAGTCGAATCCCAACAGACCGGCTGCGGTTCGAAGATATCGAGGATCGGTCTCACCCTCACAAAGCACTAGGGGGCGTTCGGCTTTTGCTGCCCGTGAAGCAACCTCCTCCTCGAAGCTCTTGGTTGCCTGGAAGTACCGGAAAGAGTCGAGGAATTCGCTGAAACGTTCCGCTGTGATCTTCGTAGCGGTTGGAAGCTCGACCAATGAAAACCCCTCATCCCCGTAAACCTCAACCATTCCCAAGGGAAACAATGGGGAGTGAGACGACGCGATGAATTGAATTTTTGGGAACAGGCGCATCAAGGCGGGGAGAGCTCTGTGTTGCAGGTCTGCGTGAAGGTGCGCGTCAATTTCATCGACGAGTACTATCCCTTGCATTTCATGTGCCGGGCTAGCGATTTGCCCCGTGTCCGCATATCGCAAGATCGTTGAAAAGATCGACAATAGAGTGGCCTGACCTGCTGAAAGCGAATTCAGACTTGGCAGCAGAAGGTGGCTGTCGCCGGAGAAGATTTGGATTTTTCGACTCAGCGCGCCTCGCCCAGTTCTCACTATTCGCGCCTGCTCGTCGCCAAGAATTACGCGAACGATCCTATTTAAACTTTGAAGTACGCCAACGTTTTGAAGGGCTCCTGTCAATGATTCTTGCGCTTTAACTCGATTCAACACAAATTGCACAGCATCCAAAGATTGGTCCAAGATTACATCGACTATCCATGGCAGCAAGTCGTTGATTGTGGCGGTGACTGCTATGGGTTTAGTCAATCGATCGGCATAACGTTCCCGAAAAACCGATATTGGTTCTTCGTTCTGGGTGTTCGCCCAGAATGGCAGCTCAGAGCGGTTGGATGGGAAGAACGCGTAACACCCAGAGCGAAAGATTTTCTCTATCTGATCAACAGGTCCAACTACTGCTTTGTCGTTTCCTTCCAGGCTCCAGCTCCCAATGCCTGGGAAGGGCTGCATCCGTTCGGCAACTTCATTTATATCAAGTTTGCCTGCCTTGGTCCTGCAGCAGAACGTTGAGCCCTCATGGTCGAATTTAGTAGCGACGAGCTCAAAGTTAGCCCCGGTCCGGATGGTGGAGCCCCCGACTACGCGATAAAAGGACCTCCCACCAGACGAATTTGAAGGAGTTATGTCTGTAAAGTGTTGCGCCGCCATTTCTATCAATGCATCGGCAACTATCGACATTAGATTAGTTTTTCCCGCCCCGTTTCTCCCAACCAAGATTAGCGGTTTTGGCAGCCCTTCGGGCGTGAATTCCGGTTGGAAATCAATGTCGGTTAGCGGACCGCTATTAGCTACTAGTATGTGCCTAAGGTACAATTGGGGTGCTCTTCTACGGTTAGGCCAAAATAGGCCGCTGTCTGTTTCACAGATCAAGAAAAAGATGATTCGGTCAAGGGCGTAGACAGTGCGTCGTCGCCGTAAAAAGCGTCGAGCTCCCCGGTGCGGTCTTTTGTATTTAAGTTGCTGATGGTCGGGCCGCTAGGCAGGGCCGAAGCCGCCCCAGCTCGACCCCGCTCGATTAGAGTGCCCCAACCCCGGTGCGGGCACGAATGAGGCTTGTAGCTGGCAGCTGTGTCTTGACGGGAGGTACACCAAGGGGCTGCCAATGAGGTATACCGAGCCGTCGGCGCCTCGGGGGCGAATCCCTCGCAACTCGTTAGATTTCAAGGGTAAAGCTCGATAGGGAAAGCTGGTTCGAAATCTCCTGCCGTTCCGGCTAGGGGCACCATTTTCCTCCTGAGAAACCGCGAGCTCGGCTGGCGTTATTCCCAGGAGCCCTCCTGGGATAACTGCTATTGAGGCCGCGGCCGGCCCCTCCGACAGCCTCAGGCGGTAACGAGGTCGCTCACATTGGCCCCGGCACCATCTTGGTCGGCTGCTCAGGCATCGGAAACGGATAGTTGTCGCATTTCACGTCCGGGTTCGTCGGGCTGAACATTCCGAGCGGGTTGTCCTTGAACAGCCAGGCGTGAAGGTCGTAGTGGTGGAACTCCTTCGGGATGAGCGGATAATGCCCCTCCATCGGCCCCTGGAATGTCTGGCCGAAGAGCTTCGGCGGCTCCTTTGTGTCCGGCGTCAAGGGCACGAGCCATTCCGCGCCGACCAGGCGCAATTCGCCGCCGACCGGCTCATAGATCAGCACATTGGGGCGCGTCGGATCCGCGGTCGGGCCGACAGTCGTGACGTTGACGAAATGGATGCCCATCGCGCCCTTCGGGTAGTCCATCGCCCCCTCTACCTTTTCGCCGCTGTAGAAGACGCATCCTACCGTCGATAGATAAAGCTCGCGAATGGCAACCTTGTAGTCTTCATACCTGGACAGCGATTTACGCAGGGCATCGATCTCGGCTTTGTCGGGTTCGGCCGCCCGAGGAGTGGCGGCGTTCAGACACGCGCCAACGAGACCTGCCAAGGTGAGGATACCGACACGCCTGAGGTGAGTTGTTTTCATCATGCATTCCTCCCAGATTTTTTTCTTCTGGCCGTGCAGGACCGAGGCGGCAGTGATGCTGGACGCGCGGCCGTAATCGATCGCCTCATCCCGGTTGGGACTGCGTCGATGCTAATCCTTTCCGCTGATCGGGAGAATTAACCCTGACGACCTAGGCCCGAGCGGGCCGACGGTGCGGAGACGGACGGTCGGGCCCACTTTGGACCCCAAGCACTAGCGCCGGCGCAGCAGGCTCCTCATCCGGTTGCGCAGCAGACGCGCCATGTTGCGGGTTTCGCGGTAGAGGTGAAGCTGCGACGCCGCCTGGCGGGCGGGGCGGTCGGCGTCCGGCGTCAGCCCGATCACCAGCGTGCCCATCGGCTTGCGTTCGCTCCACAGCCGGCTCATCACCGGATGGTCGGGCACCGCGCAGGAATCGGTCATCATGATGTTGGGGTCGTCGAGATGCTGCCTGGTCACCTCGATCATCAGCAGCGTGCCCGGCGAATAGGCGGCGAGCGTCTCGTCATAGGCGGTCTTCCAGGTGTAGGCGACGCCGGCCTCGACGAAGACGATCAGGCAGGCGACGGTGCGGCCGTCGAGCGTCAGCGAATGGATGCGGCAGAGATCCTGCTCGGCCAGCCGGTGCACCGCTTCGCGGGCGAAGGCGGCGCGGTAGCGGTCGATGGCCATGGCGGTGCGCTCGCGGCCTTTCCAGCCGGCAGCCTCCAGCGTCAGGAAATTTTCGATGGCGTGGCGGATCTCGTCAGGCCCGCGCGCCACGACATGCTGCAGCCGGCCGAGGTCGGCGAGGCGGCGCTTTAGGCGGCGGAACTCGCGATAATGGTGGGCGCGCAGCGAAGCCTTCAGATATTCCTCGCCGTCGAGCGCGCTTTCGAGCACCGGGCGCTCGGCCTTGCCGGTGGTGACCAGCGTCAGGCCGCGCGTTTCGGCGACGCTGGCGAGCAGGCTCGCCACCGGGCCGTCCAGCCTTATGTCGGGCAGCACGAAGACCTTCGGCAGCTTGAGATGCGGCCTGGACAGCATCGCGAAGAAATCCTCGATGACGCCGATCGGATCGTCGCGATCGACCAGCGGCGTGCCGATCGGGCCGAACGGGCTCGACCAGGTGCGCATGACGGGAACGCCGAGCGGCACCATCGGCCGCTCGACCGAGAACGGCACCAGCAGGCGCAGCCGGTTGCGATACTGGTCACCGTCCCGGATGACGGCCAGCCGCACCTCGCGGTCCTCGAGCCTGGGCATGGCCGGCGCCAGGAAGCGCGGATTGAAGAAGACGTTGGACTCGATCGTGCGGGTACAGAGATAGTCGAGCTCCTCGACCAGGTCGAAGCCGGCGGAGGCCGGATAGATGGCAAGCTTGCGCTCGGGCCGGTTGTTGGCGAGGATCTCGACATGGGCGGGATCGGCTTCGCGGGCAAGCCCGGCAAGGCCGGACACCATGGCGCCGGCCGGGCCGCCGCTGGTTTCCTCGAGCAAGGGGACGGCAGCCATCAGGCGGCTCCTTTGGCGGGCACGAAAATGACCATGGCGATGCCGAGCTTGCGCCAGACCGTAAAGGACAGCGCGCCGGCCTCGAAGATCATGGCGAAGACGGTGGCCATCGCCGCGCCCCACAGACCGAAGAGCGGGATCAGCACGACGCTAAGCGCGATGTTGAAGGCCAGCGTCATGGCATAGACGGCGGCACAGATGTTCTGGTTGCCGCTCATGGTGAGCAGGCTTTCGCAAGGGCCGACGGCGGCCCGCGCGACGACGCCGAACACCAGCAGGAACAGCAGCGGATAGCCGGCGGAAAATTCCGGGCCGAACAGGGTCAGCATCGGCTCGCCCAGGGCCAGCACCAGCAGCGCCATCGCCAGCGACGGCCAGAAGGTCCACGACACGGTTTCGCGGGCGAAGGCGGCGAGCCTGTGCGGCTCGCCATGGGTGAACTGCGCATAGCGCTGGGCGACGCCGGCCTTGACCGCGAAATAGACGAAATGCACCAGCGCCAGCGTCTTGACGGTGGCGAAATAGACGGCGACGTCGTTGGGATCGAGATAGGCGCCGACCATCAGCACGTCGGCATTGGTGAGCAGGAAGAAGAAGCTCTCGACCAGGAAGATCGGCAGCGAGACGATGAACCATTGGCCGAAATGCAATTTCATCGGCCCGGCCGGAATCCTTTTGTCGATGCGCGACGTCACGCCGATAAGCTGGCCGAGCGTGGTGGCGTAGGTGGCGGCGATCGCGGCGAAGATCGCGGTCTTGGCGTCCGGCGCATAGCCCGCCAGCAGCATCAGCGCCATGAACGCCAGGATCAGCAGCGGCCGCACCAGGAATGTCGGCGACAGCGCAAACAGCGCCCAGGAATTGGCCCGCGCCAGCCCTTGCAGCAGGTCGGACATGGCGATCATCGGCAGGCAGATGATGCCGAGGATGAACGGCACGACATAATAGTTCTCGATAAAGGGCGACAGTAGCCAGACGCCGAGCGCGCCGAGGCCGGCGATCACCGTCGAGGCAATCAGCACGAACAGCCGGCTGGCCCGCACGATGCCGCGCAATTCGGCTAGCATGCCGCGCTCGCGATATTCGGGAATGAAGCGGATGATCGAGGTGTGGAAGCCGAGGCAGGCGAGATTGCCGACGATGACCATCGTCACCCACACGAGCACGAAAATGCCGTATTCGAACGACCCCATCCAGCGCGCCATCAAAACCTGGCTGACGAAGGCGATGACGGCGCTGACGATGCGGACCGAAAAGGCGATCAGCGACATGCGGCCGGCCTCGCCGCGCGCGCCGGCGCTGAACAGGACGGCATCGATCAGGCCAAGCAGCGGCCTTATGCGCAGCGCAACGCGCTGCGGCAGGAACCGCCCGGCTGTCGTCGCCGCGGAAAAGCGCACCCAATACTCTCCGTTTTCCGCCAATTTACAGGGGTTGGGTGTAGCGGAGACACATTAAGAAACGGTTGGGTGAGCTTTCCTTCGCCCCGTCTCTATACGGGGAGAAGGTGCCGGCAGGCGGATGAGGGGCGGCGCGCTGCTCATATTCATCATTCGCGCAACCCTTTACCCCGCTCGGTAGTGTCTCAGTTTGAAATACGCGGAAGCGCCTATCCCGTTTGCCCCATATGCGAAAACGCCTATATGCTTAGCGGAAAGCATGGCAGCAACAATGGTCTACACTGTCATCTGGTATGGAAGACAGGGCATCGTCGACAAGGTGATCTTCGACGACGAGAAGACCGCGAAAGATCATGCAACCTCCATGTTCCAAACCCGAAAGGGTGACGATGGAATCGTGTCCGTTGAAGTTCGTAAGGACAACGGCGCTGTCGTTTTTAGCCATGCGGAGAACTAGGAGTGCCCACCGGACCTAAGGCCAGAAGCGCCCCGCCGACGTGATCGGCAACGCCGTCCGCGTCCTGCGCATTGCGACAGGCGAGGAAGCTGACGATGTGATTGACGACGGCAAGGACCCCACTGCCAAGGCCCTTGGCGCAGAGCGGAAAGAAGCGGGCCGAGAATATGACGCCAGAGCGTCGCGCTGAGATCGCCAAAAAGGCTGCGGAAAAGCGTTGGGCAATCAGAAATAGCGCTTGCGTGTTAATAATTTAAACCATACGGTATGGTAAGATTCGTTAACACGGAGCTATCCACATGCCCCAAATGACCCCGACGCGCGTTCTCCGGGAAGAATGGGAGGTTCTACCGCGCCTTGAGTACCTGCAGCTTGAAAGGGCCAAGCTTCTCATTGCTCGGAACATAGCCGTCGGCGCGGCGGCTGATGCGACCCTATTTTTCCCAGCCAATGCAGCCGGGACGTTCTCTTATCACTATGGCACCTTCTCGCTTCGGAATGAGTTTGTCGGAGCCGATTGGGTTCTTGACCGGACAAATGGTGTCGAAATAATCCGGAATGAGGCAAGGCGCATCAAGATCGTCTTTGCGAACGTCGACATCGCCTGCAGCGATCACCATGACCCGAAGCCGCGTTCCAGCAAGGGAGCTGGCGCGGAGCGCCTTTGCGCGGGCAATGACCTGTTTGGTGGCCTGCCTAGCTATGCTCCGGTCCATCAAGCCGACGAGAAAGGCTGGACTGTATACTACTTGATGGTTGCTCCGGACGGGGCGGCCGAATTGAGTTGTCCCGTTGTGAAGGGCGGTCGATTTACGCATTTTGTGGAGCGGCTTTTCCTCTCGGATGGCAGTGATCTGGATGCAGAGCCGAAGCTGTCGTTTGATAGCGATGATGTCGCCGATGATTTCGACCCGAAGGTTGCTCGCAAGAAGTAATCGTCATGGCATTCAATCCGAAAAGGCTCGTCCTCGCTCGGAAACGACGGCGGATGACAGGTAAAGGACTCGCTGAAGCTGCGGGGTTGTCCCCGATTACCGTTTCGCGCATCGAAAACGGAGAAAACGAACCCGACGAGATGAGCATCGGCAAGCTTGCCACCGCGCTGGACTACCCGGCAACCTTTTTCCACCTAGATGACCCTGACGAGCTTGATACGACAGCCGTTAGCTTTCGCAGTCTTTCAAAAATGAGCGCGAAGGAACGGGATGCGGCGATCAACGCAGGACGCCTGGGTTTGGAACTTAGTGATTGGCTTGAAGAGCAATTCAGCCTGCCCGACACCAACCTTCTCGACTTAAGCTATGAAACAGACCCGGAAATGGCCGCCCGCGCTCTGCGCGGGTATTGGAATCTCGGCGAGAAACCAATCGGCAATATGCTTGGCCTGCTAGAGGTGCACGGCGTGAGGGTTTTCTCTCTGTCGGAAGCAACTAGCTCTGTCGATGCCTTTTCGTTCTGGCGCGACGAGAGGCCTTATATCTTTTTGAACAATTACAAGACGCCAGAGCATAGCATTTTCGATTCTGCCCATGAGCTATGTCATCTGGTGATGCACAGGCACGCTGGTGCGCAACGGTCACGTCTTGCCGAACGCGAGGCAAACCAATTCGCTTCGGCATTCTTGATGCCGGAACACGACGTGCGTTCACGTGTGCCCCGATTCATTACCGTAGATATTATCCTCCGTGCGAAAGCCCGCTGGCGCGTATCTGCGATGGCGATGGCGTATAGGCTTCATTCATTGAGCCTGCTCACGGAGTGGCAATACAAATCAGCCTGCATTGAACTAGGCCGCCGTGGCTATCGAACCGGTGAGCCGAACGGCATCGAGCGCGAAACGTCGGCGGTTTGGCGAAAGATTCTCGCTCATCTTTGGAGCGAGCGCATGACGAAACATGAGATCGCAGCATTGCTGCATCTCCCGCCAGACGAACTAGAGGGATTGATTTGGGGGTTGGCAGGACCGGTCGTTCGACCAGACCGCGACGATATTCTCGCGCCGCTGCGCATCATATGATGTGAGCGCCCGGCGCGAGGCTGTGCGCGACGGAGCTCCCGGCCATCGACCTGATCGATGGCGACGGACTATGCGACCTGCTCAAGGACCAGAAGATCGGCGTGCAGGTGAAGATGGTTGAGGAAATGACTGTGGACGAAGCCGCCTTCCCGGGATTTTGGCGGGTCAAGCCTGCGGGACAGCGCCCCCTCTCTGGCCTGGCCTTCGAAGCCCTACAAGCCAAGCAATTGGCTTTTTGTCCGCTGCGCGGACCGCTTCTCACTCCGCTCGGGTGGGTAGGGAGATTGGCAGTCGCCAACATCCGCGCTGCCCCTCATCCGCCCTTCGGGCACCTTCTCCCCGTATAGTGACGAGGAGAAGGAAGAGTGTCGCTTACATCCCCTTCATCGCATCACATGAAACATTCGGGTTCATATCCGCGAACACGCCGGTCGGGTTGCCCTTCCAGGCCCAGACATGCAGCTCGTAGAACGGGCCGAGGCCATAGCGGTTGGGCGCGCTGTTGAAGTTGAACAGATGTCCGTCGAGCGAGGCCGGGCCTTTCGAGGTGATGTATTCGACCGCGATCAGTTTTAGCGTCCCGTCGGCCGCCGGCTCGTACATCACCGCTTCAGGCTTGGCGACATCGACAGCGTCATCCTTGAGGTAGCCCGGATTGACGTAGTGGATGCCCATGGCGCCGCCGGTGATGCCGCTGGCGCAGGGAATCGGCGCATAGCCCTCGGCGGTTGCCGCCGCCACATTCTCGAAGCGGCTGTTGGCCGCGCGTACCATGTCGGCCAGCGGATTGCCGTCCTTTGCCTGGGCCGCGGTGGCGGCGATCGACAGGATGGCCAGGGCGGCAAGGCGCCCGGTGCAAAGATTGATGTTCATGTTCTCTCCGGTTGTTTGAGGACGCGCACCGAGCGGGTCTGCTCAACGCTGCGGCGTCCGTTGGAATTTTGCGAAACAGGTCGCTCGTCCTGTTTTCATGTCGGCCGCAGTGATGCGGCCGGTTGCACGGCTTGTTTCAGCCCGTCCAAACGGCGCGGCGGCCTAATGGTCCCACCAATAATATTCCCAGTATTCGCGCCGCTGCTCGCGGTCGGGCAGTCCGATGTCCTGCCTCAGATAATCGTCTTGCGGGGGCAGCCGGCGCCGCCTGCCCAGCAGACGCGAAGGCAGCGCCGCCGCGATCCGCCATAGACGGCCAAGCAGGGAACCGCCGGGGTTTCCCACGACAGGCGCCGGTTCGCCGACCGGCATGCCATCAGGCATGTCGCAATTGCCGCGAAGGGCAGTTTGATGCTCATCCTTTTGTCCGCCACTTGGGGTTTGCCTGCCATCAACGGTAAAAGTAGGGGTCAAGAACCCGCACCTCCGTGATCTTGTCGACAGGCAGCGAATTCTTCTGGGCGGTGCTGCGGATCGCCTCGGGCGAGGGCGCGTCGTAGATGCAGAAGCTGCGCTTCTTGTCCGGCGACACGTAGGACTGCAGCCAGGTAACGCCCTTTTCGGCATTGCGCATGACGACACCGCCCAGCGCGTCGGCGCCGGCTTCGTTCATCGGCACGTTGAGGCCGTCCGGGAATGTGCGTTCAATCAGATAGCGAGGCATCGAAGCCTTCCTTTCTCCAGTGGGTCACGCCCGGTTTGAGCGCGGCTCGACATTGATCACGCCCGGCCAGAGCGCACATCGGAACCTTTCCCCATTTTTGGCGGGACGATTCCCTATGTTGGCAGCGTTATGGACGGGAGATATGTTGGCGGGTCCATCGCGGGTCCGCCTTTTCGGCGAACTCGATCTCCGTGAGCGAATGATGCTTCTGGAACGGCAGACACAGCTGGAGCGACTCGACGGGCTGCTGGCCGATGCCGGGCGCGGCCGTGGCTGCGTCGCGGTGCTTGCTGGCGAGGCCGGGGCCGGCAAGACCGCGCTTGTCGAGGCCTTCATCGACCGGACTGTGCAAGCCACGCGCATATTCCGCAGTGCCTGCGAGGATCTGTCGATACCCGATCCGCTCGGGCCGCTCTACGATCTGGCGCGGGACGCGCAATGGGCGCTGCCGCAGGCGATCGATCATCGGCAAGGACAGAGGCTGCCGCTGTTTTCGGATGCACTCGAAATCTTCGAGACGAAGGCGCAGCCGACCCTGTTGGTGATCGAGGACTTGCACTGGGCCGATGATGCGACGCTCGATTTCGTCCGCTTTCTCGGCCGGCGCATCGCCAGCAGGCATCTCTTGCTGCTGCTGACGGCGCGCACCGATCGCAGCGAGGGACAGATGCGGGTGCGCCGCGCGCTCGGCGAGATACCGGCAGGCAGCGTCGCGCGCATCGACGTGCCGCTGCTCAGCGAGTCGGCGGTGCTGTCGCTGGCCGAGGCGGCGGGGCGTGATGGCGATGCCATCTACCGGGCGACGGCGGGCAACGCCTTTTTCGTCACCGAACTGTTGTGCAGCGGATGCGAGGAAAAAACGGCGCTGCCGGCAAGCGTGCGCGACGCGGTTCTGGCGCGCGCCGAGCGCCTGTCGGCCGGCGCCCGCTCGATGCTCGACGCGGTGTCGGTGTTCCCACGCCGGGCCGACGCCTGGGCGTTGCAAGGCCTGTGCGGCGTCGCCAGTGCCGGCCAGCTTGCCGAATGCGTCGCCAACGGCTTGCTGGAGGATCTGGGCGATGGCTATGCGTTCCGCCACGAGATCGCCCGCCGCGCCATCGAGGCGATGTTGACGACGAGCCACAGGCGGCAGTTCAACCAGCGCGCGCTGGCTGCCCTGCTCGAAAACAGTGAGGTCTCCACCGGCCGCCTCGTGCATCACGCGGTGGAGGCGCACAATCTGCAGGCAGTGCGCGAACTGGCCCCGGTTGCGGCGCGCGAGGCCTCCCGCGTCGGCGCCCATCGCGATGCGGCCGGCTTCTATGAAGCCGTGTTGCGGCAGGCCGACAGCCTGCCGGTGGAGGAGCGCACGGCGCTCTATGAGAAATATGCCTTCGAGTGCCACCTCATCGGCAAGATCGACGAGGCCATCGCCGCGCAGGACCAGGCGCGCCGGCTGCATCAGGCCCAGGGGAATACGGCGAAGGAAGGGGATTGCCTCAGATGGCTGTCGCGCTTTGCCTACCTGCTTGGCGACCGCATGGCTGCCGATGCCCTTGGCGAGCAGGCGGTTCAGCTGCTGGAGACCGCGCCGGCCGGGCCGGAACTCGCCATGGCCTATTCCAACCTCTCGCAACTGGCGATGCTGGCCGAAAGGCTCGACGACACGCTGCGGCTCGGCAACAAGGCGATTGCGCTCGCCGAACAACTGAACCGGCCCGACATCGTCTGCCACGCCCTCAACAATGTCGGCAGCGCCGAGCAGTGGCTGGATCTGGCAAACGGACGGCTGCACCTTGCCCGCAGCCTGGAGATCGCGCTGGAGCAGAATTTTCAGGAACATGCGGCGCGCGCCTTCACCAACAGCGCCTGCAGCGAGATGAACCAGCTCGGCTTCGCTGACGCGCGGTCGTTCCTCGATCGCGGCATCAACTATTGCGTCGAAAACGACCTCGTCACCTGGCGCGACTATATGCGCGGCGTGCTGGCGCAGCTGCTGCTGCGCCGGGGGCAATGGGAAGAGGCTGCCGCCGAGGCACTCGAGGTGATCGCCAACGAGCAGGCGACGATGCTGGTCCGCCATCCCGCCGTGGTGGCGATGGCAAAGCTGCGCGTGCGGCGCGGCGATCCTTCCGCCGAGCCGCTGCTTGCCGAAATGGCGCGGTTCCTCGAAAAGGGATCGGAATTGCAGCGGCTGGCGCCCTATGCGGCACTGATGGCCGAGCGGGCATGGCTTGGCCAGGGCGACCGGGAGGAGGCGTTCGGCCTGATCGCGCTGGCCGAGAGCCTGTCGACGACACGGGCGGTCTTCGGCGAGCTGGCGATGTGGCGGCAGAAGCTGGCGCCGGACTTCGATCCCGGCGACACCATCGGCATGGCTGCGCCCTACCGGCTGTTGCTCGCCGGCGACTGGCAGGCGGCGGCAGAACTATGGGCCGAGATGAACGCGCCCTACGAACGCGGGCTGGCGTTGGCAGAGGGTAACGAGACCGCGCAGCGCCTGGCGCTGGAGATTTTCGAAAGCATCGGCGCCAGGCCGGTCGCCGTTCACCTGCGCGATATCATGCGCCGCAACGGCGTCAACGGCATCGCAAGGGGGCCGCGCCGAACCACGCGCGCCAATCGCGCCGGCCTGACCCGGCGCCAGATGGAGGTGCTGCAACTGATCGAGCGCGGCTTCTCCAACAAGCGGATCGCCGAGCAGCTGACAATTTCGCCGAAGACGGTCGATCACCACGTTTCGGCGGTTCTGGGCAAGCTGGACGCGGTTTCGCGGGGTGAGGCGACGGCCGCGGCACGCGATTCAGGGCTGATTTGAGAAGCGAATAAATCAAAGGCCGGCGACCCTTCGCGCCCCCCTCTGGCCTGCCGGCCATCTCCCCACGAGGGGGGAGATTGGCAGTTTCGCCGCTTGCGACTTTTTCTTCAACCTTGGTGATTGGCGAAGACCAATGTGACGTCCGATCTCCCCCCAAATGGGGGAGATGTCCGGCAGGACAGAGGGGGGCGCTGTCCCGCAGAGCTACCAAATGAGCCGAAATCGCGGTGCCTTACGCGAACGCCCCATGGCAATGCTTGTATTTCTTGCCCGAACCACAGGGGCAAGCCTCGTTGCGGCCGACCTTGCCCCAGGTCGCCGGGTTCTTCGGGTCACGGTCTTCGGGGGCGACGATGGCGTTGGTCTCCTGGCGGACCAGGACGGCCGTCTCGCCGCCTTCGAAATCGTCCTCGCCGGTGAAGCCGTCGATATGGCTGCCGAACATGTCGGGGGCTTCGGGCGGCGGCGCATCGGCCGCCTGGCGGACCAGCTCGACGCGCATCAGCTGCGCGGTGACGGCCTGGCGCAGATTGCCCAGCATCGCCTGGAACAGTTCGAACGCTTCGCCCTTGTACTCCTGCAGCGGATCGCGCTGCGCATAGCCGCGGAAGCCGACGACCGAGCGCAGATGGTCGAGATTGACGATGTGCTCGCGCCACAGATGGTCGAGCGTCTGCAGCACCACCGAGCGCTCGACATAGGTCATCACGTCGGGGCCGAAGCGCTCGGCGCGTTCCTTGGCGGCGGCCTCGGCGGCCTGGCTGACGCGCTCGCGGATGTCGTCCTCGGCGATGCCTTCTTCCTTGACCCAGTTCTCGACCGGCAGATCGAGATTGAGGAATTCGGCGATCTCGGCCTTGAGGCCGGCGACGTTCCACTGCTCGGCATAGGCGTTTTCGGGAATATTCTTGGCGACGATCTCCTCGATGACGCCTTCGCGCATCTCGGTGATGGTCTCGGACAGGCCCTCGCCGTCCATCAGCTCGATGCGCTGTTCGAACACCACCTTGCGCTGGTCGTTCGAGACGTCGTCATATTTCAACAGGTTCTTGCGGATGTCGAAGTTGCGCGCCTCGACCTTCTTCTGCGCCTTTTCCAGCGCCTTGTTGATCCACGGATGGATGATCGCCTCGTCTTCCTTGAGGCCGAGCTTCTGCAGCATGCCGTCCATGCGCTCGGAACCGAAGATGCGCATCAGATCATCCTGCAGCGACAGGAAGAATTTCGAGCGGCCGGGATCGCCCTGGCGGCCCGAGCGGCCGCGCAACTGATTGTCGATGCGGCGCGATTCATGGCGTTCGGTGGCCAGCACGTAGAGGCCGCCGGCGGCGAGCGCCTTTTCCTTCAGCCGGGCGATGTCGTCGCGGATTTCCTTTTCCCTGGCCTCGCGCTCGGGGCCGGCCGGCATGTCGCCAAGCTCGTCGGCGATGCGCATGTCGGCATTGCCGCCGAGCTGGATGTCGGTGCCGCGGCCGGCCATGTTGGTGGCAATGGTGATGGCGCCGGGCTTGCCGGCCTGGGCGACGATCGCCGCCTCGCGCTCGTGGTGGCGGGCGTTCAGCACCTCGAAATCCTTGAAACCTTCCTTGCGCAGGCGTTCGGCCAGCTGCTCGGACTTCTCGATGGAAGTCGTGCCGACCAGCGTCGGCTGGCTCTTGGCGCGGGCTTCCTTGATCTCCTTGACGATCGCCTTGTATTTCTCCTCGACCGTCCGGTAGACCTCGTCGTCTTCGTCAATGCGGATGACCGGCAGGTTGGTCGGGATCTCGGTGACGTCGAGATTGTAGATGTTGGCGAATTCCTCGGCCTCGGTCAGCGCCGTGCCGGTCATGCCGGCGAGCTTCTTGTAGAGGCGGAAATAGTTCTGGAAGGTGACCGAGGCGAGCGTCTGGTTCTCCGGCTGGATCGCCACATGCTCCTTGGCTTCGAGCGCCTGGTGCAGGCCCTCCGAATAGCGGCGGCCGGGCATCATGCGGCCGGTGAACTCGTCGATGATGACGATCTCGCCGTTGCGCACGATATAGTCCTTGTCCCGCTGGAACAGCCGGTGCGCCTTCAGCGCGTTGTTGACGTGGTGGACGATGGCGACGTTCTCGACGTCGTAGAGCGACTCGCCCTTGAGCAGGCCGGCATCGCGCAGCATGTTCTCCAGCTTCTCGGTGCCTTCCTCGGTGAAGATCGAGGTCTTCTGCTTCTCGTCGATCTCGTAGTCCTGCGGCTGCAGCTGGATGATGAAGGTGTCGATGGTGTTGTACATTTCCGAACGGTCCTCGAGCGGACCGGAAATGATCAGCGGCGTGCGGGCTTCGTCGACCAGGATGGAATCGACCTCGTCGACGATGGCGTAGCTGTGGCCGCGCTGCACCATCTGGGCGCGCTCGTATTTCATGTTGTCGCGCAGATAGTCGAAGCCGAGCTCGTTGTTGGTGGCGTAGGTGACATCGGCAGCGTAGGCGACGCGGCGCTCCTCGTCGGACAGGCCGTGGACGATGACGCCGACCTTAAGGCCGAGGAATTTGTAGACGCGGCCCATCCATTCGGAGTCGCGCGTGGCCAGATAGTCGTTGACGGTGACGACATGGACGCCATTGCCGGCGAGCGCGTTGAGGTAGACCGGCAGCGTCGCCACCAGCGTCTTGCCTTCGCCGGTCCGCATCTCGGCAATGCCGCCATTGTGCAGCACCATGCCGCCGATCAGCTGCACGTCGAACGGCCGCATGCCGAGCACGCGGCGGGCGGCCTCGCGCACGGTGGCGAAGGCCGGCACCAGGAGGTCGTCCAGGCCGGCACCATTGGCGATGTCCTGGCGGAATTTGTCGGTGCGGGCCTGAAGCTCGGCGTCGGAAAGCGCCCGCATCTCGTTTTCCATGGCATTGATCGCCTCGACGCGCGGCCGGGTCGATTTGACCCGACGATCGTTGGAGGAGCCGAAAACCTTACGGGCGAGACCGCCGAGACTGACCATCCAATGGCCCTTTCGATAGCATTCCAAGTCATTGCGACGGGCGCCGGCCGGCCCCCATCAAATGCGCGTGAACGCGGACAAACGCAAAAAGCGCCCGGAAAACGGTTCTGGACGCAAAGTCGTTGGACAGATAAGAGGGGGCTCATTCGATGTCAACGCCGCGCTCGCCCTGTCGACCGCGCCAAATTCCGCCACAATCCTGCTGGTCTGGAAGCCATTCCGCTCTAGCTACCCCGCTTTGGAGATAATCGTAATGTCAGTATTGTTCCGCCGCGCGTCGCTCGCCAGCCTTGGTCTGGCATTCGGGCTATCGGCCCTCTCGCTGTCGCCGCTGATGGCGCAGGAAGCCGCCCCTGCCCAGCCGGCAGCACCCGCTCCGGCGGCCAAGCCGGTCGATCCGAACGCCGTGGTCGCCACCGTCAACGGCCAGACGCTGACCGAGGCAGACCTTGGGCTTGCCGAGGGCGAGCTGTCGCAGCAGTTCGCGCAGCTTCCGCCCGAGCAGCGCCGCGCCGCGGCGCTTTCGGCGGCGATCGAAATCCGCGTCATGGCGGCTCAGGCGGTGACCACCGGCCTCGACAAGGATCCCGACTTCCAGCGCCGCATGGCCTTCCTGCAGCAGCGCGCGCTGCATGGCGAAATGGTCGAGAAGGGCGTCGTCGACAAAGTTACCGATGCCGAGGTCCGCGCCCGCTACGACCAGGAAATCGCCAACACGCCGCCCAGCAACGAGGTGCACGCCCGTCACATCCTCGTGAAGACGAAGGAAGAGGCAGACGCCATCATCAAGCAGCTCGACGGCGGCGCCGACTTCCAGAAACTCGCCAACGAGCACACCAGCGATCCGAGCGGCAAGACCAGCGGCGGCGATCTCGGCTGGTTCGGGCCTGGCCAGATGGTGCCGGAATTCGACAAGGCGGTATTTGCGCTGGCGGTCGGCAAATATACCGAGCAGCCGGTGCAGTCGCAGTTCGGCTGGCACGTCATCAAGGTCGAGGACAAGCGCACCAAGCAGCCGCCGGCCTTCGACGAGGTCAAGGACCAGGCCCGCCAGGCGGTCATCCGCGACAAGTATTTCGCGCTGGTCAAGTCGCTGCGCGCCAACGCCAAGGTCGACATCCCCGATGCGAACCTGAAGAAGACGGTCGACGCGCTGGAAAGCGCCAAATAGGCCAGATTGGGCTACGACAGGGCGCGCTGCCGCCCTGTCGCTTCTATTTGGTAGGGCGAGCGATGATGCGTCGACGCCGCCGCCGGACCGGCGTGGCGTCGCCGGCATCGTCAGCGACGATGCCTTTCAAGACATAGCCGACCGCCCTGCGTAAGATCGCCTCGTCCTCGTCCAGGCGGTCTGTCAGAAGGTGCGCCCAGGCAAACGAGGCGATCAAGTCGGCGACGACAGTGGCATCGACATCGGCTGCCACCTCTCCCCTTGCCTTGGCGCGTTCGACCATCTGGCCGGTGTGGATGCGACGCCCTCTTGCGTATTCGGCGAGGGCGGCGGCGGCTTTTTCGTCCGACTGCGCCTCGGCAATCAGCGATCTGAACACGCTGCCCGACGATGTGTCGCGCCAATGCGCAAACAAGCTCTTCAGGAAGCCGACGAGATCCTCCGCAAGGTTCCCGGTATCGGGATTGTCGACGCGCTTTTGCCGCTGGTAAACGTCGAGCAGCAAGGCGGCCTTGCTTGGCCACCAGCGATAGATCGTCGGTTTTCCGGCGCGTGCGCGGCGCGCCACCGCCTCGATCGAGAAGCCGGAATAGCCGGCTTCGACCAGTACCGCCTCGGCGGCATCGAGAATGGCATCGGCGCTTTCCGGGCTGCGCCGTGCGCCAGCCGACTTGCGCCCGGGATCGGTGGTTTCGCCCATCTCTTCTTCCTTACCCGCGATTTCAGCAGCCATCATATACAACTCTTGACGAAACGGAACGATCCGTTTTATATGTAACGGAACGTTCCGTAACGATAAGGAGAACGCCAATGACCTCGACCGCCGCCACGTTTTTTCGCGCCTGCGCTTCGCCGTGCTGGTGCTGCTCGGCGTCTATCCGCTGATCACTGCCATTCTGTAAGTGGTTTTTCCGCTGACGCAGGAATGGCAAATCTGGCAGCGCACGCTGGTCATCGCGCCGCTGATGGTCTCGATCATGATCTGGGGACTGATTCCGGGCGTGCAGCGGGCGTTTCGCGGGTTCATCAACCCAGCGGTCCGCTGATGTTCATTCCAGCGCTTGCGACGTTTCCGACGCAACGCGCCACGCGCCATCGGCCAGCACGAGTTCCAGCGTCACCCGCGCCTTGCCGGTCAGGCGCTGCGCCGATTTGTCCTTCGGCACATAGTCGTAGCGCATGGCGAAAACCGCGTCGGCACGGTCCTTGCCGTGCGGCGTCACCTCAAGGCTGCCGGGCTCGAGACCGAACGACCACGATGCCCATTGCGCGAACCAGTCGGTCTTGACCTTGACGATCGCCTCGCTGTCGTAGCGCGTGCCGTAGATGATGGCCGACGAACCGTAGAGCCGCTTGACGGTTTCGTGCATTCTCCTGGCATCAGGCGCCAGATAGTCCTCGCGCAGGAACTGCTCGATGGCGCTCTTGTCGCCGACGGAGCGTTCGAGCGCAGCCACCTGCGAAGCGGGAGCCGGGCTGACAGCCGGTTTCGGTTGCTGGGCAGTGTCTCCGCCCGGCACGAACTCGAAACGCTCGAGCAGCGATCCCTGCTCCCAGGGACGCTGCGCCTCGCGCGTTGCGGAAACGACGTCGCGGCGCACCGCGATCATCATGTCGTTGATGCTCTGTCCGGGCTCCGCCATATGCCGCAAAAGTGCGGCCGCAAAGGGCGAGTTGCGCCCCGTCCCGTCCATTGCCACGGCGCCGGGTGCCGTCGAGAAGGCGATGAACGAGCCGCGCGTCGACTCGAACTGGGCAAGGCCGGCGAGAGCCGTCGCCGAGCGCGTCGTGGCGCTGCGGCTGAGACTTCGGGCAAACGGGTTGTTGCGGCAGGCATCGAGGAAGACCAGGCTGACTTTGGCCTGCTGCTCCATGATGTCGAGAACCTCGTCGATCGGCACCGCCTCGAGCTGCAGCTTGACCGGCATGTCCAGCCTGGCGTCGACCGGCACGATGAAGTTGCGCCCGTCGACCTGCAGGCCGTGGCCGGCATAGTAGAACAGCCCGGCACCGGCACCTTGCAGCGCATCTGAGAATTCGCCGATCTTGCGTTCGAGCTCGCGCTTGCCGAGATCGTTGCCTTCGATCACCTCGAAACCGATGGCGCGCAGCTTGTCGGCGATGTCGAGCGCATCGTTGACGGGATTGGCCAGCGTGCCGGCTTCGGCGTAGCTGCCGTTGCCGACCACAAGCGCCACGCGCCGCGCCGTCTGAGCATCGGCGCACAGCAGCAAAAAGCCCAGAAACGCCAGTGCCAAGACCACAAGCCTGCCCATGGGGCAGGATCATAGCGCTATCGGTCGCAGCGACACCAACAAATTTGCAGCAGCCTGCTTGCTGCATGAGGCGGTGTCAGGCGTCCGGCACCCGTAACGGCTGTGAAACGCCTTGCGCCGGCGCGTGCTATCGGGCAAACCGGCGTTCCTTTCGCGATTTTTCCCGCCCGGGGTCTTCCATGTCCACACAGGTTTCGCCGCTCGCGCCGAAGAAATATGCCAAGATGCCGGCCATCGAGGGCGTGCGCATCGCCACCGCCGAGGCCGGCATAAAATACAAGAACCGCACCGACCTGCTGGCCATGGTGTTCGACGCCGGCACGACCGTCGCCGGCGTGTTCACCAGGTCGAAATGCCCGTCGGCGCCGGTCGACTTCTGCCGGCAGAACCTCACGGCGGGCAAGGCGCGCGTGCTGGTCGTCAATTCCGGCAACGCCAATGCCTTTACCGGCCAGAAGGGCCGCGCCTCGACCGCACTCACGGGCGAGGTGGCGGCGAAGGCGGCCGACTGCACAGCGGGCGAGGTGTTCCTGGCCTCGACCGGCGTGATCGGCGAACCGCTCGACGCCGGCAAGTTCAGCCATCTGCTGGCCGGTCTGGTCAAGGACGGCAAGCCGGAATTGTGGACCGAAGCCGCCAAGGCGATCATGACCACCGACACCTATCCCAAACTGGCGACCGCGACGGTCAAGCTCGGCGATGCCGACGTCACCATCAACGGTATCGCCAAGGGCGCCGGGATGATCGCGCCCGACATGGCGACGATGCTTTCCTTCATCGCCACCGATGCGCCGATCGCAGCACCCGTGCTGCAGGACCTCCTGTCGCGCGGTACGGCCAAGACCTTCAACGCGGTTACCGTCGATAGTGACACCTCGACCAGCGACACGCTGCTGATGTTCGCCACGGGTGCTGCCGCCAGGCGCGGCGCGCCGGCAATTTCCGACCCCAAGGATGCGCGCCTCGGCGCCTTCCGCCGTGCCCTCGGCAAGGTGCTGAAATCGCTGGCACTGCAGGTGGTGCGCGACGGCGAGGGCGCCCGCAAGCAGGTCGAGGTCACCGTCACCGGGGCCAAATCGGCCCGCTCGGCCAAGCGCATCGCGCTGTCGATCGCCAATTCGCCGCTGGTCAAGACGGCAGTCGCCGGCGAGGACGCCAATTGGGGCCGCGTCGTCATGGCCGTCGGCAAGGCCGGCGAACCGGCCGACCGCGACCTTCTGTCGATCTGGTTCGGCGACAACCGCCTGGCCTATCAGGGCGAGCGCGACGCCGCCTATTCCGAGGAGGCGACTTCGGCGTATATGAAGCGCGACGAGATCCGCATCCGCGCCGATATCGGCATCGGCCGCGGCAAGGCGACGGTGTGGACCTGCGATCTCACCAAGGAATATGTCGCCATAAACGGCGATTATCGGAGCTGATGGCGTTGGCTTCCAGACATCCGGCAAGCGTGTTGGCGATCGTGCGCCGCTATGAGGCGGCCGGATTTCGCGCCTGGCCGGCGGCCGCCGTCCATTATGACGGCACCTGGGTGGTGCGGCTGACGGCCGGCCATCCGGCCAAGCGGCTGAATTCGGTCAATCCGCTCGATCCGGGCGACATCCAGCACATTGCCGAGCGCATCGGTCGCGCCAGCCGTCGGTTCGACGCCTATGGCAGGCCGCTGACCTTTCGCATCTCGCCGCTGTCGGGGCCGGATCTTTCGAAGTACCTCGACGGCGAGGGCTGGAGCATATTCGCGGAGTCGCTGGTCATGCGGCTGCCGCTGGCGGACGCCACGCTCGACGACGCCATGGACCAGATTCCGTTGAAGGACATCAGCCGTTTCATCGGCGCGGCGCTCAAGGTGAGCGGCTCGGATGTGTCGCTGCGGCCGGGCCTGTCGGAGATCATCGGCGCCATCCAGCCGGAGGCCGGGCTGTTTGCGCTGGAGGCCGGCAGCGAACCGCTGGCAACGTTGATCTGCGTGCATGACGGCGACCTTGCCGGCCTGTTCGAGATTGCCACCGACAGGTCGGTGCGCAACCAGGGCCATGGCCGCCATCTCATCCGGTCGGCGCTGAAATGGGCGCGGCTGCGCGGGGCGCGGGAAGCCTGGCTGCAGGTCGAGGCTGACAACGCGCCGGCGCTGGCGCTCTACCGTTCGCTCGGATTCGACGAAGTCTATCGCTATCGCTATCGCCGGCCACCCGGCGCATGAGCGGCTTGGATACGATCGGCAAACGCCTGCTCCTGGTCGCGGCCTGCGCGCTGGTCGATGCCGACGGGCGCGTGCTTTTGGCGCAGCGGCCCGAAGGCAAGCAACTCGCCGGCCTGTGGGAGTTTCCGGGCGGCAAGGTCGAGCCCGGTGAGACGCCGGAACAATGCCTGATCCGCGAATTGTACGAGGAGATCGGCATCGAAACCGACATCCCTTGCCTGGCGCCACTCACCTTCGCCAGCCATTCCTACGATGATTTTCACCTGCTGATGCCGCTGTTCGTCTGCCGTCGATTCCGCGGCATTGCCCAGCCGAAGGAAGGCCAGGTGCTGAAATGGGTGCGGCCGCGCCAGATGCGCGATTTTCCAATGCCGCCGGCCGATGCCCCGCTGATCCAGTTCCTCATCGATCTGCTGTAACGGCCGACCTGCCGTAAATCGGGCAGCGCCGCAACGCGCTGGCAGCAGCGTTAATGAAAGATTTATCTGACCGTGAAAAATTGACGCTAGGCGGTTACGCCGATTCCACCGCTGGGGAGCGATTTGCATGAGCCTTGAAAAGGACTGGGACTCGCCTTGGCCCGACCGCCTTCCTGGCGCCGCCAATGCCGGCATGGGAATATTGCGCATCGCCCTCTTGTTCGGCTCGGCCGCGGTGGCTCTGGCCTTGATCGCGACGCCCTACCTCGACAGCCGGACCCGCTCGCAGTTTGCCCGCGACGGGCTTGATACGATGAGCACCGGCTCGATCGGCCAGCGCGATAGCTATACGCTACGCAAGAGCGTGCTGCAGCCGCTGCCCAGTTCGGTCTGCGTTATACGGGCCGATGGCAGAAGCAGCGGCGACTGCTGACTCCTCAACAGATCTCTAGGATTCGGCTGTTTCCTAGAATGCAGCAGGTTCACCGCGCGTTAAGCCTGTCGCATTAACCTTTCTTAACGGGTCGGCGCTAGGTTCGGGCAAGAGGGATGGGCGCCCATGAAAATCTTGCTGCAACGATTTTTAGACGACGAGAGGGGTGCGACGGCTATCGAATATGGTTTGATCGTCGCCGTGCTGTCGCTTGCCATTGTCGCTGGTATTGGCCAGGCTGCCGGCGCCATCCAGTGGTTGTTCAGCGACAACAGCAGCAAGCTTGCCAACGCTTTTGCACAGTGACCCGCTTAGCTTTTGCGTGGGATACGCTTAGCTTTTGCGCAAGGATACGCTCAGGGGCCGCCGGGGTTTTCCAGGATTGTCTTCAGCGATATTTTTGCGGAGCCCGGCTTCAGCGGCTTTTGCTGAGAGGCATCGGGCGCCCAGCCTGACATCCAGACCACCGAGAAACTCGCCCTGACGCGGCGATCGGCATCCGAAAACCGCTCCGCATAGATTTCGGCGGCGCGCGCGAACAGCGCTCGCGTGCCCGGCCGCCTGCTGCGGTCGACAAGCGCGCTGGTCTCGCCCATGGCGCGCAGGTCGGCGACCAGGCCAAATAGCGAATCGTAGCGCACCGTGATCGTCTCGACGTCGGCAACCGGCAGTGCCAGGCCGGCGCGCTGCAGCAGCGCGCCGGCGTCGCGGACGTCGGTGAACGGGATCACACGCGGGCTGGCGCCGCCATAGAGCTCGGTCTCGGCGGCAAGCAGGCTTTCGCGCAGTTCGGAGAGCGTGCCTGTGCCGGCGAAGGCGCCGAGGAAAAGCCCGTCCGGCTTCAGCGCCCGGCGGACCTGCACCAGCATGCCGGGAATGTCGTTCATCGCCTGCAGCGACAGCAGCGAGACTGCGAGGTCGAGGCTTTCCGGCTCGAATGGCACGGTTTCCAACGGCGCCAACAGTCCTGGCTGGCCACCCAGGAAAGCGGCGTCGGCCTCGACGCGCACGTTTTCCGTCACCTTGCCGCTTTCGGCGAGCACCTCTGCTGCTGCCGGCGTCTGGCAAAACAATGAGGCCGCCTTGCCGAACCTGCGTTCGACGGCGCCGAGCCGGTCGGCAAGATCCTCGGCCGCCCGCCGCATGAGGAAATCCGCGCCGGCGATGGGACGGGTCAGTGCCCGGCGCTTGCGCGCCAGCCAGAGCGAGGTGTCAATTACAGGCTGCAATGGGCAGGTCCTTGTGCTTCGCTCTCTGATATAGTGATGCGGAGGACCAACCACGTGGCCGATCCCATGCCAGAGATCAAGCGTAGTGCGATCAAGAGCATTGCCCGCAAGGCATTGGGCTGGCCAGCGCGCCTCTTGTTCCCGCCGGTCTGTGCCGGCTGCCGCCGCCATGTCTCGCAGCCCGGCGTGTTGTGCGGCGCCTGCTGGCCGAAACTCAGGCTGCTGGAACGGCCGTGGTGCCCGGTGATGGGCACGCCGTTCACCCACAATATGGGTGAGGGTTTCCTGTCGGCGGAGGCGATAGCCGACCCGCCGCCGTTCGAGCGCGCGCGGGCGGCGGTCGCCTATTCCGGCGTTGCCCGCCAGATGGTGCAAGGGCTGAAATACCAGGACCGCACCGATCTGGCGCCGTGGATGGCGCGCTGGATGCTTCGCGCCGGTGCCGAGCTCATCGCCGAGGCCGACGTGGTCGTGCCGGTGCCGCTGCACTGGCGGCGTTTCTTCCGACGGCAGTTCAACCAGTCGGCGGAACTGGCGCGGGCGGTGGCGCAGCTCGGGGAGCGGCCTTTCGCGCCATCAGCCATCAGGCGCGTCAAACTCACGCGCCAGCAGGTCGGGCTTGAGCGGCGGGAACGCGAGGAAAATGTTCGCGCCGCATTCAAAGTGCCTGATGAGGCGGAGATCGAAATCGCCGGCCGCCGGGTGCTGCTGATCGACGATGTCTACACCACCGGCGCCACCGTCCGCGCGGTCGCCAAGGCGTTGAAGAAGGGCGGTGCCGGCGCGGTCGACGTACTGACCTTTGCGCGTGTGCTGCCGGGGGACTTTCGGGCCGACGAATCGGCGCCTATATAGCCTAGGAACGAGGCAGGATTGCTGACCGATGGTCGATGTGACGATCTACACGCGGATGATGTGCGGCTATTGCACCGCGGCCAAGCGGCTGCTCGACAGGAAGGGTGTGACCTACACCGAGCACGACGCCTCGTTCTCGCCGGAGCTGCGCCAGGAGATGATCTCCCGCGCTCACGGCCGTTCCACCTTTCCGCAGATATTCATCGGCGACACGCATGTCGGCGGCTCTGACGATCTCCACGAATTGGAGGCGGAAGGACGGCTGGACAAATTGCTCGCCAACGGCTCGGCCAGATAAGGACATGACGATGGGTGGTTTCAAGGCGGCGGCGATCCAGATGCGTTCGGGAACCAGCCCGGAGCGCAATGCGGTCGATCTGGAACGGCTGGTGCGCGAGGCGGCAGGCCTTGGCGCGACCTATATCCAGACGCCGGAAATGACCGGCGCGCTGATCCGCGACAGCCAGGCATGGGCCGCTTCCTTCACCTCCGAGGACAAGGACATCGTCGTCTCGACGTCGCGGCGGCTGGCCAAGGAGCTCGGCATTTTCCTGCATATCGGCTCGACCGCCATTCTGCGCGCCGACGGCAAGCTTGCCAACCGCGCCCTTCTGTTCGGGCCGGACGGCGCCAGGATTGCCACCTACGACAAGATCCACATGTTCGACGTCGATCTCGACAATGGCGAGAGCTGGCGCGAATCCGCCGCCTATGAGCCTGGCACCGAGGCCGTCGTCGCCGAAGTCAATGGCGCGAAGCTCGGCTTTGCCGTCTGCTACGATCTGCGCTTTCCGCAGCTGTTCCGTGCCGAGGCGCTGGCCGGCGCCGATCTGCTTTCGGTGCCCGCCGCCTTCACCCGCCAGACCGGCGAAGCGCATTGGCACGTGCTGCTCAGGGCGCGCGCCATCGAGAACGGCGCCTATGTGGTTGCCGCCGCGCAAGGCGGCGTGCACGAGGACGGCCGCGAAACCTATGGCCATTCGCTGATCGTCGATCCCTGGGGCCGCATCGTCGCCGAAGCTGCGCATGACGAGCCGGCGGTGATCGTCGCCGAGATCGACCCGGCGCAGTCAGTCGCTGCGCGCAAAAAGATACCGAATCTCAAAAACGCACGCGATTTTGCCGTAAACGCCGGTTCGGCGGAGGCAATGCCGCTCAGGGGTGCCGCCTCTTGATCCGCTTTTCCCTGATCTGCGAACACGAGCACGAATTCGAGGCCTGGTTCCGCAGCAACGACGATTTCGACACCCAGAAGAGGCGCGGTTTCGTCGATTGCCCGGCCTGCGGCTCGCACAAGGTCGACAAGGCGCTGATGGCGCCTGCCGTCTCCACCGGGCGCAAGCGCGAAAGCATCGCGCTGGCCATGGGCGAGGCGCAGAAGCAGGCGCTGGCGCAGCTCAAGGCGCTGGCCGACAAGGTGCGCGAGAATGCCGACTATGTCGGCGACAAATTTGCCGAGGAAGCGCGCAAGATCCATTTCGGCGAAAGCGATCCGCGCGGCATCTATGGCGAGGCGACGCTGGACGAGGCCAAGAGCCTCGCCGAAGACGGCGTCGAGTTCATGCCTATTCCAAGCTTCCCCGACGACCGCAACTGAGGAAAGTCTTGCCCCATCCGGAGAAGACTGAAAAGCGGCGTGGTTCAGAGGTAGTGATCCGTGTTTTCAGCTGGTTGGCTATAAAGTCGATCGACAAGAGGACGATCGATGGGTTGCCAGTTTTCTATAATGGCGAGAGCGGTGGGAAAGATGCAGATAAGGTTGCCGCCGCGCTGCGGTTGATTCAGAAATTTGACCCTGTTCGATACAGCCGTCTGGTCCGCGATCTCAAACGGATCTGGATTACAATCAATCCAGGTGCCGCTGCGCAATTTGTGAAATCGACTTCGACTTGCGAGCTTGATCGGCGATTTGTTCTAGGCGAGCACACGCTGAGCGACCAGATCGCCAGCGCGATAGTGCATGAGGCGACGCATGCGCGTCTCCATCAGCGAGGCATTGGCTATGAGGAGGAATTGCGCCACCGGGTGGAGTGGGTTTGCATGAGACGTGAACTGGCTTTTGCGGCGAAACTGCCGGACGGGGCGAGTATTCGTCAATGGGTCGAAGCTCGACAAACGGAACCCTCGGATTTTTCCAATGTAGCGATGAATGGTCGGCAAATTGATAGCGCGCGTGATGCCTTGCTCCATCTCAATGCTCCAGGTTGGCTGGCAGACTTGATCGTCTTTTTCGCCCGGCGGCGATATCAGAGGCGTATCAGGCGACAAGAAGCTGAAGCGCATTTCGACAAGCGAAAATGATGCTCCGTTTCGCTTGTGGGGGTTCGCTTCCGCCCAGAGCGGCGATGCCGCCGCCCCCTGCACAAGCGTCCGCAATTTCAGGCCGAGCAGCAAGGATGGGGCTCGCGGGCAATCGTTTCGCTGCTTCTTTCATGCCCACCACTTGACGGAGTTGCTTCCGCATAGGCTGCAAACTGGCGTTCAAGCGCCTTGACTGCACTGCTGCGCCAGCCCTCCGCCAGGGATTCCGACATGGGATCGGGGAAGATTTCCTCTTCGCCGTTCTCCACTCCGTCCAGGATCGCCCGCGCGACAGACTCCGGAGAGGCTTTCGCGATGTCCAGGCCCCGTGTCATGTCCGTGTCCACCGGGCCGGGAAGGACCCTGTGGACGCTGACACCCCGTCCGGCCAAAAGGGTGCGCAACGACTGCGACAGCGAGAACGAGGCCGCCTTCGAGATGGAGTAAGCCGGACTGAACGGCACGGCGGCAATCGAGGCCAGCGACAGAATGTTGACGATGGCTCCCCGCGACCGGGCCAGCAACGGCAGCAGAGCCTGGGTAACGTCGTACGAGCCGAAGAGGTTTACGGCCAGCTGTTGTTCGAGCACACGACGGTCGCTTAGGTCATCGATGGGCGATACGCCGGCGTTGTTGATGAGGATATCGAGAGCATCGATCTTCTCGACGGCCTCCCGGATCTGCGCAGCGTTGGTCACATCCATGGTCAGGGACGTCACACGCCGGTCCGGATGAGCCATCGGTTGGCGGGTTGCGGCATAGACGCGCTTTACGCCTCTGCTCAGGGCTTCCTCGACCAGTGCCCGACCGATGCCCCGATTGGCGCCAGTCACCAGGATGGTTGTACCTTCGATCTTCATTGCGTCTCTCCTAATGCTTATCGTTGTGTTCGAGCCCAGTGCACGGTCTAGCCGCGACTCAAGGTTGGCGCGCCGCAACTCAGGTTGGCTACAGTCGCCGTTGTCGATACGACTGGTTGGTGAGATGGACTTAGCGCCGGATGTCGAAGCCATGGGAGTGACAAGTGTGACGGGATTCCGATGGACTCGCTGATCACGGCCGCGGCGCATGCGCTTGCGGCGGGCGATCCGCTCGGCGCCTTGAAACGGGTTGCGCTGCGCGACGATGCGCCGGCACTGGCGTTGCGCGGTATCGCAATGGCGCAGCTTGGCGACCTGGTTCGGGCGAAGGTTCTTCTCAAGAGGGCGGCGCGCGCATTCAGCCCGAGGGAGGCCGTGGCCCGCGCGCGGTGTATCGTCGCCGAGGCCGAGATCGCGCTCGTCTCGCGCGACCTTACCTGGCCGGCCAAGGCACTCGACGCCGCACGGGCGACGCTTGAAAAGCATGGCGACCGCGTCAACGCCGCGCATGCGCGCAACCTCGACGTTCGGCGCCTGCTGCTGATCGGCCATCTCGACGAAGCCGAGCGCAGGCTGGACGGCTTCGATCCCTCGCCGCTGCCGCCGGCATCGCGGGCCGCCCACGAGCTGGCTGTCGCCGGCATCGCCATCCGCCGCTTGCGGACCGGCCCTGCGCGCGCCGCGCTTGGCCTGGCGGCGCGGGCGGCGCGCGCGTCCGGCATCCCCGCGCTGATCGCGGAGGTGGAGAGCGCATCGCTGGTGCTGGACACGCCGGCCGCACGCCTTGTCGCGCGTGGCGGGGAACGGCCCCTCCTGCTCGACGAAGTCGAAGCGCTCCTGGCGTCGGGGGCGCTCGTGGTGGATGCATGCCGCAATGTCGTGCGGGTCGCAGACACGGTCGTCTCGCTGGCGACCCGCCCGGTGCTGTTCGCGCTGGCCCGCGCGCTGGCCGAAGCCTGGCCGGGGGACGTGGCAAGATCGACGCTCATTGCGCGCGCTTTCCGCGGAAAGGACGCGGACGAATCACATCGCGCACGGTTACGGGTCGAAGTCGGGCGGCTTCGCGCGGAGCTTCGGAGCTTGGCGGATGTGAGCGCGACGAAGCGGGGCTTTGCGCTGGCCCCGCGCCGCGCAGGTGAGGTCGTCGTGCTGGCGCCACCCGTCGAAGAAGAGCATGCCGCCGTGCTCGCCTTCCTCGCCGACGGCGAGTCTTGGTCGAGTTCGGCCCTGTCGATTGCGCTTGGAGCCAGTTCGCGTACCGTGCAGCGAGCGCTCGAGCAGCTCGCCCAGGCCGGCAAGGTGCAGTCGTTCGGCCGCGGACGGGCGCGTCGCTGGATGACCCCGCCGCTGACGGGTTTCCCGACAATCTTGTTACTCCCCGGCCCACTGCCGGGCTACTAGGACGGAATCATGGAACGATCCGCAGCCGAAATCCTTCGAGAATATGGACCCTTTCCGGGTGTCGACCACGTGGACGGCGTTACCTTCGACGGTGAGCATGTCTGGTTTGCCTCAGGCGACAGATTGAACGCCTTCGATCCGGCGAGCGGCAAAGTGGTGCGCTCGATCGACGTCGCGGCACACGCCGGAACGGCCTTCGACGGCCATCACCTCTATCAGATCGCCGAGGATCGCATCCAGAAGATCGATCCGAGGAATGGCCGGGTGCTGGCGTCGATCCCGGCGCCTGGCAATGGCGGTGATTCCGGGCTCGCCTGGGCCGAAGGAACGCTCTGGGTCGGGCAGCATCGGGGCCGAAAGATTCATCAGGTCGATCCCGAGACAGGGGCAATCCTTCGCACCATCGTTTCCAACCGCGTCGTAACCGGGGTCACCTGGGTCGACGGCGAGCTGTGGCATGGCACCTGGGAGGGCGAGGAGAGCGATGTCAGACGGATCGATCCTGAAACGGGAAAGGTCCTTGAGCAGCTCGATATGCCGCCGGGAACAGGCGTGTCGGGGCTCGAATCCGATGGCGGTGACCAGTTTTTCTGTGGCGGCGGAAACAGCGGCAAGATCAGAGCTGTTCGCCGGCCCAAACGAGGCTCTGCGACCAGAATCTGAGTTTTTGCCCTCCGTAGCCGTTTGATTTCGGGACCATTCGAGCTAACTGGTTTTTGCGGTTTTTAGCCCGGTGGTCCGAACCAGGTGTTCATCGCGTCTTGAAGACCATCCTGCGTCCTGTCGCCTACCCAAGCAACATATCCATCGGGTCGGATTAAAACTGCGGTTGGAGCGGAGACCAAACCTAGCGCAGGCAACTCCCATGGATCGTCCCATTTGGCGTAAACCAACTTAATGCGGTCTGACCACGGCTTGATGTCGAGGCTGCCCGGCGCGTCGAGATTCAAGAGCACTGGCCGCGCTTTTTGGAGGAGCGCAAATACGCGCATGGGACCATCAGGCGTGGCCAGGTCGAGGTCAGGAATGCGGCGGCCGACCAGCGGATGCCCCTGGCCGAGGTCGTAATGGATACCAAGTCCGGACATCTCGGCAGCGATCCGTTTGCGAGGCTCCTCCATCCCCAAGGAGCTCTGATACGATTTCACGCAAGGCTTCAGTGCGATCATCAGTACGTTGCAATGCGACCTGTGCCATTGTCGTACGCAACACGCGGGCCGCAACCGGATGCCGCTCGATGTGATAAGTGTCGAGCAAGCGTTCAGGCGATGTTCCTTTCACCACTTGGGCCAACTTCCAACCGAGGTTCACCGCATCCTGCACACCGATATTGAGGCCTTGTCCGCCCACCGGGGAATGCACATGGGCGGCATCGCCCGCTAGGAGAACCCGGCCCTTGCGGTAAGCCGCCGCCTGCCGCGACATGTCCGTGAACCTGGAAATCCAGGTTGGGCTATGGATTCCGTAATCTGTTCCGCATGCGGCGACGAGCGCTTCGCGGAGATCGCGCAGCGTGGGCTCGGTCGTGGCGCCGACATTCTTTTCAGTGACCATGACGCCTATGGGACCTTTATCGGCAAAGACGACCTTGCCGTCACGAATTTCGTACTCTTCCCTGCCGAAGGCATGGATGCCAAGTGCGGTGCGATGAATGCCCAGTGGCGGCTCCTCCGCCATCTCGGCCTCGGCGAGGATGCTGCTGGTCGTCGCATCCCATCCTCGAAACTCAATGCCAGCAGCTTTGCGGACCAGACTGCGGCCTCCATCACACCCGACGAGATAGCTTGCCCGCAGCGACGCACCATCGGACAGTTCGATGGTGACGCCGGCGTCGTCCTGCACGAAACACGTTAATTCACGGGCGCGATAGATCGGCACTGCCAGCTCGCTGACCCATCCAGCGAGAATGCGCTCAATGTGTTTCTGTCTCAGCGCCAGCCCGTAGTTGTGGCGGGTCGGAAAATCGCTGATGTCTAAACGCATCGCCGCGAATCCCGTGACTTGGGCTATTTGTCCTTCGGCGAGGAACCGGTCCGCGATGCCGCGCTGATCGAAAACTTCGAGAGTGCGTGAACTCAGACCTCCAGCACGCGAACCGGCAAGCTCTTGGTTCGGGCGGCGTTCGACAATGGCTACGTCGATGCCTGCCAACGCCAACTCGCCTGCCAGGGTTAGGCCCGTCGGACCTCCTCCGGCAATCACGACTGCATGTTCTGTCATCGGCAAACTCCTCTGGCAGTTACGACTCCCAATGCAATGATCCCAGAGTCCCAGTGGTTGCCGTTTGGGTTAGTTCAGGCTCGCTATCAGTTTTTCGAGCAGGCGTGCGAGCATGATCTGCTCCGGGCGTGCTAACCCAGAAAGTATCTGGTGCTCGTTGGCGACGTGAGCGGTAACCGCCTCGTCAATCAACGCCAGACCCTTTTTAGTCAGCTGCACGACAATGCCGCGGCGATCGTCGGGGTGCGGCCCGCGCTTGATCAGGCCGGATTTCTCGAGCCGATCGAGGCGGTTGGTCATCGCGCCCGACGTCACCATCGTCGCCTCGTAGAGAGCCGTCGGCGTCAGCGCGTATGGCGGCCCGGAACGACGCAGCGTTGCCAGCACATCGAATTCTCCGGATTGCAGCCCGTAACTTGCAAACAGCGGCGCCAGCCGCTCTCGTGCGATCAGCGAGGCGGCCTCGTTCAACCGTCCGAGCACGGCCATCGGCGAGACATCGAGATCCGGCCGTTCCTTTTTCCATTGCCCGATCGCTTTTGCTGCGCGATCCATGTCTCTCACCGTTATGTATCTTGACGTGAAGAATCTTTAGCTTATCTTACCTCAGCTTGCGATATTGGCCAAGTGCCGCGAACGGGCGACGGGACGGTGCGATGAAATTTCTCTGGGACTCGGCGCTTGGCCTTCTGGTTGTCACCGGTGGACTGCTCGGCCTGACGCTGCCGTTCGGCAAGATCGCGACGGCGGCCGGCGTGGCCGCCATGGTCTGGGCCTTCGTCATCTCGCTTGGTGCCGGCGGCGTGCTTTTGTGCGCATTGCTGCTCAACGGGAAGCGCATGCGGCTTACGCCGCACAGGCTGCGCTATTTCTTCGTCACCGCGGCCGTCTCATATGCAATCCCCAATCTGCTGATGTTTTCAGCCATTCCGCATCTGGGCGCCGGGTACAGCGGCATCATGTTCACGCTGTCGCCGGTCGTCACGCTGGTGTTCTCGATGCTGCTCGGCGTCAGGCCCCCGACCATGCTGGGCATCGTCGGCATAGTCGTCGGTTTCGTCGGCGCAGTCATGGTGGCGGTGACGCGCGGCGAAGCGGGCCAGCCGGCCGAATTTTTCTGGGTTGCGATGGGCCTGCTCATCCCGGTCAGCCTCGCCGCCGGCAACATTTACCGTACCGTCGACTGGCCCGAAGGCACCGGCCCGATCGAGCTCGCCGTCGGCAGCCATCTGGCAGCAGCCTTGATGCTGTTTGCCGGCATTCTGGTCCTGCTTGGCGGCAATGCATTCGGCTCGCTCGGCGGCGTGCCGCTGGTTGCTGCGGCACAGGTGGCATCAGCCTCGGCGATGTTCGCCTTCTTCTTCCGCCTGCAAGCGGTCGGCGGCCCGGTCTATCTCAGCCAGATCGGCTACGTCGCGGCGGCGGTCGGGCTGTTTGCCGGGACCCTCTTCCTCGGCGAGCGCTATCAACTGCTGACCTGGGCCGGTGCCGTCATCATCACCGCCGGCGTGTTCATCACCACCAAGGCGCAAAGCCAGAGGCCATAGAGGCCAGAAGGCGTAAGCTTCAGACGGATGCCTTCTCCGCTAGCACCATGTAGTTGACGTCCATGTCCTTCGAGCGCTGCCAGCGGTCGGCGAGCGGGTTGTAGGTGACGCCGCTGCGGTCGATGACGGTCAGGCCGGCGCCGGCAAGCGCCTTTTCCAGTTCCTCGGGGCGCACCAGCTTGCCGAACTGGTGGGTGCCGCGTGGCAGCCAACGCAGCACATATTCGGCGCCGATGATGGCCAGGCCCAGGGCCTTCAGCGTGCGGTTGATGGTGGCGACGAACATGATGCCGCCAGGCTTGACCATCTCGCCGCATTTGGCCAGGAACAGATCGACATTGGCGACATGCTCGACCACTTCCATGTTGAGGATGACGTCGAATTTTTCGCCGGCATCGGCAAGGTCTTCCGCGGTCGTGGCGCGATAATCCACGCTCACGCCGACTTCCGCCGCATGCAGCTTGGCCACTTCGATGTTGGTGGCGGAGGCATCGGCGCCGACCACTTCGGCGCCAAGCCGCGCCATCGGCTCGCACAAAAGCCCGCCGCCGCAGCCGATGTCAAGGAAGCGCAGGCCTTCGAACGGCCGTGCCGCACGCGGATCGCGGCCGAAGCGGGCCGCCACCTGGTCGCGGATATAGGCAAGCCGGATCGGGTTGAACTTGTGCAACGGGCGGAACTTGCCGTTCGGGTTCCACCATTCGGCGGCAAGGGCGGAAAATCGTTCCACCTCTCCGGCATCGATCGTCGATCGTCGGGGCTCTGGCATGGCGTGGTCTCCTCGGACGCTAGGAAGTCGGGCGCGAGGCTGCGAATGTCAAGGCGCGAAATTCACCGCCGGCGGTGCGATGCGCGCGATGCCTTCCGGCGCCGCCTTTTGCCGGCTGCATTTGTGTCAGCACGTGTCAGTTGATGGTGTGCCGGAAGGAAACGCCTAGGCTTTGGCGGACGAAGCAGAGACATCGGGTTCGGAGGAGTGCGCAATGATGCGAGCAGTTGCTTCCATTCTTTGGCGCCGGCTTGACCAGGAAGGCCACGACGCTTGCCTTCTGTCGGAAGCGAGTTCCGGGTGGAACCTCAGGGGACACGCGCTTTTCGTCCAGGACGGCGAGCCGTGCAGCATCGCCTACGAGGCGGACTGCGACGCCGATTGGCATACACGATCGGCGCGCGCCGACGGCTTTCTCGGCACGCAAGAGCTGCATTACAGGGTCGACCGGCTGACCGGGCGCCAATGGACGCTGAACGGCGAGCATCAAGCGGAAGTCGACGGTCTCATCGATGTCGATCTCGGCTTCACGCCCGCCACAAACCTTTTGGCGCTTCGCCGTTTTGCCCTCGATGTCGGTATGGCGACGCCCGCGCCGGCAGCCTATCTGACATTTCCCGAACTCAGGCTCGTTCGCCTCGAGCAAACCTATCGGCGCGTCGATGCTGCACATTACGCCTATGCCGCCCCGATGTTCGGCTACCACGAGACACTGGAGGTCTCGCCGCTCGGTTTCGTCCTCGATTATCCGCGCCTGTGGAGAGCCACGGCACAGCTGGGCTGAAGCGAGCACCATTTTGGCAAGAAGCAGTGCAGGCGCGATGCTGCGCTGGTGTGTCGCCCGGCCGGCAGCGGCGGCACGCCTTGCGAAACGACTGTCATTTGGCTAAGGAGGCCGCGCATTGAGCGCCCGGCCACAGCTTGGCGCAGTTTTCCACTTTTCGGCCTTCGGTCCGGCATCCAGTCAAAGGCATTTCGCTTCTATGGCGCGCATCGTGATGAAATTCGGCGGAACCTCCGTCGCCGACATCGCCCGCATCCGCAATGTGGCGCGTCATGTCAAACGCGAGGTCGACGCCGGCCATGAGGTCGCCGTCGTGGTCTCGGCGATGGCCGGCAAGACCAACGAGCTCGTGCAATGGACACGCGAGGCCTCGCCGATGCACGATGCGCGCGAATATGATGCCGTGGTCGCGTCCGGCGAGCAGGTCACTGCCGGCTTGCTGGCGATCGCGCTGCAGAATATCGGCGTGCATGCCCGCTCCTGGCAAGGCTGGCAGATCCCGATCAAGACCGACAACGCGCATGGCGCGGCGCGCATTCTCGATATCGACGGCGGATTCCTGATCAAGCGCTTCGGCGAAGGCCAGGTGGCGGTGGTCGCCGGTTTCCAAGGCATCGGGCCGGACAACCGGATCGCAACGCTCGGCCGCGGCGGTTCCGATACCAGCGCTGTCGCCGTCGCGGCAGCGGTCAAGGCCGACCGCTGCGATATCTACACCGATGTCGACGGGGTCTATACGACCGATCCGCGCATCGAGCCGAAGGCGCGGCGGCTGGCCAAGATTTCGTTCGAGGAAATGCTCGAAATGGCCTCGCTCGGGGCCAAGGTCCTGCAGGTGCGCTCGGTCGAGCTTGCCATGGTGCATAGGGTGCGTACTTTCGTGCGGTCGTCCTTCGACGATCCCGACGCACCAGGAATGGGGGATTTGCTTAATCCGCCGGGAACGCTTATTTGCGATGAGGAAGAGATCGTGGAACAGCAGGTCGTCACCGGAATTGCCTACGCCAAGGACGAGGCGCAGATTTCGTTGCGCCGCGTCGGCGATCGGCCGGGCGTCGCCGCCGGCATTTTCGGGCCGCTGGCCGAGGCCAACATCAATGTCGACATGATCGTCCAGAATATCTCCGAGGACGGCAAGTTCACTGACATGACCTTCACCGTGCCATCCGGCGACGTCGACAAGGCGCTCGCCGTGCTCGAGCGGCTGAAGGCGACGATCGGCTACGACGTGGTGCAGTCGGAAGCCGGCATGTCGAAGGTCTCGGTCATCGGCATCGGCATGCGCAGCCATGCCGGCGTCGCCGCTACCGCCTTCAAGGCGCTTGCCGACCGCGCGATCAACATCCGCGCCATCACGACGTCCGAAATCAAGATTTCGATCCTGATCGACGGTCCCTATACGGAACTAGCAGTTCGCACTTTGCATTCCGTGTACGGTCTGGATAAGCAGTAGCGGACTGCATCGGCCCGAAAATCGGAATCGATTTTCGGAAGGCAGGATGCAGCGGATCGAAAATCTTGGAGCGGTCTTTATGCGTCCAATTGGACGATGGCGCTCTAATTGAGTTGTTGCGTTTGTGCCGCTGTGCAGGGCAACCTGCACCGGTTGAAACGCTATTGGAGAAGAAGCCGCGATGCGTGATTCGGCCAGTGGCCCGCGCGTTTTGCTGAAACGGCTCCGCGAGCTCATGCAAGAGCCGCTGGAGCCGCAGGAGCGGCTTGACCGAATCGTGCGCGACATCGCCTCCAACATGGTTGCCGAGGTCTGCTCGCTCTATGTGCTGCGCGCCGATTCGGTGCTCGAACTCTACGCCACCGAAGGCCTGAACCCGAACGCCGTCCACCTGGCGCAGCTCAGGCTGGGCCAAGGCTTGGTCGGCACGATCGCGGCCTCGGCGCGGCCGCTCAACCTCTCCAATGCACAGGAGCATCCTGCCTTCGCCTACCTGCCGGAGACAGGGGAAGAAATCTATAATTCCTTCCTCGGCGTGCCGGTGCTGCGGGCAGGGCGGACACTCGGCGTCCTGGTCGTGCAGAACAAGACCATGCGCCATTATCGCGACGACGAGGTCGAGGCGCTGGAAACAACGGCGATGGTGATCGCCGAGATGATCGCCACCGGCGATCTGGAGCGGCTGACAAGGCCCGGCCTCGAGCTCGATCTGCGCCGCCCGGTAAGCTTTACCGGCCTGTCCTTCAACGAAGGCGTCGGTCTCGGCCATGTGGTGCTGCACGAGCCGCGCATTGTCGTCACCAATCTTTTCAACGAGGACAGCGAGGAAGAGGTCAGGCGGCTCGACGCGTCGCTCGGCTCGCTCAGGCTCTCCATCGACGACATGCTGGAGCGCCGCGACGTCGCCTTCGAGGGCGAGCATCGCCAGGTGCTCGAAGCCTATCGCATGTTCGCCAACGACCGCGGCTGGGTGCGCCGGCTCGAGGAGGCGATCCGCAACGGCCTGACGGCCGAAGCGGCGGTCGAAAAGGTGCAGAGCGACATGCGTGCCCGCATGCTGCACATGACCGATCCGTATCTGCGCGAACGGATGAGCGATTTCGACGATCTCGCCAATCGGCTGCTGCGGCAGCTGATGGGGCGCGGACCGGAGGACGTCGCGGCCTCGCTGCCCAAGGACGCCATCATCGTCGCCCGCTCGATGGGGGCTGCCGAGCTGCTCGACTATCCCAGAGACAAGCTGCGCGGGCTGGTGCTGGAGGACGGCGCGGCGACCAGCCATGTCGTCATCGTGGCGCGGGCGATGGGCATACCTGTCGCCGGCCAAATGAAAGGCGCCGTTTCCATGGCGGAAAACGGCGATGCCATCATCGTCGACGGCGAGGAGGGTGCAATCCATCTGCGCCCGCAGCCCGACCTCGAGGCGGCCTATGCCGAGAAAGTGCGTTTCCGGGCGCGGCGGCAGGAGGTCTACCGCGAGCTGCGCAAGAAGCCGTCGGTGACCAAGGACGGTGTCCAGGTCGACCTTCTGATGAATGCCGGGCTGGCGGTCGACCTGCCGCAACTGGCCGAAGCGGGCGCGGCCGGCATCGGCCTGTTCCGCACCGAGCTGCAATTCATGGTCGCCTCGACCTTTCCGCGCGCGGAAGCCCAGGAACGGCTCTATCGTGACGTGCTGGAAGCGGCGCGCGACAAGCCGGTGACGTTCCGCACCATCGATATTGGCGGCGACAAGGTGCTGCCCTATTTCAAGGGCTCGATCCAGGAGGAAAATCCGGCGCTCGGCTGGCGGGCCATCCGCCTGACGCTCGACCGGCCTGGATTGCTGCGCACCCAGATCCGCGCGCTGCTCAAGGCGTGCGGCGGACGCGAACTGAAGCTGATGCTGCCAATGGTGACGGAACTCGGCGAGATCGCGCAGGCGCGCGAGATCATCGATCGCGAGGTGCGGCATCTGTCGCGCTTTGCCCATCATTTGCCGACCAGCCTGAAGCTCGGGGCGATGCTGGAGGTGCCGTCGCTGCTGTTCCAGCTCGACGAACTGATGAAGGCGGTCGATTTCGTCTCGGTCGGCTCGAACGACCTGTTCCAGTTCGTCATGGCGGTGGATCGCGGCAACACCCAATTGTCCGACCGCTTCGACCCGCTGTCGACGCCGTTCCTGCGTGTTTTGAAGCAAATTGCCGATGCCGGGGCGCGCAACCAGACGCCGGTGACCTTGTGCGGCGAACTGGCCGGCAAGCCGATTTCGGCGATGGCGCTGATCGGCCTTGGCTATCGCTCGATCTCGATGTCGCCGGCATCGATCGGCCCGGTCAAGGCGATGCTGACGGAACTGCCGCTCAGCGAGTTGGAAGCGTTCTTCGACGACAATCTGATGGCGCCGGCGCATGGCCTGCCGATGCGGGCGCTGCTGCAAGCCTTTGCCGACGACCGCTCTATACCGCTATAGACTTCGCCATGATCAACCTGCCCCGCGACCGTATGGATCAAGTCGTCAAGCGTTTCGACATGCTCGAAGCGCAGATGTCGGCCGGGCCGGCGGCGGACGCCTATGTCAGGATGGCCTCCGAATATGCCGACATCCAGGAGATGGTGGCAAAGATCAGGGCGCTGCGCGCCGCCGAGCGCGAACAGGCCGATCTGGAGGCGATGCTCGCCGACAAGGGCACCGACGCCGAGATGCGGGCCTTGGCCGAGGCCGACCTGCCGGAGGTCAAGCATCACATCGAGGCGCTGCAGAAGGACATCCAGATCCTGCTGTTGCCCAAGGATGCCGCCGACGACAAGAACGCCATCCTCGAGATCCGCGCCGGCACCGGCGGCGACGAGGCGGCGCTTTTCGCCGGCGACCTGTTTCGCATGTACGAGCGCTATGCCGCGGCGCATGGCTGGCGTTTCGAGACGGTGTCGGCCAGCGAGGGTGAGGTCGGCGGCTACAAGGAAATCATCGCCACCGTTTCGGGCAAGGGCGTCTTTGCCCATCTGAAGTTCGAATCCGGCGTGCACCGGGTGCAGCGCGTGCCGACGACCGAGGCGGGCGGACGCATTCATACCTCGGCGGCGACGGTCGCGGTGCTGCCGGAAGCCGAAGAAGTCGACATCGACATCAGGGCCGATGACATCCGCATCGACACGATGCGCGCCTCGGGTTCCGGCGGCCAGCACGTCAACACCACCGATTCGGCCGTGCGCATCACCCATCTTCCGACCGGCATCATGGTGGTGCAGGCGGAAAAGTCGCAGCACCAGAACCGGGCGAAGGCCATGCAGATCCTGCGCGCCAGGCTCTACGACCTCGAGCGCAGCAAGGCGGACGAGGAACGTTCCGAATCGCGCAAGTCGCAGGTCGGCTCGGGCGACCGCTCGGAACGCATCCGCACCTATAATTTTCCGCAGGGTCGCGTCACCGATCATCGTATCAACCTGACGCTCTATAAGCTCGACCGGGTGATGATGGGCGAACTCGACGAGATCATCGACGCGCTGATAGCCGATCACCAGTCGAAGCTGCTCGCCGATATCGGCATCGATGGCTGACAGCCTGCCCGCCACGCTGGCGCCGCTGCTGCGGGAGGCGCAAAACCGGCTCGCCGCAGCCGGGATCGCGGATCCGGCGCTCGATGCCAGGCTGATCGTCGAGCATTTTTCCGGCACCAGTCGCACGCAGGCCATCGCCGATCCCGGGCGCGCTGTCGATACGGACGTGACGGCGGTAATCGAAGCCGCCTTGCGGCGGCGCATCGCCGGCGAGCCGGTACACCGGATCCTTGGCTACCGCGAATTCTATGGCTTGCGCCTTTCGCTTTCGCCGCAAACGCTGGAGCCGCGGCCGGATACCGAAACGCTGGTCGAGGCGGTGCTGCCCTTCGTCAAGGCAATGGCGGCACGCGAAGGCGGCTGCCGCATCCTCGATCTCGGGACCGGCACCGGTGCCATCGCGCTGGCGCTGCTCAGCGCCGTTCCGGCCGCGACCGCCACCGGCGTCGATATTTCGCAAGAGGCGCTGGCCACAGCCATGCGTAATGCCGGGGAATTGGGGCTCGCCGGCCGGTTCACGCCGCTCAAATCCGACTGGTTTGAAAAAGTTTCTGGCCGGTACCATGTAATTGTCGCAAACCCTCCCTATATACCCTCAGACGACATTGGAAATCTGCAGGACGAGGTCCGCGGTTTCGATCCACGCCAGGCCCTCGATGGCGGCGTGGACGGTCTGAGCCCCTACAGGAAAGTCGCCGCGGGAGCGGCAGCGTATTTGGAACTCCAAGGCAGGATTGCGGTCGAGATCGGCCATACGCAGCACCAACAGGTTACGGAGATATTCTCCGCGGCCGGGTACCGTTCGGTCGGGGTGTTTCGTGATCTCGGCGGAAACGACAGAGTTCTTGTGTTCGAACGGTGGAAGCCGTGATGCAGTGCGAAAAAAGCGCTTGGCAATACCGGGGAATGCGGCTAGGGTCGCGTTAACCGGATGAGACGAAGCAGGCAGTGCTCTTAGCGATTCGGTTTTCCTTGGAAATAGCTGCCTTCTTGCGCAAACGACGCCCAAGCTTCGTGCGGGAATCGTCCGGCAAGTGAAGTAACCGGAACAGGATGGCACGTGGCGCCAACGCAATTGATGCGGGCGAACGCCGGTGAAGGAACGAAACGGCTGGCTGCATGAGCGCCTCCGTTCGTGAAGAGTTTTTCGAAAATTTCAAAGTGAAGAGAGTCTAATGAGGCCACAACAGCAAAACAGGCGCATGCGCGGTCGCAACAACAGTGGCGGCGGCAACAACAATAACAACAACAATCGTAAGGGGCCGAATCCCCTGACGCGTAACTATGAGAGCAACGGCCCGGACGTGAAGATCCGCGGATCGGCTCAGCAGATTGCCGAGAAGTACGCAACCCTTGCCCGTGACGCGCAAAGCTCCGGCGACCGGGTGATGGCGGAAAACTATCTCCAGCATGCAGAGCACTATAACCGCATCATCGCAGCCGCTCAGGCGCAGATGCCGATCCAGAACGCGCAGCAGAATCGAGACGATTTCGACGATGACGGCGACGAGGATCGCGACGAGTTCGACAACGCCGGCAACAACAATGCCAACGAGGCATCGGCTTCGGCCAATCACGGTGCCGGCCCGCAGCCGGTCATCGATGGCACGCCGGCCGAGCTGGCTCTGAACCAGGAAAACAGCCGCGACAATCGGGGCGGCCGCGATAACCGTGACGGACGCGACAACACTGGCGGACGCCACCGCGACCGTCGCCCCAATGGCGGTTACGGCCAGAACGGCCAGCGCGGCGAGTATGGCGCGCGCGGCGAGCAGCAGGGTGGACAGCGCGTCGAACAGCCACGGCGCGACGAGACGCCGGCGCAGGCGGAGCCCGTACCGGCCGCTGAGCCGGTCTTTGTGAGCGAGCCCGCACCGCAATTCGAAAACCTTTCGCCGGCGGGTCTCGCCGCCCAGGCCGAGCTCAACGAAGCCGCGGCCGAAAACAGCCCGGCACGCCGCCCCAGGCGTCCGCGTCGCCCGCGCCTTGATGTCGAACAGGCGAATGGCGGCAACGACAATGCCGGCCCTGACAGTGCCGAGACTGGCAATGTTGATGCGGCGCCGGCTGAAGACGCTGGCGGTCAACCTATTATTGCCGACGTCGAGGATTGATCGAAGAAACGTTCAGGCAATCTTAGCGTACCCTAGGCGGCGGAGAGAAATCTCCGCCGTTTTTGTTTGCGCGCTCGGAATATTATGCGTTCGCCAGTGTCGAGGCGTCTTGAGGGTCCGTGGTTTGCGTCCCATATCTTGCCTGAACAGGATCCGGCTCGAACGGGCGGGTCCGTCACCGCAATCTGATCCGGTGCCGCGAAGCGGGCCGGTGACGGAAGGAGACAGGCATGAATCTTGAAAAATATTCCGAGCGCGTGCGCGGCTTTATCCAGTCCGCGCAAACCATGGCGCTCTCCGGCAGCCACCAGCAATTCACTCCCGAGCATATTCTTAAGGTCCTTGTCGATGACGACGAGGGCCTGGCGGCGTCGCTGATCGAGCGCGCCGGCGGCAATGTCCGTGACGTCAAGCTCGGCGTCGAAACGGCACTGGAGGCAATGCCCAAGGTCGAGGGCGGCAATGGCCAGCTCTATCTGGCGCAGCCGCTGGCAAAGGTGTTTTCGACCGCCGAGGAACTGGCCAAGAAGGCCAGTGACAGCTTCGTTACCGTCGAACGGCTATTGCAGGCGCTGGCCATGGAAAAATCGGCCAAGACCGCCGACATCCTGTCCAAGGCGGGTGTCACGCCGCAGGCGCTGAACCAGGTCATCAACGACGTACGCAAAGGTCGCACTGCCGATTCGGCGAGCGCCGAGCAGGGCTACGACGCGCTGAAGAAATACGCGCGCGACCTGACGGCGGACGCCCGCGCGGGCAAGCTCGATCCGGTCATCGGCCGCGACGACGAAATCCGCCGCACCATCCAGGTGCTGTCGCGCCGCACCAAGAACAACCCAGTGCTGATCGGCGAACCCGGCGTCGGCAAGACGGCGATCGCCGAAGGGCTGGCGCTGCGCATCGTCAATGGCGATGTGCCGGAATCGCTCAAGGACAAGCAGCTGATGGCGCTCGACATGGGGTCGCTGATCGCCGGCGCCAAGTACCGCGGCGAGTTCGAGGAGCGGCTGAAGGCGGTACTTTCCGAAGTCACGTCTGCCGCCGGCGGCATCATTCTGTTCATCGACGAGATGCACACGCTGGTCGGTGCCGGCAAGGCGGATGGCGCCATGGACGCGTCGAACCTGCTGAAGCCGGCGCTCGCCCGCGGCGAACTGCATTGTGTCGGCGCAACCACGCTCGACGAATACCGCAAGCATGTCGAGAAGGATGCGGCCCTTGCCCGCCGCTTCCAGCCGGTCTTCGTCAATGAGCCGACGGTCGAAGACACTGTCTCGATCCTGCGCGGCCTGAAAGAGAAATACGAGCAGCACCACAAGGTGCGCATCTCGGATTCGGCACTGGTCGCGGCCGCAACCCTGTCCAACCGCTACATCGCTGACCGCTTCCTGCCGGACAAGGCGATCGACCTGGTCGACGAGGCCGCGTCGCGGCTCCGCATGCAGGTCGATTCGAAGCCCGAGGCGCTGGACGAGATCGACCGCCGCATCATGCAGCTCAAGATCGAGCGCGAGGCGCTGAAGGTCGAGAAGGACGATGCCTCGAAGGACCGGCTCGCGCGGCTCGAGAAGGAACTCTCGAACCTCGAGGAGGAATCGACCGAGCTGACCTCGAAATGGCAGGCCGAGAAGCAGAAGCTCGGGCTTGCCGCCGACCTCAAGAAGCAGCTCGACGAGGCGCGCAACGAACTTGCCATTGCCCAGCGCAAGGGCGAATTCCAGCGCGCCGGCGAACTTGCCTATGGCAAGATCCCGGAACTCGAAAAGCAGCTGAAGCAGGCCGAAGCCAGGGATGGCAAGGCCGGCATGGTCGAGGAAGTGGTCGGTCCCGATCACGTCGCCCATATCGTCTCGCGCTGGACGGGGATCCCGGTCGACAAGATGCTGGAAGGCGAGCGCGACAAGCTGTTGCGCATGGAAGACGAGGTCGGCAAGCGCGTCGTCGGCCAGGGCGAGGCGGTGCAGGCAGTGTCGAAAGCCGTGCGCCGTGCGCGCGCCGGCCTTCAGGACCCGAACCGGCCGCTCGGCTCGTTCATGTTCCTCGGACCGACGGGCGTCGGCAAGACCGAATTGACCAAGGCGCTGGCCAGCTTCCTGTTCGACGACGAGAGCGCCATGGTGCGCATCGACATGTCGGAGTTCATGGAGAAGCACTCGGTCGCCCGGCTGATCGGCGCGCCTCCCGGCTATGTCGGCTATGAGGAAGGCGGCGCGCTGACCGAAGCGGTGCGGCGCCGGCCCTATCAGGTCGTGCTGTTCGACGAGATCGAGAAGGCGCATCCTGATGTCTTCAACGTGCTGCTGCAGGTGCTCGACGACGGCCGGCTGACCGATGGGCAGGGCCGCACGGTCGATTTCCGCAACACGCTGATCATCATGACATCGAACCTCGGCGGCGAATATCTGGTCAATCTCGGCGAGGACCAGGATGTCGACGTCGTGCGCGACGAGGTGATGAATGTCGTCAGGGCTTCGTTCCGGCCGGAATTCCTCAACCGCATCGACGAGGTAATCCTGTTCCACCGGCTGCGCCGGCAGGATATGGGTCGTATCGTCGAGATCCAGCTCAAGCGCCTGGAAAACCTGCTTGTCGACCGCAAGATCGCGCTTTCGCTCGATCAGGAGGCGATCGACTGGCTAGCGGCCAAGGGTTACGACCCGGCCTATGGCGCGCGGCCGCTGAAGCGGGTGATGCAGAAGGAATTGCAGGACCCGCTGGCGGAAAAGATCCTGCTCGGCGAGATCCTCGACGGCTCGACCGTCAAGGTCACCGCTGGGTCCGACCGCTTGAACTTCCGCTCGAAGCCGGCAGTCGTGGCAACCGAAGCGGCCGCCTGAGCTCAAGCCAAGAGCCTGTTCCATCCCGATCGAATCGGGATGGAATTCCTATCTTCAATCTCGACCATGATCCTTTCCGAAAAACCGGCATACCCTTTTGTTACGCCGGCCTTCGGTTCATGGTCTGAAACTTGGTGGGGCGCAGATGACGTTGGACGACTACAATAGTTTCTGCGCCTCGCTGCCTTCGACGATCCATGTCGTGCAGTGGGGCGGCGCCCATGTCTGGAAGGTCGGCGGCAAGGTCTTCGCGATCGGCGGCTGGAGTGAGGGCAAGGAGCCGTTCGTTACCTTCAAATGCTCCGACATCGCCTATGACGTGCTGAGGGAGCAGCCGGGCCTTCGGCCCGCGCCCTATCTTGCCTCACGCGGCATGAAATGGATCCAGCGCCAGACCGGCGAAAGCATGGATGATGGCGCGCTGAAGGATTACCTGCGCGAAAGCCACCGTCTTGTCGTGCTGAAGCTGACGAAGCAGGCGCGCAAGGAATTGCGGCTCGCTGCCGGTTAATCGGTCAGAAATCCGCCATCTTCATGCCCGGTTCATATTGGAACCTTATCGTTGGCAACTGATTTGCTGGCGAAGGGGTTCGCCTACCACATCGGCCCGAAATCGAGTTTTGATTTTCGCAAAGCACGATGCGGAGATTTAAAGCGTTAGAGCGTCCTTTGCGCGTCGAAAAGACGCGCGGCGCTTTGAAGAGACAATGCCGGCGGCGGCAATTACGGACCGGAGAATTTGGCCATCATGTTGCGCACCATCTTCACCCTTTCAGCGCTTGCTGCCGGGCTGCTGGCGTCGAATGCGATGGCCTCGCCAATAGTGGATACCGCGCCACGGGTGGTTCGTGCCGCCAATGGCGGCGGCATTCTTGTAGCCCAGAACGGCAATCTCGATATCTACTACGATGCCAGGGGAAACCGCGTCATCGTCGATGCGGAGACCGGCAAGGTCATCGCCATCCAGCCGCCGCAGACCAGGCTCGACCGCCGCGCCTTGCGCCGCGAGCGCTTGCGCAACCTGGGACCGGTCGAGGACGACCCCTATTATCTCGACGACCCTGAGGACACGGCGCGGTTCCGCCGCAGGCAGATGGAAGACGAGGGCAGGGTCATCATACCGCCGGCTGACGAGTACGACCCCTATGGCGACAATTCGGTGGAAGCCTTCCCCGAAGCGCCACGGGATGACGGCTACGGCAACGGTTATCCGGAGGCAGCGCAGCCGGTAAAGCCGCGCACCATCGAGCGCCAGCCGCTCAACGAGGCCTCGATCGAGCCGGTCGAGCCGACGGTGCCGAACGAGCAGGCGGCCTTACCGCCAGACACAGCCCCGCCGCCAAGCACTGGCGGCAAGACGGCGGTCGACCCGTCGCTTGCGCTCGGCGCCCGCGAGGACGTGGCGGCACTGCAGGTGCTGCTCGACCGTGCCGGTGCATCGCCCGGCGTCATCGACGGACGCTTCGGCTCGAATGTCGACAAGGCACTCGCCGCCTATAACGAAATCACCGGCAGCAATCTGAAATCGACCGACGCGGTCGGTATCCAGGCGGCCCTGGCGCAATCCGGTGGCGATGCCTTCGCCTCCTACACGATCACGCCCGAGGATGCGGCCGGCCCCTATGTCGCCTCGATACCGGAGGACTACAGCCAAAAGGCCCAGCTCGATCGGATGGGCTACACGTCGGTACCCGAAGCGCTGGCCGAGCGCTTCCATATGGATGAAACCTATCTGAACAAGCTCAATCCGGACGCCAATTTCAATCGTCCGGGCACCATCATCAAGGTCGCCAATTTCGGCAGGCTGGTGGCGACGCCGGTGGCGCGCATCATCGCCGACAAGTCCAATAAGCAGGTCCGCGCCTATGATGCTGCGGGCAAGCTGGTCGCAGCCTATCCGGCGACTATCGGCTCGTCCGACACGCCGTCGCCGTCCGGCACGCATGCGGTGTCGCGTGTCGCATTGGACCCGAACTACACCTACAACCCGAACATCAATTTCAAGCAGGGCGAAAACGACAGGATCCTGACCATCCCGCCGGGGCCGAACGGCCCGGTCGGCTCGGTCTGGATTGCGCTGGACAAGCCGACCTACGGCATTCACGGCACGCCGGATCCGTCCAAGATCGGCAAGACCGAAAGCCATGGCTGCGTGCGGCTGACCAATTGGGACGCGCGCGAGCTTGCCAAGATCGTGACGCCCGGCGTTATCGTGGAGTTCGTCGACTAAAGCGCAACGCCTTCGCCCGAATCACCCGATGACCTTGCGCAGCAGTGGCGCGCGCAGCGCTGCGGCATAGATCAGCTGCACCACCAGGATGAAGCCGACGCTGAGCAACGGGCTGATCAGGCAGAGTGCAGCGCCGACGGCCCACAGGATCTGTGCCTTGACGATGCGCAGATAGACCGTTCGGGTGGTCTCCGCGTCGACACCTTCGGCCAGAAATCCGTTTTTGTCCGCGTAGCGCCAACTGGCGAGCAGCGTCAGTCCGAGCATCAAAAGATTGAACCAGTACACGAGCACCGCAGTCCTGAATTCGAGGAAGTCGGCGAGAAGGTCGGTCGAGAACGGCAGCAAGGCGATGAAGCCGAGGACACAGAGGTTCAGCGTGGCAAGCCGCCGGTCGGATTTTGCAATCAGCCCGTGTTGCGCCTGCTGGCCGAACCAGAAGATGGTCAGCGTCAGGAAGCTGAGCGCATAGGTCAGGAAGCGCGGCGCCAGTGCTGTGATCGCTGTGATCAACTCGCGTTCGGAATGCACCGTTTCATGCGCCGGCACCCTGATCTCGAGAACGATCAGGGTGAGCGCGATGGCGAACACGCCGTCGGTGATGCCGACGACGCGCCCGCGTCCTTCCGCCGAGGGTTCGAGCGGTCGTTTCATGCGGTATTTCCCCCTTGCCTGTAGCGCTGCGAGAAGCTTAGCACGGCACTTGCCGTTTGCACCCTGAGCGGCGTGATCCTGCCTGTGTGGCCAGGTTGGGCCTGGTTTCAACGAGAACAGCGTGCTGGCCGGTTGTCGCCGGCGCGCCGGCGATCTAGGTAAGGCGGCATGCACACGCCAACCAAAGTCGGTACCGGCGCCGTTCCCCTGACCGGCTCACTTCCCGCCGATACGTTCTGTCCGCAGGCGCAGCGGCGGTTCGTGCTGATCGCCGCGATCCTGGCTTCTGCGCTCGGCTTCATCGACGGGTCGGTCCTGGCCATTGCGACGCCGGCGATCCGCGTCGACCTCGGCGCCAGCCTCGCCGAGGCACAATGGATTTCCAATGCCTACGCATTGACACTCTCAGCCCTCATTCTCGTCGGCGGCGCCGCCGGCGATCGCTTCGGCCTGCGCCACTCCTTCGTCGCCGGCATCGTCCTGTTCATTGCCGCCTCGCTTGCCTGCGCGCTGGCGCCTAACCCGACGGTGCTTATTGCGTTTCGGGCTATCCAGGGTGTCGGAGCGGCCATCATGGTGCCGGGCAGCCTGGCCATTATCGCCAAAGCCTATCCGAAAAAGGAACGCGGCCGGGCGATCGGCATCTGGGCCGCAGCATCAGCACTGACGACGGCGCTCGGCCCGGTGCTGGGCGGCTTCGTGCTGTCGGCGTTCGGCGACGGCATCTGGCGGGCGATCTTCGCCATCAATCTGCCGCTCGGCCTTATCTCGGTCTATCTTCTGCTGGCCAAGGTCCCTGCCGACGCGCCGGCGGAAAAGCGCGGCCTCGATCTCGGCGGCGCTGCACTCGCCATATTGGCGTTCGGAGCTCTCGCTTACGGTCTGACCTCGATGAGCGGCGACGGGGAGGGGCTGATGTCCGGCCCGAGTATTGCCGCCGGTGCGGTTTTGCTCGTCGTGTTCATCGTCTTCGAGCGCCGGCGGCGCGAGCCGATGATCGAGCTGTCGTTGTTTCGAATCGGCGCGTTCGCGGGCGCCAATGTGGCGACCTTCTTCCTTTATTTCGCGCTGTCGGCCAATCTGTTCTATCTGCCGATGCTCATGATCGCCGGATGGGGGCTGAGCGCGGCCGAGGTCGGTTTCATCTTCCTGCCGCTTTCGGCATTGATCGCAGTGTTGTCCGGACCGGTCGGCCAGTGGTCCGACCGCATCGGGCCTCGCTTTCCGATCGCCAGCGGCAGTCTGGTTGTGGCTCTTGCCTTTGCCGGACTTGCCCTGCTGGCCTATTGGGGCATCCACAATTTCTGGATCGGGGTATTCCCGCTGATGGCTCTGATGGGGTTCGGCATGGCGCTGGTGGTATCGCCGCTGTCGAGCCGGGGGCGGTGGCGGGGGGGGGGCGGACGCAAGCGGTGGGGGCCCGGGCAGCCACACACACCCCCGCCCCACCGCGCGCGGCTTTAGGGATGGGGGGGGGCGGT
>NZ_JAMYOT010000035.1:0-49774 GCF_040320005.1 Mesorhizobium sp. M0816 | reverse complement strand
AGATCGAGGAGACCACCTCGGACTACGACAAGGAGAAGCTGCAGGAACGTCTCGCCAAGCTGGCGGGCGGCGTTGCCGTCATCCGCGTCGGCGGTGCGACCGAGATCGAAGTCAAGGAAAAGAAGGACCGCGTCGATGACGCCCTCAACGCGACCCGTGCGGCCGTCGAAGAAGGCATCGTGCCCGGCGGCGGCGTCGCCCTGCTGCGCGCTTCGCTGGCCATCACCGTCACCGGCGCCAACTCCGACCAGACCGCCGGCATCGCCATCGTGCGTCGCGCGCTGCAGGCTCCGGCTCGCCAGATCGCCGCCAACGCCGGTGCGGAAGCATCGATCGTTGCCGGCAAGATCCTTGAGAACAAGGGCGCGACGTTCGGCTTCAACGCCCAGACCGGCGAATATGGCGACATGATCGCCATGGGTATCGTCGATCCGGTCAAGGTGGTGCGCACGGCTCTGCAGGACGCGGCCTCGGTCGCCGGCCTGCTGGTCACCACCGAAGCGATGATCGCGGAGGCTCCGAAGAAGGAGTCGGCTGGCGGCGGCATGCCGGCTGGTATGCCCGGCGGTGGCATGGGCGGCATGGGCGGTATGGATTTCTAATCCAGCTATCAACCTACAGATACGGAAAAGGGTGGCAGCAATGCCGCCCTTTTTTGTGTGCCGAGAATGATCGACAGCTTTAGACGTGCAAGTCCTCTTACCCAGCCTGATGGCGGCGAAGGGTTAGCGAAGCGCAACGCGTCGTCGTAAGGGGGGTCTGGCCGTGTCCTTTCGTTCAGCCGCTGGTCGAAACTCACGATGATCGTGCTGCCTTCCGCCGTACCGTCGATCTTTACAGGGCTGCGAGAAGGCCTTCAACGGCTGGCAGACCCTGGTTGCGGTAGAACTCATCGCATCGTTCGAAGGGCTCCGATACCTGATGGCCTATGGTCGTCAGCTCTTTCAATTGGAACCTCGTTCTTTCGGCCATGATCGTGGTCGGCCTGACCGGATTGGTGATCCACGGCCTGCTCACGCTTGCCTGAAACCATCTGCAACGCTGGCGTCCGGAGACCCACGATGAGCCTGATCACGATTGCAGGTCGGGATAGGCTGTCGCACGGCGCTTCCATCGCACCGCCGCCCTTCCGCTCCATCGGCCGACATCTGCGGCCGCTTGCGGTGCCGATGGCGATGCTCGCGATTTGGGAGTTGCTCGCCCATGCCGGCGCTGCTGACCCACGTTTTCTACCGCGGCTGGGAGAGGTGGCGGCCCGCGGCATGGCAGAGTTCAGCCGAGGTGGCCTCGGCTCCAATCTTCTGGCGAGCCTGGAACGTGACCTGATCGGTTTCGTGTGTGGCAGTGTGGCGGAATCGCGCTTGGTCTGGTGATCGGATTTTCCCGCCTCATCGAACGCCTGAGAGGCTCATGGTCGCGGTTGTATTACCGCTATTACGTGACCTGATCACGTTGACGATGCCAGCACCTTCATTGGCCACTTTCTGGACCATGTACGTCACATCAGGCTCCTCCGCCCGATCGACACGAGCCGGCTCTGTAACCAAGCCGCCGTCATATGGCGGTTCCACGACGGCACTGGCGGCAGTCGTCTTCTCAGCGGCTACAGGTGGACGTTTCAGCATGACGCAAACGAATCCGATGGTGGCAAGGACAGGCAGACCAAGCACCGCGTAGAAGCCGTACTCCGCTGGAGTGCGCCTCGGAAGTGGAGCGACAACGGCCTGATTTGTCTTGCCGTGCCGACATTGTCAGCACGCTTTTCGAAGCCTCTGAATTTCTTAGTGTCCATCCCAGCTCGACTTCCGACCATCCCCATTTCCGGCTGCCCGCGGCACGGCAGCCCTTGGCCTCTAGCTGCGCTCGAGCGGATCAGCGTGCCGTCCGCCTCCTCTGGCTGATCAAAATGTCTGCACCCATTTGGCAATGGCCGCTTCGCGCAAAAGTTTTCCCCCGTGAGCCGACTTTCCGAATTGGCTTAACTTCCAAATCTGTGGCTTTGCCTGCATTGCGGAGCGCGGAGTTCCGACCACTCGCCCAAGGGTATGCCATGGCGTTTCGTCTCTTTGTTCCGATCCTTGCCGGTGCAACCCTGCGCGAGCGGCTGCTCGCCTGTATGGGGGCCATGATCGGCATCGCATTGACTGGCGTGATCAGTGCGCTGGCGAACGGGTCTGGCCCACATGTCGCACTGCTGGTTGCTCCAATGGGAGCATCGGCCGTGCTGCTCTTTGCCGTACCTTCAAGCCCGCTGGCGCAACCTTGGTCGATTATCGGTGGCAATACGATTTCGGCGCTGGTCGGGGTGATCGTGGCGCATTTCGTGCATGAACCCGTCCTTGCTACCGGCATTGCGGTGGCGCTGGCCATCGCCGCCATGTCGTTCACGCGCTGCCTGCATCCGCCGGGTGGCGCCGCCGCCTTAACCGCGGTGTTCGGCGGACCGGCCGTCTTCAGCTCGGGCTTGCTGTTTCCCTTCGTTCCGGTAGCGCTGAACTCGATCGTGCTGGTCGCACTCGGCTACGGCATCCATAAACTGTCGCGGCGCAACTATCCGCATGTGGCGCCCCCCGCCCTTAAAAGCGTGCATGGAACCATCGATCCGCCGGCGCGGGAGCGGGTCGGCTTCCAGCCCGAGGATATCGATGCCGCGCTCGGCGCGCTGGAGGAAACCTTCGATATCGACCGCAACGATCTTGAGCGGCTGCTACGGCAGGTCGAGTTGCAGGCGATGGTGCGCTCCCACCGGACCCTGCTGTGCGAGGACATCATGTCGCGCGATGTGATTTCGGTCGATGAACATGCGCCTGCCGACCAGGCGCGTCATTTGCTGCTCGATCACAACATCCGGACGCTGCCGGTGACCGACGCCGGGGGCGGGCTGGTCGGTGTAGTTGGCCTGCGCGAGCTGACGAAGGCGACCGACACGGTGAGGGCTGTGATGTCGAAGGCTGGCACCGCCTCTCCCGATACGCCGGCGATGAGCCTGCTGCCGGTGCTCACCGACGGCCGCAGCCATGCCGTGGTCATCGTCGATGCCGAGCGACGCATTATTGGGCTGATCACCCAGACCGACCTGCTGGCGGCGGCAGCGCGCGTGCACATGGCCGACACAACGCTGGCAGCGGCACAAAATAGTTCCGCTGCTCAATCCGGGAACCCGATGGGGCGCCGGGATAGCGGTATTAAGTGCGGCCTTCCGCCTAAGACAATTCCTTTTTACGAGTAGATCAACCCTGAAACGCGACCGCGTGCTCAGGCATCTGGTTCACGTAGGCCAAGTACGACTGCAACAACGGAACACTCTTCAACCTTGCCGGTGGCCAGAGCCAGTCCGCTATGTCGACCAAAGGCGCGGACTACAAGTGGGTCAAGTGTCCTTTCCGATCGTCGTCACAGCAAACACCCTTACGGCAGAACCGGAGGAACAGCATGGACATGCAAACAGCCAGTTCAATGCAGACATCGCCACAGCCTCAATCCCCTGACCCTGGAGCGTGGACCCTGGAGCGTGGACCCTGGAGAAGGCTCAGGCCCTTCACGATGCCCCTTCAAAATCTCCTCTTCCTTGCGCAAACCGTGCACCGCCAGAATTTCGATCCCAACAAGGTCCAGCTCAGCCGGCTTCTCAGCATCAAGACAGGCGGCTGCCCGGAGGATTGCGGCTATTGCAGCCAGCGTATCAGAGGGCATCGCGATAAAAGTACGCCAAACAACGCTAAGGGAGAACAAACGGTGATCTGATTTCGTTCGACGCTCGTTTTCGAGAGCCGCTCTGGGTCGTTCGCAATCAACTGTGTAGGCCAGCGGAGCGAGCAAGGAGCGCCAGATCTGGACAGGGCTGAGTGGGGTGTTTTTCCCGAAAGGTGGGGGCCATGCCCTAAGGGACACGAGATGTAGTGGACTCGTCGATCCGCGCGGTTTCGATTCGCGCACCCGGGCACAACGCTTGGATAAGTCCCATCAGACGCTCTCCGGTGGCCGTCATCTGTTTAGCTGACATTGGGCCGAGGGCTTCCAGCACGAGCCACATGGCGCGGGTATTGACCGTGACCATGGTGCGCCGCCCCTGCCGCCAGTTCCAGCGGCGGCACGTGACACCGCCATCATCGCACCAGATGACTTCGCCCGGTTCGGGATGCTCGGTTACCATTTCACCTTGCTGGATCGTGTCGAATGGCTCCGCTCCCTTCGCAATTAAAAGTCTCGGGACACCCTGGTAAAGATCGAGATCCTCCCCGCCAACCGGAACGCCATACAACACGCTGACGGCATTGTAGGCATCAACCAGTGGGGATATCCGCGGGAGAGAGCCATCTTTCCGCACACGCTTGAGAAGCGCGGCGGCCGAGCACGGCGATCGATTGGCTTTTGTGCCGAAAGCCGCGTAGGCAACGGCCCACGCCGCAAGATGCGCGTCCCTTTGGGCGTCATCGCGAAGCGCGGCCTGTTCCGCCGCCGCAATCGTGTCGTTCAACGCCTGTGCATCCGGCACGTCGATTTCAGCGTTCCGTACCACAATGCTGATCAGATGAAAATCCGGGTAGCGGGCCTTGATCTCGGGGGCAATCAATGGGCGGGAAAGACATGGGATGCTCTTTTCTCATGGGGAGGCTTTGCGCTGGCGGTCGTTCGGGAGATGTATGAAGAAGGGTGCTTGTCGAGCGTCCAGATCTTCTGGCATCGGCGTGGTGCATGCCGCACCATGCGCTGGATAATTCCATCATTCGGCCGTGGACAAGGCCTGGTAGAGATCGACGATTATGTCTTGCGGGTGCTCGAGCCCGACCGAGATGCGCAGCAACCCCGCCGGAGCAATCGACTTTGGTCCTTCTACAGAGGCCCGATGCTCCATCAGCGAATGCGTGCCTCCAAGGCTCGTGGCCCGCACCACAAGATTGAGCCGCCCAGCGACCGTCATGGCTGCCTCGGCGCCGCCTCGAACGATGAAGGAAAGCATGGCACCGTAGCCAGACATCTGCCGCCCGGCCAACTCATGGCCCGGGTCATCGGGCAGGTCCGGAAAGAGAACACTTTCGACTGCCGGATGTTTGCCCAGCGTTTCGGCGACTTTCTGGGCGCCGTCACAGTGGGCTCGCATGCGAACCGGCAAAGACTGCAGCCCACGAAGTGCCAGCCAGCAGTCGAAGGGAGCCGCGACGCTTCCCTTGTGCCGCTGGATCATGCGCAGGGGGCGTTCCAGAGACGCGGCGTCCGGCAAGACGACGACCCCAGCCATCATATCGGAATGGCCACCTATGTATTTCGTTGCCGAATGCATCACGGCATCGGCCTCCAATTCGAACGGGCGCTGGAGGACGGGCGTCGCCCAGGTGTTGTCAACCACCGCAATCGCACCGGCCTCGTGCGCTTTGTCGCAAGCCGCCCGGATATCCACGACACGGATGAGCGGGTTCGAGGGGGTCTCGATCCACACGAGGCCCGTGGGGGCGGCACCCACGGCCGTGCGCAGCGCGTCCAGGTCGCGCATGTCGACGGCGACGAAGTCGAACCGGCTTCCGATATCGGTTTCGTCAATCAGCGATCGGATGCCGAAATACATGTCGTCCGGCACGACAATACGATTGCCCTTGCGGGGGTGCGCCTCGAACACCGCCGTAATGGCGGCCATGCCAGACTAGAAGGCGACAGCGGCGTGACCTCCTTCAAGCGCGGCCATCGCCGTTTCGAACGCGTTCCGCGTCGGGTTGGCATCCCTGATATATTCATAGCTCGACGGGTAGCCACCGTCCGCACTCCGTTCGAAGGTCGTACTGGGATGGAAGGGGATCGTGACGGCGCCGGTGAAAGGATCGACACCCCGACCCGCATCGCTTTGGTTTCCAGTTGCATGGAGCACCTCCTTAGGTGGATCTGAGAAGGAAGACGGCAGGAATGGCCAAAAGCAGACCGATTCCCTGTGTCATTGAAGGCCGCTCGCGCAGGACCTTAATGGCCAGCACGATCATCGCGACCGGATAGCGAGGCGACGGCCGCGGTTTCGGCCAATCCTCGGTGGCGAAAGCCACCATCAGCAACAGGTTTGCAATTCCATCGAGAAGGCTGGCCACGGCGGCAATGCTGAGGCCGCGCGGGCAAGACGCGTGGCTTCGGCACCCCGGGCGGCGACACCGCCAAGAAAGTCGCCCGCACCGAATGCGACGGCAGCGAGACCTGCAGCCATCACTCTCATGCGTGGAACACCGCAGGATGCGTGGGGCAAATCGCGGATGCGTGTCCACCCGCCCCATTGCGGGCCGTGGTTCCTGCTGAACGGCAATTGCTCCACAGACGATGAGCCGGCGCATCTTCATCGATCCCTGGGTTTGATGACGCGGTTGAAGGGTCCGCCCCGGTCGACGCCGCGCGGAACTCCGGTTGCTCGTGCGCGATGCCGTCGATCCGGCTGATCAGCCCGTGAATGTCGCCCAGCACCCAGAGGTCTCTCACCTTGCCGTCCTCGAATGTGAAGATCGGCATGCCGTACCACCACACGTGCCGACCGGTGGGCGCGCGACCGAACAGCGGACGGCGATGGATTCCGTGGAAGCGGAGCTTCGCCGAGACCCGATTTCCTTCCTCGATCATTTCCAGGATGTCGGATGTGTAGTGATCGAGAGAGCTTGTCACCCATCTGACATAGTCAGCGAACCCACTGTGCCCCACGAGAACCGGGCCGAGCGACCCGCGGAAAGTGAACCCCTCATGAAAGATTGCCGGGATCAAGTCGACGGCCGCGTGATCCCAATGTCCTTGTAGAACACCCGGACGATCTCCTTCTGCGGGCTGAGCTCGATGTCATCGAACGTCATCACCTTCTCGTGCTCATCGGGCGCGATACTCATGAATGCCTCCTTTTGCCGCTGGATATCGAGCGTTCGAACCGGAACGCCTGTGGAACCAGCCGATCCGCTACCGGCCACGGACCATCCGGTAGCTCATGGTCAGGGCAGCGCCTTCCGGTAGCGAATAGCCGGTCCCGCACTGACCGCCTGTGCCGCATGTACGATGGCGTTGGTGTCTAGGCCGTGGTGACGGTAGAGGTCCGCAATCGTGCCGGTCTGACCAAAGTGCTCGACCCCAAGCGCCTTGACGCGATGCCCGTTCACGCCGCCGATCCACGCAAGCGTCGCCGGGTGACCATCAATTGCGGTAACGATCCCGCAATCTCGCGACAGCGGCGCCAGCATCCGCTCGACGTGGCTAAGGGCGCCGGTCATTCCGCGCTGGCGGGCACGCTCCGCTGCCTGCCAGCCCGCGTTCAGCCGGTCGGCTGACGTGATTGCCATCAGCCCGACGTCGCGCCGGTCCTCTGCCAGAAGCCCCGTCGCTGCAATCGCCTCCGGCGCGACAACGCCTTGATAAGCGATCACCACGCTGGCGTTCGGCCCAGGCGGTCGCAGCCAATAGGCGCCATTGACGATATCCCGTGCCAGGTCCGGCCTCATGTCGCGGAGCGGCTGCTCGAGCGGCCGGGTGGACAAGCGCAGATAGACCGACCCTCCGGTCTGATCACGCAGCCATGTCGTCTCGTCCGGATCTCCTTCGCCGTTGCGCTGCATGTAATCGAACGCGAAGCGCATGATCACGGACAGCTCGTCGACGAAGGCCGGTTCGAAGGCGCAAAGCCCATCCTGCGCCATGCCGATCAGCGGGGTGCCGATCGATTGGTGCGCCCCGCCCTCCGGCGCCAGCGTCACGCCGGAGGGCGTGGCGACCAGCATGAAACGCGCGTCCTGGTAGCAGGCATAATTCAGTTGATCGGCGGAACGATAGATGAACGGGTCGTAGACCGTCCCGATCGGCAGCAGACGGACGCCGTTGATCGAATGCGATAGTCCGAGCGCCCCGAGCATGATCATCAGGTTTGACTCTGCGATCCCGAGTTCCAGGTGCTGCCCCTTCGGTCCGAACTCCCAACTGTAGGTGGAGGGGATGCGTTCGGCCTTGAAGGTGTCGGCCATGGTCTCGCGGGCAAAAAGGCCGCGCCGGTTGACCCAGCCCCCGAGATTGGTCGAGACCGTCACATCGGGCGAGGTGGTGACAATGCGTTCGGCAAGTGGACTCTGCTCGCGAGCGATGTCGGTCAGAATCTGACCGAAGCCCATCTGGGTCGACAGCGGCTTGCCGGGCTGTCCCGGCAACGGAAGGGTTGCGGGCACCGGCACTGACGGCGCTGACAACCGCCGACGCCCCTCACCGAAGAACGGCACCTTGGCGAGGAAGGCGTCAAGCTCCGCTTCCGGCAGGGTGGCGGCGGCCCATTTGTCCCACTCCTCACCCGGCTTGACGGCCATTTGCCGGCGGAAACCTTCCATGTGCGCAGGCGTCATCTGTCCCGCATGGTTGTCCTTGTGTCCGGCAAGCGGCAGACCGTAGCCCTTGATGGTGTAGCAGATGAAGCAGACGGGCCGGTCATGGCTGGAAGCCGCTTCGAAGGCTTCGAGGAGGCTCGGCATGTCATGCCCGCCAAGGTTCGTCATGAGTGCCTGCAACGCGTCGTCGGAGCGGCGTTCAATCAGGGCGGCGACCGGCCCCTGATCTCCGATCTCGTCGAGGAGCCGCTTGCGCCAGGCAGCACCCCCTTGGAAGGTCAGCACCGCATAGAGCTGGTTGGGACACCGCTCGATCCACTCACGCAGCTTCTCGCCCCCCGGCTCAGTGAAGGCTGCCTCTTGCTGCGCACCATGGCGCAGGATCATCACATCCCAGCCGAAATTGCGGAAAATCTGCTCGAACCGCTGCCAGAGGCCCTCCCGGATCACGGCGTCGAGCGACTGGCGGTTGTAGTCCACGATCCACCAGCAGTTCCGTAGCCCGTGCTTCCAGCCCTCGATCAGGGCTTCGTAGATGTTGCCCTCGTCCATTTCGGCATCGCCGATCAGGCTGATCATCCGACCCTCGGGGCGGCCCTTCATCCAGCCATGGGCCGAGACGTAGTCCTGCACCAGCGAGGAAAACAGCGTCTGCGCGACGCCGAGACCCACCGACCCGGTCGAGAAATCGACATCGTCGATGTCTTTGGTCCGCGAAGGGTAGCTTTGGGCGCCCTTGTAGCCGCGAAAGTTCATGAGCTTTTCACGGGTCTGGTTGCCGGCGAGATACTGGAGTGCGTGGAAGATCGGCGCCGCGTGAGGTTTGACCGCCACCCGGTCCTGCGGGCGCAGCACCGATCCGTAGAGTGCAGTCATGATCGTGCTCAGGGAGGCTGAAGAAGCCTGATGGCCGCCGACCTTGATCTCATCTCCCTCGCGGACGTGGTTGGCGTGGTGGATAGTCCAGGCTGCGAGCCAGGAAGCGCAGCGCTCGATCTCGTTCAAATATGCAAGTTTCGTCATTATTCACTTCCCCGAAAATCAGCGGTCGGACCGATGCCTCCCAGAGTAGATCGTCAAAGATCGAGCTTCAGCACGCCCGTCGCGCGTGACACGCAGGGGATGAAGCGATGGCCGCGTGCGTCTTTGGACAGGACGGAATCCCGATGGATCGGCTGTCCACTAAGCATAACGCATTCGCAGGTCCCGCAAACCCCCTTCTCGCATGAGGCCAGTAAGGGCACCCCGGCGGCGCGCAGAGCCGCGAGCGCCGTGGTCTGCGCCAAAACCTCAACCATCCTGCCCTCACGGAGTTCTATGACGAATGGTTCCGGTGGTGCGCCATCAAAGTCGGGAGGCTGGAAAGTTTCGAAATGAACCGTGCCCTCAGGCCAGTGTTCAGCCGCCCGCCCCACGGCGGCCATGAATCCGGGCGGTCCGCAATAGTAAACCTGTGCCTCGGCCGAACGGTTCGCCAGCAGCGCGGCGATGTCCTGCCGGGTCGCCGTCTCGTCGTCGAAATGGAGCCGAACATTGCCGCCAGGAAGATCGCCCTCGATCACCGGCAAGAGTGGCGTGAGCGCCCGGCTGCGGGTGAAATAGTGCAACTCGAAGGGCTTGGCCTGCCGGGTGAGCGCGCGCGCCATGGCCAGAACCGGGGTGATCCCGATCCCCCCTGCCAGCAGCAAAGTCGGCCCCTCGCCTGGCTTGAGCGCAAAATGGTTGCGTGGCGCGGAGACAGGCAGTGTGGAGCCGACGGCAATGGTTTCGTGGATCCACGCCGAGCCGCCACGGCCGTCATTCTCGCGCTTCACCGCGATGGTGTAGCGGCTGAGCTCGGTCGGGTCGCCGCAAAGAGAATACTGACGCACCTTCCGTTCAGGCAGATGGACATCGACGTGAGAACCCGCCTCGAACGGCGGCAGCACAGGTTTGCGCGGGTGTTTGAGGCCGATGACCAGTACTTCCCCCGGCTCCTTGCGGACAGCGGTCACGGTCAGCTTCATGACGATGCGGGGCGAGGCCATGGCGTTTCACTCGTCGATGGGCAAGATCAGATCACCGGGGCGGATCACGCCCCCGACCTCGATTGCGCAGTTCAGGCCGGAGCGGTTCAGAAGCCCGTCGTAGAGACCCGGAAGCCCCAGCAACTCCTCGATATACTTGCACGGGACATTCATCCGGGCGGCTCTAAGGATCGTTTCCCCGACCCGGAAGCGTTTGCCGACAAGATGGCCTAGCGGAGCGCCTCGTGTCGTCAGATTGCGCCGGTGATCTTCGGGCGCCAGCTTGGCCTTGAAGCCCGGTATCCTGGGTTCGCCCTGCGCGATGGCTTCCAGAACTTCAGCTTCGATCAGCGTCACCTCGCGAACGTCGGGACGCGCCGAATAGGTCCCCGCCCCCAGGTAGTAGCGATCTCCGACAATGCCTTGGCCGGCAATAAGCTGCGCCTCCGCTAGCTCCTCCATTTCATAGGAGGCAGCAGGCGCGATATGGATATGAAGCAGCTTTCCTAGCCAGGTCATCATCGCTCTCGGAAATTTGTCTCGTGGAAACCTGCTGCAAAACTGGCCTGATCAACAGCGCCAGTTGCATGGCGTTTTCCCGGTCCAGTTGGCTGTTGCAAAGAAATACGGGGCCCCCTCGGACCGTTTTCAGCGCCTGCTTTCGACCTCCCCCTGTCTCAGTTGTTCCGCGCCGGCATCGCGTCTTGCACCTGCTTGACAACCTCTCGCAGGACCTCAACGCCCTTCCCGATCTGCCTAATGCTCAAGGCGGCATATCCCATGACAAGACCGACGCGATCCGCGCGGCCTTCGTCCGATGGCTGTTCGTATAGCGGCGAGATCAGGTGTAGCCCCAAGCCCGCACGTCGGGCGGCTTCGACCAGTGCCGGTTCCTGCGATCGTGGCAGGTCTTTGAACCAAACGGCGACGTGCAGTCCGGCATCTGCTCCCTGGACAGCGATGCGATCGCCGAAGCTGTGCCGCAAGGCGCCCAACAACGTCTCCCGACGCTCGCCGTTCAGCCTGCGCACACGCCGCACATGGCTTTCGTAGCCGCCACTCTCGATCAAACAGGCCAGAGCCTCCTGTTCAGCCACCGGCGAATGCCGGTCCGCGAATTGTTTGGCGGTTGCGAAGACCTCCTGCAATTCCGTCGGGACGACGAGATAGCCGATACGCAGCATCGGCGAGAGCGTTTTGGAGATCGTGCCGAGGTAGATGACAGCCCCGTGGTCCTCAAGACTGTGCAGCGGAGGGACCGGATTGATATCGTAGCGATATTCGCTGTCGTAGTCGTCCTCGATCACATAGGCGTTGTTGTGCCGCGCCCATTCCAGAAGCTGATGGCGGCGCGCGATCGGCATGACGCCGCCCAGCGGAAACTGATGCGATGGCGTGACATAGGCCAGTCGCGCCCCGATCCCCGCCAGCAACTCCGTCTTCATCCCGTCCTCGTCGACGGTGACCGGGATGGGCGAGGCACCCGTACTGGCAAAGACCTGACGCGCCATCCTATAGCACGGGTCCTCGATGACAAAGCGGTCGGCGGGATCGAGAAGCAGGCGCGCGCACAGGTCGAGGCCCTGCTGCGAACCGTTGACGATGATGATCTGCTCGAGGTCGCAGCTCAGGGTTCGGGCGCGCCAGAGATAGCCCTGGAGCGCCTGGCGCAGCCGGCGCGAGCCGCGCGGATCCTCATAGGCAAGACGCAACGGGCGCTGCCCCATCGCCTCGTTCATCGCACGTTTCCAGACCAATGCGGGGAAGTCTGACGGCGCCAGGTCGCCATAGCGGAAATCGACCTTCAGCCCAGTCGGCAGATAATCCGGCCAGGGCGGCGTAACGCGCAGTCGGCCCCCATAGGCGGACAGAAGAACCGGGCCGACCCGTTTCGCAGGCGTGCGGCTTGTCCCAGGACCGATCAACGAAGATGCAACGCGGGGTCGTGCGCCTTGACGGACGTCGATGAAACCTTCCGCAGCCAGTTGCTCATAGGCGACCGTCACCGTCGTTCGCGAAACCCCAAGGTCATTTGCGAGGCCTCGGGAGGACGGCAGCTGACTGCCGGTTTCGTAGACACTTCCGAGGATCTGCTCGCGAAGAGCCTCGTAGATCTGGCGTGCACCCATCGCGTGCGTGCGACCTGCAGAACCGGCACTTGAAGACTGGACCATTTCATTCATCGCCAACTGGATATTTCACATTGGCCAGTTTGCCGGCAATCTTTCGGAAACCCAAGAAAGATCTTAGAGGCCGAATGACCCGCTCCTATCAATCCGAGACCGATGCTCTCACGCGGTCGCTCAACGACACCGGTCCCGGATTCGCCACTCGGGCGATCCATCATGGCTACGATCCCGCCGGCTTTTCCAATGCCGTTCAGCCGCCAGTCTTCTTGACCTCGACCTATGGATTCGAAAGCGTGGCAGCGAACGAGGCCGCCGCCGCGCTTGGCGGAAGGCTCTATGCGCGCGAATACAATCCGACGACGGAGATCCTCGAACAACGGCTTGCCAATCTGGAAGGAGCCGAGGCAGGTCTGGTCGTTGCCTCGGGGATGGCGGCTTTCGGGACGCTGATCCTGTCGCTCCTGTCCCAAGGCGATGAACTCATCGTCCACAGGACGCTTTATGTGAACACGCTTGCCATGGTCGAACAGGCGGTCCCCCGCTTCGGCATCAAGGTCGTCGCGGTCGACCTGTCCGATCCTCACAATCTCGATGCCGCGATTGCCGAGCGGACCCGGCTTGTTTTCTTCGAGACGCCGGTGAATCCGCTGAGCCGCATCCTCGACATCGCTGCCATTGCCGAGCGCGCCCACGCGCGCGGTGTAAAGGTTGCAGTCGACAGCACCTTCGCCTCCCCCGCGCTCCAGCGGCCGCTCGAACATGGGGCAGACCTCGTGCTCCACTCGCTGACCAAATACATCAATGGGCACGGCGATGCCCTTGGCGGGGCGATTCTCGGCGACGCGCAAACGCTCCGCACGCTGCACGAAACGGGCCTGCGCTACATCACCGGCGCAGCGCTCTCGCCCATGTCAGCCTTCCTGATCCTGCGCGGTCTGAAGACGCTCACGCTGCGCATGGAACGGCACAGCGCCACTGCCCTTGCGGTGGCTCAGGCGCTCGAGGCGCACCCGGCGGTGGCATGGGTGAGTTATCCCTTCCTCGACTCGCACCCTGATCAGGTGACGGCGCGAAAGCAGATGTCCCAAGGGTCCGGCATGTTGGCCTTTGGCCTCCACGCTGGGTTCGAGGGCGCGCGCCGGATGATGGACCGGCTCAACCTGATCACCCGGGCTGTCAGCCTCGGCGATGCCGACAGTCTCATCTATCATCCGGCAAGCCTGACCCGTGCTCGTCAGCCGATCCGCAAGGATGCGCATCTGGCCGATGGAGTCGGCGAGGACCTCATGCGTCTCTCGGTGGGCCTTGAAGACGCCGATGACCTGATCGCCGACCTGCGGCGGGCTCTGGACGCCTTGTGATGACCTGTCGTCCGGCCAGTCCTGCGCTCACGCACAAACCTGGAGCCTTGCCATGGCATTCCTGAGCGGTCTTTCCGCGTTTCCCATCACGCCCGCCGATCGTGACGGCCGCGTCGATACCGTTGCTCTGCGCAGGCTGATTGCTCGGCTTGGCGCCGCTCAGGTCGACTCCATCGGTCTTCTCGGCAGCACCGGCACCTACATGTATCTGTCGCGCGAGGAACGGCGACGGACGCTCGCCGAGACCTTGGACGAAATCGCCGGGCGAACGCCGGTCGTGGTGGGTGTGGGCGCGTTGCGCACCGATGAAGCAGTGAGGTTCGCGCAGGACGCCAAGGCCCTTGGAGCTGCCGCGGGGCTGCTTGCGGCCGCCTCCTACACCCCGCTCACTGAGGACGAGGTGTTCGAACATTTCTCGACGGTGGCGTGCGAGAGCGGCCTGCCGATCGTCGTCTACGACAATCCAGGAACGACGCATTTCCATTTCACCCCAGCACTCATCAGCCGCCTGGCAAAGGTGGGTGGGATTGTCGCTATCAAGAATCCGACAGACAAGGGCGATGCGATCAAGAGCCATCTGGCCGACCAGAGGCGCACTGTGCCGGAAGGGTTCTCGATCGGCTACAGCGGCGACTGGAACGCTGCAGAGGCCATGATCGCCGGCGCCGACACATGGTACAGCGTCCTCGCCGGCATCCTGCCCGAGGTCTGCGTGAAGATCGTCACGGCGGCGCAACAGGGCGATGCGGCCGAAGCGCGACGGATCGATGCCACGCTTGCGCCGCTCTGGAGCCTCTTCAAGGAGTTCTCGAGCCTTCGCGTCGTCTATGCACTTGCCGAATTGCTCGACATTTGCCGTGCCGACCCCCCGCGTCCCATCCTGCCTCTGCCCTCAGCAGCGAAGCGCCAGATCGCCGCCGCGTTGGAACGCTTGCCATCGGATGCCAGCCGGTGAACAGCGAACCCGGCGGCCAGTGAAAGGAACTGTCATGTATTTACCCGCTCATTTCGATGAACCGAGCCGAGAAGTCCTTTACGAACTGATCGAGAACAACGCACTCGGCGTTCTGATAACCATGGCTGGAGCGGTCTCGACGCCGATCTCCCTTCGAACTCGACACGTCACAGGGGGAAAACGGTACCCTTCGCTGCCACGTCGCACGCAACAATCCAGTTTGGCAGGACGTGGCGACCGGCGATGAGGTGCTCGTGGTGTTCCGCGCCGCCGACGCCTACATTTCGCCGCGGTGGTATCCGAGCAAGCAGGAGTTCCACAAGCAGGTGCCGACCTGGAACTAGGCTGAAGAGCGTGGCCCATCGCACTTTGATGAATGTCAGCAAAGCTTGCCCTACTGGATGGTACTGCGAAAAGCCGAGCGAACGATAAGCGCCTGGCACACGAAATTGCACGCCGCCTTCCAGAGACCGGTCCAGCCGACCCAGCAACGTCAGCCTTCCAGGCGTAGCGGTCGGCCCAATTGAGCAGTCAACGACGAAAACGGGTCACGCTTTGCCCTTGAAGTTCCCAGAGCGAGAGTTTGCAAAGCGTCGGAAGTGATCACTGCGCTGGCCGACTGATGCCCAGTCGCCTCATTTCGGCGATAGACGGTCGATCGGCCGAGACCCAGTGCCTCGCAGCTTCGGTCGGCGACATGTTGGCCTTGATCAGCTTGATGGCGGCCTCGACCTTTTACATGTCGAGCGGTTGCCGACCGGGTTGTCTCCCTTTCGCCCGTGCTGCAGCCACGCCATCTTTCGTGCGCTCGGAAATCAGCCGTCGCTCGAAATGAGCGATCGCACCGAATACACGGAACACGAGCTCGCCTGCGGCTGAGGATGTATCGATCTTCTCTTCCAGACTGAGCAGGTTGATCTGGCGTTCGCCTCGACGCTGATCGAGGCCTTGGAATTCAAAGGCGGGCGGAGAAGCGCCCGCACGATCGCCGGAATCCGTATGCTCCGCGAACTGAAGAGATCGGGCAAACGCGATGTTCCGCCCGATGCGCCGATGCCGTTCAAGAAGGACTGGCGCAAGCTGGTGATCGGCCCGGATGGCAAGATCAATCGCCGGCTCTATGAAACGGCAATGTTTGCCCATTTGCGCAACAAGCTGCGTTCTGGGGACGTGTGGGTGGAACGGTCTTCCGCGTACCGTCGTTTCGACAGCTATCTCCTGCCCGAGCCGGTGGCCGCACCGATCGTTTCGAAACTTGGGTTGCCGTCAGCCGCCGACGAATGGCTCGATCGGCGCGGCCGGAAGCTCGATTGGCGGCTGAAAAAGTTTGCGCACCGCCTCAAGCGGAACAAGCTCGACGGCGTGCGCCTGGTTGAAGATCGCTTGCAGATTTCTCCTGCCAAAACCACGGCTCTTCGCGGACGTAGGCATCCTGCGTCCAGACGAGTTGGTCGCAGGTGACTCCTTGACTTGCGGCAGCCATGCGGGACAGGCCGAGATTCGTGGCATCGGCAAGGATGGTGGCCAACAGTGCGCTCTCGTTGGGACAGTTTTCGCCGGTGCGCAGATTGGTGAACGCCGTCATGAAGCCTGTTTCGCGGGCGACTTCGTGCAGAAGTTCGGTGATGCGAATGCGTGGCATCATGGCCGAGCCGGTCGGCGAGCGCTTCGGCGTCGGCGGGACCGTGGTTTTGGCAGGAGAAATCTGCAAGCGATCTTCAACCAGGCGCACGCCGTCGAGCTTGTTCCGCCGGGCAGCCGATGCGTCTCAAGGAACTGGCTGTCGCATTCGGCAAGGCAACGTCGCGGTGCTCGGCGGCGTCTCGTCGGCCTTCATGCTGCTCGCATGGGCCCCCTTTTCGATGTGGGAAGTCGCGGGTCGCCTGTTGATCCAGGCCGGCGCCACGGCCCTGCACAAGGCCAAACCGGCGTGCTGCTTGGCGGTCAGTTGAATAGGTGTTCTCCCAGTTGCGCGGTACGAACCTGGTTCTGCGGAATCGGGCGGTGTGATCTTCAAGCAGCTCAAGCGGCTCGGCGCATGCTGCGACTGGTCGCGCGAGCAGAGGCAGAAGACGCTCAGCCATGCTCAACGATATGCCATTGCGGGACCGCTCGGCGATACCGGCAATTCAAGCGGTCGCGTGCCGCAGGCCTCCATCCCTCAACTGGGCTCATCAAGGGAAGCACAGCCGCCGCACGCCGGTGGCGGCGGGGCGATCTTGGGCGCCTCGGCGCTGCAGCCAGGTCGTTCAACAACAGTTTGCGTAGGTGCCGATAGGGCGTCCTCTTTACTCCGAAGATGCATCCCTTATCGAGGGTCTCAGGGCGGCACTCGTCGACCGGGGGAACAAAGAGGTAAGACGATCCGACTGTTTCGCCGCGTGGGCGGAGAAGAATTCGTCCTGGTGTTGCCAAACACATTAGCTGCTGCAGCGGAGCTGATCATCGCAAGGATGCTCAACTGTGTTCGCAACTCACGGCCGCTCAGGGAGAAGTTAGAATTTGGATACACCTTCTCGGCTGGAGTCGCTACTGCTCGCGCGGGCGACACCACCACCGAGATATGCTGGCTCGGGCTGATACGGCTCTCTATTCCGCCAAGATGGCGGGGCGCAATCGCATCCATCTTGCAGCTTGAACCAATCTGCGCCGATACTGCGTTACATAGGTGAAGAACGCCAAGGTGGGTTCGTCTTCGTAGCCGTGGGAGTGGCTCAGACCCAGTCAATCGTAAGAGTGCACAAGACCTAAAGCGCTAGGACCAACGGAGGGCTCAGCGGAGCAGGTTGGCCCCCGAAAGGTGCGACTCCGGCCTCGTCCGGGGGACTTGCGCCGCTGGAGAATGCGATGTTTGGTCGATCTGGCTGCCACACAGCGGGCCACCTTGGCTGGCTTACACAAACTTTGCCATCAGGTCGGCATGAACCTGTGCTCCAGCTGGAATGCGTGTACCAGAAATTCGCGGACACCGATGGAGAATCCGGTTTTTGGGTCGGAACGCCGTTGTCGTCGGAATCCGCACTGACATCTAAAGCGTGGTGCTCGGAATGGCTGCCGCCGCGAACGAAGCAGGCCGGAAATCCGGCATCGAACTTGTCTTTGATCTGCGTCAATGCACCTGCAGCAGACTCGAGTTATTCAGGGGATTTCCCTTGCCTTCGGGTAGGGGAGTTGAGTTCCAATTGAATCGAACACCTTAGGACAGTATGCAAGAGCCCCGACGGACACAGCAATCACTGCTAGACATGATCCATGATGTAATCAATACGGCTCCGAATGCGCTCGCACGTATAGCTCTGTATATTGAGCAAGATCCGAAGGCTGTTCTAACGATGTCCATCGCCGACCTAGCGCACGACACCGCAACTGGGCCTGCTTCAATAATAAGATTTTGCCGAAGGCTGGGACTCTCGGGATTCCGCGAGTTTAAGATTGCGCTCAGCGGCGACATTGAGCGGGTAACGCTGATTGAGCTGGCTGAACGCGCCGCACCAGAAGATATAGACGTAGCACCGGGGGTCGCCGCTCTCAGTACTGCTTTACAAAGCTCAATTGCCGCGTCCGCTCGAGGTTTTGACGATCTTCAAATTACTGGGCTTGCCAACCGCGTCCGAGCGGCCCGTCGCGTCGAAGTGTTTGGCGCGGGGCCGTCTTCAGTCTGCGCTGATATTTTGGCCATGCGGCTGATCTGGCTAGGGTTCCCCGCGCATTCCTCGGGGTCCGCCACCATGTCTCACGCTCTTGCGCGGAGACTTGGCTCGTCGGGCCTTGCTCTTGGCGTTTCCTCGCTTGGCCACACTGAGGAAACCAGGGCTTTTCTGGCAATTGCGCGCAAAACCGGAGCATATACGATTGCCATTACGACCCGCGCGGACTGCCCGATCGCTCAGACTGCCGACGAGGCGGTCTTGTTTACCTCGGCTGGAGCTTGGCCACAGTCCGGGTCGGCGATGCATGTTCCGCCTGTAGTATTGCTGAGCGAATATCTCTGCCAGTGTCTGCAGGTGAGGGAAGTTTGAACGCCTGACTAGGCTAATCCGGCCAGTTTCGACGCCATACCCGAATCTCACCTTGGGCACGTGCTCGAGCCAGAGGCGGCGAAGTAATTACCCACGCCCTTGCCCTCTCGATGCGGCACGGTGCGTCGTCACTCGTCGTCGATGTCCGGGTACTGCGGGGGAGCCTTGCCGATCTTGCTGACGATCCTCGGGTAATTGGCATCGGGCTGCGCCTGCCCTGTTCCAATAACTTCAACGCGGAAGCGCCACTCGTCACCGTAGTCGTACAAGAAGGTCATTGCCGAGCCCACCTTCTGGAAGGCTATGGTGACGCGCGTGCCCTTCACGCTGCGAGAGCCGCTCCCCTCTATGTCGGCGAAGAGTTCGAACCGCTGGGGCGAGTCGAACAGCTTTCCCGTCAGTTTTGAACAGAAGCCGTAGGCGTGGTCCATGTCGAAGCCAAAAGCCGCTACGATGGCTTCGGCCAGATCCGCTAGCGTGCTCTAACTTGACACCTCGATGTCCCGATAAAGCCGTGCCCGAAGAGAGGCTCGGAAGATCAAGGTCGCGGGCTCAGTCATGGCGAATTTCAGGCGCTGACGGTTTGAAGGATGATTTTGAAGGGGTTCGTGCCTGGCGCGAGACGAGCCGTGTCGACGACGGTTCGAATGTCGGCTTCGCCCTTTGCGGCCCACATGGCGCGATAGCCGTTGGTGATCTTGCGTTGAACGACGGCGGGTCTCAGCGCGCGTTCGCAGGCGTTGTTCGTCGCGTCGACCATTCCTGGCCATTGGGCAAAGGTCAAAAGTTGATCGCGAGCTCGCCTGAACTTGTTTTGGATATCGCGGGCCAGATCGCACGACGTTGTGGTGGCGAAGATATCGTCCAGACTTCGCTCCAGGGCGCGACGTTTACCGGCGACGGTCGAGGCGGCGAAGGTTTCGATACCGTCGGCTAGGGCGAAGGCTCTCTGCAGCCAACGCTTGAGCCGTGAGGGCAGCATGTCCTCACTTGCCTCGTCCGCATAGGCGACGTCGCGGGCGAGATGCGCCAGGCAGGTCTGATGCGCATCTGCATGACCTTGTTGCGCGGCATAGCGATTGGAACACCAGACGTCGGGCCGATGGCCGTCCATCAGGGTCCGGACCACGACGGCGCCGCGCGTTGGCGCCGCTTGATGAACAACCGCTTCGGCGCAGCGAAACACCCAGTGGTAGGCGTTGCTTCCTTCGATCCGCACGCCGGTCTCATCGGAGGCGATGACCTTGGCCCGGCGCAACGTCGCGACCGCCTTGTCGCACTCGGCCGCGAAGGCGCCCTGCGCACGGCGCAACATGTTCATCAGTCCGCCCTGGCTGATGGTGAGACCGAAAAGGTTCGCGAACGCGCCCTGCAGCCGCTCGTAGGACAGGGCCTGGAAAGTCTTGAGATAGGTCGCTACGGCGTGCACGCGTGGCCCGAACGGCGTCCCCTTCGCCGCATCTGGCACAGCCGCGACGACCAGTGTGCCGCAGGACGGGCAACGGACTGCCAGACGCCGATGGCGCTCAATCAAAGGCCTGATCGCGGGAAGCTCAATCTTGTCGTGCTCGCTGACGGTTTCGGCAGCAATATCGCTCGACAGGCTGGCGCGGCAGCAAGGGCATTGGTCGGGATGATGATCGATGATGCGATCGGCATCCTCAAGTATGGCGCGGCTGTGACCTTTATGACCCGCCTTGGCGCCGCCAGGCTTTGCCCTGTCCCGACGCTCCTTGCGATCGCTCGACGGTGGCTTGGACGACGTGCGTGATGTCTTCTCTGGCCGCTGCATCCGCAGCACCAGATCGATCAACTCTTCCTTCGTCAGACGCTGCAAATCAGTGCGATCCATAACCGCATAGATTCAGGGATTCTTGCCCCTGACAAGGGCGTGGGTAATTACGCGGCGAACATGAACCGCCGCGTTTCCTGCGAAGGTCGAGCCGCGCCACCTGGTGCTTGCTGCCAGCCCCCAGCACCGGAGATGAGATCAGGCAAGGGGGACGAGCGTGAGTAAACTCGACGAGCACCCGCCGCAACAGACATTTTAGCCTATTTGGCAAGCCACGGCCTAGCCGGAACGGTGCTGGGTCCAGACGGTATCATCAGCGCAATAGCTCGAGGATGCGAAGCGACCACTTTGTTGATCGTGCCGTGGCTCGAAAGAGGGTGTCAACTGCTGTCGGGCCTTTTCGATTGCCGGCAATCTGCGCATTTCGCAAAAGCCGGACAGGGGTGGGGTACACTCCAGGGCTGTGTCCGGGAATTGCCGAAACACGCAGGCAATCTGCACTATGGGTCGGCGAGTCAAGCAGCGGGGATTGGTCAAGCCCCGTCGTCATGACGCGGATCAAAAGACGATTTTGAGCTGATTCCGAGTTCGCGGGAGCGGTTGCGCAGGACCGACTACGCTTCTCATCCTGTTGGAGGTTCTTTACGAAGCCCTGTCCGAGCAGTCCTCGAAAACAGATGTGCAGCCGCATGGTATTGAGCCTTTTGCGATTCCTTTCTAACCTGGGCCTGATTTGCCCCGCAGATGCGCACATCGCCTCGAGCGGGGGCTTGCGGACCTTAATCGGGACCTCGTCTTGGAGACGATGTTTCCTCTCCGCTTAGCCCGCGTGTCGAAGGAAATTCTCGACTTCCGATTCTTACTTCCGGAGCCCGATGTGATGGTGAAATACCCAGACGTTGAACCAGGCCTTAAAGAGGAAGTCCCTTGGTCCGACAGCCTGACCACCTACGATCGGGAGCACTTCAGGACCTATCTAAGGTTTGTCGATGCATCTGCCGACAACGCCAGCTATGAGGAGAGATGGCTTAGATCATCCTCGGCATCGATCCGGTGGAAGAACCGGAGCGCGCGCGGAAAGCCGCGCGAAGCAATCTCGAGAGAGCGAACTGGATGGCGACCGCAGGTTACAGGGAATTGTTCGCCGACTGAGCCGAACAGGCGGCAACACCCTGCTCTTGTCAACGGCAGATATGATCACGCGTAAGGGGAAGAGGCGACGCAAAAGGGAGCGCCCCAATCTGGCGAAGCCGGAAGCTTGCGGAAAGCCGGAAAGCCAATGAATGGTTCGGTGAGCGACATGATGGATGAAGGTTCCGCTATCGGATCAAGCCGTGGACGAAGTTCTCTCGTCCGTCAGGAGTTCTGTCAGAGCGGCCGAGCAGACCTCATGTGCCGACCTTTAGGTTCACATGTATAGTCTTAGTCTAGTCTAAGAAAGATCGTTCCGTGACTGGCCAAATGTGGTCAGATATCCATCTGTGCGGGCAAGAAGATTGGATTTGACCCGTGTCCTGCGAGCCCTGGACTAGCGCGGAAATAATAGCAACCAATTTGTCCCGGCTGATTTCGGGAGCCATTAAGGCGGAATGATCCAGGAGTGCAAGCAGATCATCCCGATGCTTCGAATGATGGCCCTCCAAGTACATCTCAATCTTTCGCGCGATGACGTCCGCGAAGCTCGCCCGTGTCCCAAGAAGCGGATCATTAACTAACGCCGTTGGTCGTTCCTCTTCGAGAACCCAATTCAGCGCCAAGGTCCCGTTCGACCTCAAAAACACGATCTCCAACTCCGCGCCGGCAGGTCGCTGTGAAGCGATGGAGAACCCGGCGTACGCCAGAGCCCTTGTATCCTTGTCCACAGCTTCCGTAAATGCGTCCAAATTGACATGATGAATGTCAACATCACTCGGCACACGATGGATGAATTGCGAAAGGACGCTGCTGCCGGCCACCCAACTATCTTTGCACCGATTGGGCGAAATAGCGACAAATCCAGTGTGCATCAGGTCGGAAATCATATCCTTATATCCTTCTTGGATATTGAGAACAGCCTGTAAACTACCTTCACGTGGGGATAGGTTCCGGACCGCAGCATCACAGTTGTGAGATCATTCGAAGCCGCAATGTGTTCAAGGAGATCGTCACGGGCATTAGTCCCGAATCCTAGAACGATACGACCTGTTTTTGTAAGGAAATTTGGGCCTTCCGACAAAAAGCGCTTGAGCAAATTATACCCTGGATCAATCGCGCCACATTCGATGTCATCCACATACTTGTAGTCTTCTGCAGCGAAGTTCGACGGGTAATTCCAAAATACAATGTCGAATCTCCTGCGACGGGGGATGTTTGTGAATAGATCGCTTTCGATAGCTTCCACGTTCTTGATGCCGTTTCTTTTCGCATTCTCCAATGTGTTCGCGACCGCCCTCTGGTTGATGTCGCAAGCTACTAACGACCGCGCACCACTTTTTGCCAACAGAAGGCCGGGAAGACCGAAGCCGCAGCCGATTTCCAATATGGTCTTCCCGGCGAATGGGGGGAAATTCTCGCTGATCCAACGCCAACCCTCGAAACTCTCAGGAGGAAAAACCCCTTCCAGTACGATCAGATCAAGCCCGAATTCCTGCAAATGGCGCGGAAAGTTGCCTTGTTGGCTTGTCCGAAGCATTGTCCTGATACTATCGAGTTCGCTCATATGTGCTCCCCCAGATGGATACGGTAGTCGTCGCTACCTGATTCAGGCTCGACGGCATCGACGGTTCGCTTCAGCAGGGAATGCCAAAGAGGCATTGAAAACAGACCGGCCTCAAGAACGAGGCGATCCCAAGATGAGCGGACAGACGCATGCTGAACAATACCTTCTAGACCGGCTCGATCCCCCTGAAGGTACCGGTGGACGGCCGTTGTCAGGCCCCTCTTTGATGCGAGTAGGAGTGCTTTGCCGTAACTTGATCTCGCGTGAGCAAAGGCGCTACCATCACCCCCATTGTCCGGCATCGGCACAGATCCCCTGTCGCCAAGAACGTGTAACAACATCTGGAAAGATGAATGGGCGATTTGGCCGGTATCGAGGGAATTCCAAGCGGCTACTTCGTTGCCCAAGAATTGGCGCCGAAGTATTGTCAGCTCGGCCTGCATTACTTCTGGACTGTCGCTCACATGGAGGAGGTTCGTCACGGGATTGTCGCAAAAAAAGAGACTCCGTACGGTGCCGCTTCTAGCATGGGCCGGCTGTGTATTACCCTTTAGTCCTTGCGATAGGTGCAGCGCATTAGGTCCGCTCCAGATTGTGGCGCAAACCGGACGCATGTCGAACAAGTCCAGCACCAATGGCCAATGGTTCCCGCCGGTGGAATGTGTCAGGGTATAAAACGCATCGATCGATCTACGATTGTGGATTGAAAAGAATCGCTCCGCGAGTTCCAAGCCGGTTCGCCTGCGAATAAACTCGTCGAGCAGCCACGTGATTCCGGAGCGAGCGACTTCTGGGCCATAAACTAGTAGTGCCGTGGAGGGCATCATGCCGCCCCCCCCAGATCCTCGGTTCCGATATAGGCTTTCCTGCTTCCGACGGTGATATTGGTCGCTTTAACGCGCTTCCCTTCGAGCCAATCGGAGAGACGAGAAGAATGACGAGCGTTAATCACCACGCCGGGGAGGCGTTTCTGTGCCATGAACTGGACCGCGCACGCGTCAACCGACGTGTGGCCGAGAAGGACAAGATCTTGAGCAGCGATCTGCTCTATAAGTGCAGCGGGATCTTCGGTTGCTCCACCACGATACACGCCGTCAACATCTGTCAAAATCACCAGCCGTGGTGCCCCGGTGAGCCAAGCGACCCACGCGGCAACGGCGTCGGATGTAACATCCCAACTCCATTCCACTGGATCAGCTGCAAACAGCAAACGGGAAGGTAGCAGGACTGGAATCTTTCCGACTCTCGCGAGAGTTCGGCACTCACCTAGGCTGGCCGATGGAACAAGCTTGGAAGAGAAGGCGGCGTCCGCAAGCAAATACCCCGTTTGGTCCTGTGCTAGCGCACACGCATGATGCGCCGTAGACGACTCCAATGGCTTGGCCGCATCAATCATTTCAATTGCTTTGTCTGGGATGCCGCCGCCCGGAACAAGTAGTATTCGATGGCCGTCACCGGCGAGACGCTCAAGTTCAGCCAGTGCAAGCTTACACACCGCAAGATCACGCATGATGCTCCCGCCGAATTTCACAACAATTGAAAAGCCATATGGCAGAAAGCCCTTTATTAAGCTGTCCATCGTCTCGCCCTCCTGCCCTCTGGCCAAACACACGATCTAAGGGAATTTTGAGGTTAGATTTGGAAGCGCTGCCCAGACCTTTTGAAATGCGGCTGCGTACAATTTCATCACTTCTGCGCCGTTTGGCGGAGCGATCTCCGACACGCAAAACATAGTGTTCAGTAGCATCATCGTGTTTGGGAAATCGGTCCTTGACCATCTTTTGCTGACATCCGGGAGATAGTCAAAAACGGGCTTCGTCAACCAAACCATGACCGGAACTCCCTCGGCTTGAAGGAGCTTAACGATGAAATCCCTGGCCGAAGGGCCAGCTAGAAAACCGAGCTTTTCCGGCTCAAGACGCAGCGGGAGACTAAGCATTGATTGTTGATCAACTGCTGGATCGAAAAGAGGCAGAAGCCCTGAGAGATGGCCAATTTCCTGCCAGAGGAACATTGCGTTGCTTCGCCTCTTTTTGAGCTGCCGGTCTAGGCGCTTGAGCCTGTGATTGGCTATAGCAGCAGAGAATACGTTGGGTCGGTAATTGTAACCTTTCGAACTCGGGGAGAAAATTCTAGCTCCACATCGCGACGAGCTTGTCAGCGAAACCTTATCGACATGGTGAATCAGAGCAGGGTCCCTTGTCAGAACAAACCCAAGCTCACCCGCTCCGAGGTGTTTGGCCCCATTTCCTGAAAGAGCAAGTGCGTCGGTCTCTAAGTAAGATCCATTGACAATGTTTTTCGCAACGCCAATCGATTGACAAACATCGTCAATAATGGCCACGTCACTCGCTCGCGCAGCCAGCCTAAGATCCGGAACCAAAATGTTATTTCCGAACAGATGAGTTATGAGCACCACCGCGTCGCCGGGCTCGATGAGAGCGGCCGCCATCTTCTGATCAACTCCCGCAAGGTTTGGCTCTACATCGACAAACACCGGCTCGAGTCCGCTGATCGCGATGGGGCCGACGGCTCCTGGCCAGTTCAAAGCCGAGGTGACAGCTCGGCGGCCTCGATTCCGGTAGTAGTCGAGGGCCACGTGAATAGCGGCTGTGCCGCTTCCAACAGCGCGCACAGACCAGTTGCCCGACCACTCCGCTAGGCGCTTTTCGAGCTCAGTGACAATAGGGTGATTAACTCGATGATATTTGCCGCTTTTGACAACACTGGCGAGCGCCTTCAGATGCTTGCGTTTGGCGGCTGGCCAAGGGACAACTCGCCCGGCCGGCACTGTAGGAATCCCTCCGAAGAGGGCGAGAGAAGTGTCGTTCTGGTGAATGCGCGTTGCATTTGCTTCCGAGACTAAGCTTCCATGCTTGTTCATATAGTCCTCCAGACGCCAACCTCACCGTGGTGTCGGCCATCGGCCACTCGCGAATGCAGAGCCGAACCAACCCACCTTTCGATCGCTTTTACGCGTCCGAGCGGAGGCTCGGCCCACGGCGGAACGCTCAAGAGCTGAGAGTTCGCCCCTGAGAGGAAAACCGGGTGCCGTGACACCCTCGGCACGTTGAGTTCAGAAAGGCGGCTTCAAACTCGTGACCGGCGTTTGTGTGGTGAGAATTATCCTCACAAGGATCCGTATCAGATCTGACATGCTGTCTGCTTTCCTTCATTTCATCCGTTGCGTTTCGCACCACAGGAAGCTATTCGGCAGCTTCCCTTGCTTTGTACCCGGGCAGATCAAAACTCGTGCCACCTTGACTGGCTCTGTCCCAAAGTTGGTGCTCTCGGCGAAGTCAGCACTTCGGGCTCGACTGGTGGAGAGGGCCGTTGATTTTCTGGGTATTCAACCGACCCGAGGGGTATTGCCGCTCTCGTCCGGCGACCCCGTGAGGCCGGCGTAGCGCGCCACGGCGCGGCGGTCGCGCAGCTTGCGCGACAGCATCTCGTTGACCAGCATGTCGGCGGTCTCGACGCCGATGCCGATGATCCGCGCGAGCAGGCGAACCATCGCGTGCGGGCCGTTCGCCGCAGCCGGAGCCGCCGCCAGCCGGCGCAGGCGCTCCTGTTCGATGGCGCGGATCTGCGCGCGCACGAGGTTGAGCCGCTCAAGGAAGCGGTAGAGCTCGGCGCGGGTGTTGTCCGGCAGCGGCGTTCCCTCCGCCGTTCGGATGCTCTCCAGCCTGTCCGCCGCCTGCGCAGGCTCAGCCGGAAGCTGCGGACGCCGAAGCGGGCGAGGATCGCCTTGATGCGGTTGATGAGCCGCGTCTGCTCGCCGACCAGGGTCCCCCGCTCGCGGTTCGGCCGCCGCGCGTCCTCCTCTTCGAGTGTCGGGATTGCCGCCATGGAGCAATGGCGCTTCTCGCCACGCAGCCAGCCGAGAAAAGCGCGCATCAAAAGCTCGGTGTCGAGACGATCGGTCTTGGCGCGCTGGTGCTCGCGCACACCGGAACGCTTGAGGGATGGATGGCATAGGCCTCGATGCCGTGCGCCCGCGACCAGCGCGCCAGCCAGAAGCCGTCGCCGGCCGCCTCGTAGGCGACGGCGATCCGCTGGACCGTGTGCCCGGCCCGGCCGGCTTCGTCGCGCCAGCGCTGCAGTAGCTTCAACAGTGCTGGCGCGACGGCATCGATCTTCTTGAGGGGCTGGCGCTTGAGACCTGGAATAAGCGCGGCGACGAGCCACTTCGCCTTGCTCATTTCGATGACGGCGATGATCGTGTTATCCTGTTCAAGAGCGGTAAGGGAGCGGCTCGTGTCAAAAGATTGCGACATGGGACGCCTCCTTCTGATGGTGGTTGAAACAGCGAAGGATGCCACACCCTCGCCGCTCCCCCCATAGCATCTACTCGGCGGGCAAGATTCACCGATTGCTTGCTTTCTCCTGGAAAGAAGTTCACGGTCCGATCCAAGACAGAGGCAGGACAATGAAAAGCCGGCTAGATCCCTAGTGAACGCGGAAGTGTCGTCGGTAATTAGCTCATCGGCAGCTTTCGTAGGCGTCTTCGGGCGACTCTGAGTTTTGACATGACGTATGATTGTCTCTCAGCGACGATCGCCAAGCGGGGCGAGCCAACGGCGTGCCGATCTCCTTCGCTCTCAGCTATCGGAATACCAGCGCAGCGAGCTGGCCAGAATCGTCGCACATGGCCGACGCTCTCAATAATTCCGTCACTCATGGGCGGCGACAACAGGGCGCGACTGCCTGGGGCCAAGCTGGCAGTCTCCGAATGTATCCACAGTCCGCATTTGCTACCTTGATTGCTTAACACCTTGCAAAAGTGAGAAGATACGCAATGGTCCACCCGCTTCCAGAAGAGCTGCGCGTTATCGCGGGTCAAAATTTTCCGCTTTACCCCTGCTCAAATGAAGCTTGGTCAATTAAGCCGACGGGCGGCGCCACAAGCGCGCGGGTTATGATTTGTTCCATTCCGAAGGCGGGCACCCACCTATATGCCCGTCTGCTAACCATGCTCGGGCTTGAACAGTCCGATGTGTTCTTTAATAAAGAATATCTGGGAGACTTCCGCTTTGTGGATGTCGAGAGAGCTCGGTTCACTCATTCTGAAAACATCCTGTGGATACCGATCGAGATATCATCTCGCTTTATTCAGCCCGGTCAGTTTGGCTATGGGCATCTGCCGTGCGACATGGGCATTCGCCATTGTTTGGCGGATTTCAAAGTTATCTTCCTTTCGCGTGAAATGCGTGCGGCAATTGTGTCGCAGATGCGATATGTCGGGAACAGCGACTGGTGCCCGCCTGGGAGGGCTGAGATCAAGTGGCGCCATGAGCCGAACGGGCCCGAGAAAATGCTGAAGTACTTTGATGAGATTGCGCCTTTCATTTTCAACGAACGCTGTCACCCGTTGGTGCCGTGGGCAGATGAGGAGGATGTTCTTGGATTGACCTATGAGCAGATCATAGGTGACCAAGGGCACGAAGTTCAGCTCGAGACCATTCGCAAAATTGCTGAGTTTTGCGAGATCCAGTCACCGCAGAAGCCGGAGCTGATCTTGAACCAACTAATTGGAGAGCAGACCTTTACCTTCTCCGGCAGGCGAACTTCGTGGGAGGCTTGCTGGAGTCCGGAGATTGAGGCGCGGTTTACCGCGCTCGGTGGGTCAAGACTCAACGAGCGATTCGGATTTTGATCTGGAAATGGCCGACGAAAATGGAAACCCCTTTCCTTGGGAGAACCATGGTGGCCTGTTGCTGCTGGCCCGGCTAATTGATGATCTTTATCGACGATTGCCGGAACGATCACCGCGCACCTACGCTGCGGCTCGATCGCGTCGCTCACCCTTTACGAGCCTCGACTCAACGACGCGACTGCGCATACTCTCTGCGGCGTGGACCCGGATGGGCGGCGGGCATGGAAGCCTGGCTTGATAGCTCAGTGCCGCCGGTCGGCGCGAGCAACACAAGGACACGCACGAAAGGCTTTGGACCCTGGCTGGCTTAAGAATGTTGAGGCGTCGCATCACTCCAACAGGATTAATTGAAGGCGTTCATCGGCGTCAGACGCCGACCGCAGTGCGACGGTTTTGGCTAGAGCGGGATGAATTTAGGTTGGCGCATAGCCGGCCTCGATGAAGTAAGTTCTGCATTCGGTTGAAGTGACGGTGCCGGGGATATGTCCAATGGCATCGCAGACGGCCTCGACCGTTCGCTTGGCAGCTTTGCGCAGCCAATGCTTAAGCTTGGCGACGAGCTTCTCGATGGGGTTGAGGTCGGGCGAGTATTTCGGCAGAAAGAACAACTGGCGCCGGCCGAGCGGATGGCGCGGCGCACTGCCTTGCTCTTGTGCGAACCGAGATTGTCCATGATGACGATGTCGCCGGGCTTGAGGGTGGGGACGAGAACCTTATCGACATAGAGCTTGACACGCTCGCCGTTGATCGGTCCGTCGATGAGCCATGGTGCATCGACACGGTCGTGGCGCAGCGCCGCCAGGAAGGTCATGGTCTTCCAATGGCCGTGCGGCACCTTGGCTTTGATTCTCTCGCCGCGCAGCGCCCATCCCCTGAGCGGTGCCATATGGGTCTTGGTCCATGTCTCGTCGATGAACACCAGGCGGGAAGGATCGATACGGTCCTGATACTTTGCCCACTGTGCCCGCCGGCGCGCTACGTCCGGGCGATCTTGCTCAGCCGCGATCAGCGTCTTTTTTTGTGACTGAGCTTGTCGGCGTGGACGAACTCCCACACCGAGCGGTAATCGACCTTCAAGCCGCGCTCGCCAAATTCGGCCACCAGTCCACGCAGCGTAAAATCGGCGGCTCGGCAGCGCACCAGCAGCCAGTCCCGATGCGGGCCAGCAATCTTCTTCGGCCTGTGCCCACCCATTTTGCCCGGCGCAAGACTGTTCGTCTCGCGAACCGGCTCACCCATCTGACCACGGTGCTGATACCAACCCCATAGCGCGCCGAGGCTTGCCGTCGTGACAGCCCCTCCTGCTCAACCGATGCAACAACCCGTTCGCGAAGATCCATCGAGTAAGGTTTGCCCATCCATGCTGACCTCCTTGCCCAGCAAGAAGGTTGAATCAGATTTGCGCGTCTAAGGGAATCTCCCGCCGATTCAGCCTCAATTCATTTCGCTCTAGTCGCAGTGGTCGCCACCGGCTTTGGCATTTGGGCGAGGCATTTGCTAATGTCGGCCTCCTGGCCCACGTTAGGGAGCGGCTATAAGATCGCTTCGAGTTCATGTCGTTGCTGGTCGCGATCCCTGGGGTCTCACGATCGACATCTCGCCACGCGTCCACATGGGTGGTGCGCTCCTGGTAGGCGGCATCGCGGCGACGCACTACACCGGTATGCCCGCATTCGAGACCGCTGGCTGCTCGTTTGGGATGTGCCGCTCGTGGCCGCCTCGCTCATTCTTAGTTACCAGGCTTGTCCGGCGGTGGCGAACGGGGATCTGGATATTTCCTCCCCTCCCCTACGCTAACCTTCAGATCTGCGTTGCCGCGATGCTCACATAGCGCGTCAAAAACATTGCTCGGGAATAATAGATATGGTCCAGCCTCATCCTGTCGCGCTTATTAGCCGTTCCGGGGTGCAATGAGCGTCGAAAGGTGGACGTTCGTGGAGGCCGAATGTGTTCCCTAGCCACGAAGGCGTTGCAGCACATGCTACTACCGGGTCCCTTCTGCGATCTTTGAACGCGGCTGAACCTCGCTCGTCATCAGCAATACGCCAAGTTCTTCAGCTGATCGCGCGACGACAGCAGCGCCGGCTGAGAGCAATCGTTGACCGTGGTCCTCGAAACAGTGGCCGCCCGCCGTGAAACCGATCACCGTCATCCCAGCGGCCACACCGGCTCCGACGCCGGCAATGCTGTCCTCCACCACGACGCAGCGCGCCGGCTCAGTGTCCATTTGAGCCGCAGCGAACAGGAACAGGTCCGGTGCAGGCTTGCCCGCCTTTACCATGACGGAGCTGAACACGTACGGATGGAAGTGCGGCCAAAGCTCCGTCAGTTCAAGCCCCAGTCGCAGCTTGTCGGGGGCGCTGCTTGAGGCGACGCAGCGAGGTAACGACAACTGATGCAGGAGCCGGTCAATACCGCTGATGGCTTGCAGTTCCGTCCGGTAGCTTTCCTTGATCCGGGATTGCACGATGGTGTCGAAGTCGCTGGGGAGAGGGCGGTCCCAGTCTTCTTCGATCATCTTCCGCATGGTGGCTGAGGACAGGCCGGTAAAGCGCAGAACCACATCAGAATACGACGTGGGATAGCCGATGCGGGTAAGTTCCTCGGCATCAATGCGACTTGCCAGCGTCTCGCTGTCGATCAGAACGCCGTCGCAATCGAAGATGACCAGTTCATAAGGGTTCTGTTGTTTCATTGCACGTCCTTCGGAACCGGGCCCGCAACGGAGACCTCAACCACATGTCGGTCGTTGACTTCGAAACGGTGCACAAGGACGCTATCATCGTCGATCAGTGCGACGTCGAAAGCCGGGGCGTCCTCGACAAAATCCGCATCCCTGCGCGCTAAGTGTGGTATGATCTGATGTGCAACCCCACGGCTTGCGCTGAACGGAATGCCGCTCCAGGTGCCGCTGACATCGACGTGCACATGACCATGGAAGACGTGCCGCACATTGCCGGCCCCCACCATCGCCCGCATAGTCTGGCGCCAGTTCTCCGTATTCCAAGGCTCAAAGTGCGGCAGGCCGATCGGCTGTAGCGGATGATGGGCGAAGAGGTACGCCGGCGCCTGCGGCCTCTCGGTGAGCCGCTCTAACAGCCATTCCAGTCGTCCCTCGTTCAGCGCGCCATGCCCAAGACCCTCCACCAGGGTGTCGAGGAAGATGAGGCGCCCGACCGAGGTGTCATGGACTGACTGGACAAAACCGTTCCTATCGCGCGGCTCGCCGGGGAAAGCGCGTAAGAAGTTTTGACGACTGTCGTGGTTGCCGAGCAGAAGCCGGATGGGCACGCGCATCTCCTGAAGCAATTCGCGTAACAGTTCGTAGGAAGCGAAGTCTCCCTCGTCGGTGAGGTCGCCGGTCACCACGCAAAGCTCGGCATCGGCGTGATCGCGGTTGATGCGCTCGATGGTCTTGCGCATTCGCTCGGCCGGATCGAAGCCAAAGAGCATAGCGCCGGCCGGCACAAGGTGGAGATCAGTCAAGTGGATCAGTTTCATTGGTAAATCCGCGAAAAAGGGAGAGACGCCGCACGGCGTGCAGCGTCCCGGACGAGACGATCAGTTGGTTTTCGGCAGGAGTGTGCGAACCTGGGACGCCATGTCTGCGAGGGCGGCCTCCGGTTCCTTGGATCCAAGCGCGATGGCCGTCATTTCGTCGCGTAGGACCTCGCCGATCTGAACACCGTTGTCACCGGGCCAAGAGAACCACGGGCGGGCGCGGGGCGTCTGGAGCACGCTGGTGTACCAATTCGGATGCTTGTCGTAGAACGCGCCGAGATGATCCTTGTCGAGGGCAAGCGTGTTCGTCGGCATATATCCGGTATTAGGTACGACAATGCTCTGGCCTTCAGGACCAGTCGCGAACTTGACGTACTCCCAGGCGGCGGCGCGCTTGGCGGGATCGTCGGTGAGGATTACTGCGACCATGCCGCCCGTCGGCATCGTCGCATCTTCAACGCCTAGCGGCTGCTTGGCGGTGCGGAGCTTGAACCGGTCTCCAACATCAGCTTCAAAGCCACTCACACTGCCGGCAGAGGCGAATAAGAAACCAAGTTTGCCGGAAGTGAAGAGCTGCTGGGCAGCGCGCGAGTCGATCGTCGGCTGAGCACCAGCGGTATGGAATCTCTTGAACAGCTTGACTGCGGCCTGGCCGGCAGGACCGTCAAAAGCGATGTCGCTTTGCTTGTCGTTCATCATCCGTCCGCCGAAGCTGCGCACCAGGTTCTGCGTGGTCCAGTCGTCCGAGCCAAGTTGGTAATACATGCCGGACGTTCCATTGCCGAGCGCTCCAATTTTGCCGGCAAATTCGACGAAGCTATCCCAGTCGCCTGGGATCTTGTCAGGATCGCCACCCGCCTTCTTCACGAGATCGGCATTGTAGTAAACAACCGGCGTCGACATGGCGAACGGAAGACCGTAGAGATGGCCGTCGATTATTGCGAGAGAAAGGACCTGATCCGTGTAGCCTTTCTCGGCTAGGTGATCCGCGGCAGCGAGATCGTCGATGGGCTTCACGAGCCCACGCGCCACGAGCGGACGCAACACATTGAAGCCGACGTAGTGGACGTCCGGCAACTCGCCCGCCATGCTCTGGCGGATCAACGTTTGGACAGCCTCATCATAACTCGGCGCGGCGACGCGGAAGTTGATCTTGATGTCCGGGTGGTCCTTCATGAAGCGATCGGCAATCGGCTTATGGATTACTTCGTGTTCGGGCCAGGCGTAATAGACATCGAGTTTTGTGTCGGCTTGCGCCGGCATGGCTGCCAGCGCGGCAGTGATGCCGGCGGCGAGGATCATTGCAAGGGTTTTCACATTGCTCTCCTGAGGTTCGAGATGAGGTTTGGAAACGGAGCTAGTGTCGGCCAAGCACCAGGCCCCGGATGAAGTGTTTCTGCATGAGAAGGAAAAGAGCGACTAAGGGCGCGGTCACGAGAACGCCCCCGGCCATAAGCGCACCGACATTTCCGGCGCCTTCGCCCGCCTGCCGGAAATAGGCAATTCCAAGGGAAGGCGTCATCATGTCGGGAGTGGTGATCACCACCAGTGGCCAATAGAGATCGTTCCAATGGGCCACGACAGAGAAGATCGAGAAGGAAGCGACGGCCGGCCATGCTGCAGGCAGCATGATCCGCCGGGCGATCGAGAGCTCGCTGAAACCGTCCAGCCGCGCCGCGTCGAGCACCTCGTCGGGAAAAGTCACGAAGAACTGCCGGAACAGGAAGATGGCAAATACCGAAATGATCCAGGGCAGAACCAGCGCGGCATAGCTGTCGAGCAGCCCGGATTTCGCCAGCGCTATGTAGATCGGGATCGTTGGTATCTGCACCGGCACCAGAAGACCGAGAAGGACGGCCGCAAGCAGAATTGGGCGGCCGGGGAAGGATAGCTTGGCCATCGCATAGCCACACGGGATGGCGATCGCGACCTGCAACACAAGAATTGTCAGGCACACGACAAAGCCATTTCCCATGAACCGAAGAAGCGGAATTGCCGAAAGCGCGGTGCTGTAATTGTCAATCGCGCCGTTAAGGGTCGGGGTTGGCAGCAGGCTGCCGTCGAAAATCTCGCTCTGTGGAGTCATAGAGGCAAGGATCATCCACACAAAAGGGAAGACCATTATGATCGCGCCGGTCACAAGCACGGCATGCAAGGCAATGCGGGATGCGGAAGATTGCGCCAGGATCATCATCATCGACCTCCACTTGCTTTCCAGCGCGCCCGGCGCTCGGAGACGTGCATCTGGACGAGCGACAGGAAAGTCACGAAGACGAAGAAAGACACGGAGATCGCTGACGCATACCCCACCCGGAAAAAGCGGAAGCCCTCTTCATAGAATGTGTAGAGAATGACGGAGGTGGACTTCATCGGGCCGCCCTGTGTGAGGACTGCAACCGTTTCGAAGACCGAAAAGGCGCGGATGATTGTCATTACGGTGACGAACAGCGTCACCGGCGCCAGCATCGGCCAAGTCACCAGCAGGAAGCGCTTCAGCCCCGTGTCCGCTCCGTCGATCGCCGCGGCTTCGTAGAGCTCCTCCGGAATGGTTGAAAGACCGGCCACGAAAAGTATCATGTTGAAGCCGACCAGCTGCCAGACGCCGATCGCCGAGAGCGCATACATGGCCGTCGAGGGATCGGACAGGAAGCTGACCGGCGATGCGCCCAAAAGCTGCAGCAATGAGTTGGCGAAGCCGAGACTTGGATGCAGGATCGCTTCCCACGCGGTTGCGAGAGCGACCAGGGTCGCGGCCACCGGTAGGAAGTAGGCGGTGCGATAGACGATGGCAAATCGTGACCGCGCGATCAAGAGAGCAACCAGCAGGCCCCACCCGATTGATGTCGGCACGACCACAACCACATAGAGCGCGGTGTTGCGCAGGCTCTGAGCAAAGCCTGGGTCCGTCAGCATGCGCGTATAGTTCGCAAGCCCGATGAACCGGACACCGGCCAAACCAAGCGAAGCATCTGTAAAAGACAGAAAGAAAACTAGAACGGTGGGCCCGATGACAAGAGCGGCAAGCAGCAGCGTCGCGGGTGTGGCCAGGATCATTCCGGCTTGTGCCTGGGCGCGAGCAGGGCGGTAGCCGCCTGAAATGTTCTGAGCCAAGCGACCGATCGGATTGTCGTCGACCACGGCCATATCAGGCTACCCTGCTGTGATCGCGACTCTGGCGCGAGCCGTCCCAAGGAAAGAACCATGCCTTTTCCGAGTCGATGGTCAGTCCCAAGTTGTCGCCGCCACGCAGTGATTGTGCTCGCTCGGCCGAAATCCGGGCGACGAACTCAGCGCCTGCCCCGGCATGGACAAAGACGTGAGCGTCCATCCCTGCATGCTCGATGCGCGTGACGCAAACCGGCAGGGCGCCCGGTCGGTCCCTGTCGACGAGGGATGCATGCTCCGGCCGAAAGGCCAGCGTTCCGGCCTGTCCGGATCCGAGCGCATCGCGAATGATGATCCTACTGCTGTCGATGATGAGCGCGCCGCCGACAGGGGCGGCCACCTCGACCTCGTTCAGGAATGGCTGGGCCAGGAACCGGGCAACATCGAGATCGACGGGTTCGCGATAAAGATCGGCAGGGGCTGCAACTTGGCGCAGCTCGCCGCCAAAAACGACGGCGACACGGTCGGAAAGTGCGGCCGCCTCGGCCTGGTCATGGGTAACGAAGATAGTCGTCGTTTGCATTTCCTTGTGGAGCCGCGCGATTTCGCCACGCGTATGAATGCGCAACGCTGCGTCCAGATTTGCCAAGGGTTCATCCATCAGGAAGATCTTCGGCTTGCGCACCATAGCGCGTCCCAAAGCCACGCGCTGGCGCTGTCCACCCGAAAGCTCCGCCGGCCGGCGGTCGAGCAGCGCATCGAGCTTGAGCAGCGCCGATGTTTGACGGACCCGCTCCTCGATCGAGCGATTGCGTTGGCCGGCCCCTGGCAGCAGGCCGCCAATCACCGGAAGCCGTTCCAAGCTGGTCAGCTCGCGCATGACCAGCGGGGCTGCGATGTTGTCGTACACACTTAGATGCGGATAAAGGGCGTAGCTCTGGAACACGAAGGCCAGGTCGCGGTCCTTCGGCGCCACGGTATCCAGCGCCTTGCCCCCTGCACGCACGTGGCCCTGATCCGCCCGCTCCAGCCCTGCTATTATGCGAAGAAGCGTGGACTTGCCGCAGCCGGAGGGCCCAAGCAGTGTCACAAATTCCCCGGCAGCAATCCTTAGACAGACGCCGCGAAGCACATCAGTCGCGCCATACCGCTTGCCGACATTGTCAATGTGGAGATCCAACGCAGCCATTCCGAGTTCCCTTTCGGTTGGCGACAGGGCTTAATGGAGCTTTATTTCATTTTCATGACAATACGGAGTTTAATTTCATTTCGCAACCGATTTCTCCATCGCCTTTCCCAGTGCCAGCATCAGGCTTTCGATCACGAAGATCTTGCCGATCATCGGGGTCAGCGTGCCGCCGATCGGATGGTCGTCAAGGCCGGAGGCCTGCAAGATGAAGTCCGCCGACTTGCCGAGCGGGCTACGGGCGCGGTTGGTGATGGCGACGGTCAGTGCCCCTGCGGAGCGGGCGCCCTTGAGGAACTGAACCGTATCAACGGTGAGGCCGGATATCGAAAGGCCGATCGCCACGCATCCGGGACTGAGTCCGTTGGCGACTTCGTGAGCCATGTTGGAGTTTCTGAACGCCAGCGCCGTAAGCCCAACTCGCAAGAGCCGATAGGCGAGCAGTTCTCCCGTCACGCCCGACATTCCTGCTCCGTAAAGATCTATCCTTCTGCTCGCCGCAATCACTTCTGCGAGCTTCTCGAGGGCCTCGAGATCGGCATTGCTGTGTGCGATCCCTAGATTCCGAGCCATCGTGTCGTGCAAGGTTTGCAGGGCGGCGTTGGGCTGCTGCGCGGCGGTGGATGGAGGCCTGGGGCGGCCAATCTCTGCCGCCAGCGCCAGCTTGAAATCGCGAAAGCCGGAAAAGCCGATCTGGCGGCAAAGCCTCAAAATGCTGGCTTCCCCACTACCCGCGAATTCGCCTAGTTCCCCGACCGAGTGGTGCAACACTTTCTCAGGGTTTTCCAGGATGTATTTGGCGATCCGAGCGAGCGCATTCGGCAGATGATCGATGTCTTCCTGCAAGCCAGATAAGATGCTCTCGCGCTCTGCCGCTGTCGCGGCGGGTGAGTTAATGCTCATCGTCATGATACCCATACCTTATGAAGCCGCAGAAAAGAGAGCCAGATGCCATCGACCCGTCCGACGATTGGCTTCCGAAGCGCGCGCGACCAGGGGCCGACTTCGAGATTGGGAGAACAGGACTAGCCAGTGCTCGCCCGACTGGGAAGACTAGTAGTCCTCAATTCTGTTCGGGCCGGATCCACTTCTGAGCATCATAGCGGAAAAGCTGCGCCCTAAAAGGTCGCATTTCAAGCCCCTCTGATGGGCGCTATCCCAGAGATCATAGTGCTCATTGGGGTCTTCTTTATGATCGAACAACTCTCCTATTCCAACATCATGATATACATTTAGCTTATAGCGTCCATCATAGTACATTGATGCGCGTGACCCCCGGCTCCCGTGGAATCGGAGAGAATTGTGATACTCGCTGACCACGTACGGCTTGTGGTATTCCAATGAGGTGTTGCCAAGCAGCATCTGGTCGAGTGACAGCCCCTGCATAGCGCTGGGGATCTCAAGACCCGACAACGAGAGCAATGTGGGTGCAATATCAACCAGCTCGACGAGTGCATTCGACACCGATCCTTGGGCTGAGCTGCCGGGCACGGAAATCATAAGCGGGACATGCACCAGACCCTCATAGAAACGGCAGCCTTTGTAGAGCAGGCCGTGGTCACCCATCATGTCACCATGATCGCTCATGAAGACAATGATGGTGCGATCCAGCTGGCCGGTTTCCGTCAAAGCGTCCAGTACCCGGCCGACTAGATCGTCGACTTGAGCCACCTCCGCATGATATGCCGCTCTCATCTCCCAAATGTCGAAGTTCGTGGGTGGCGCTTCATGCGTAGGCCCGGCGATCTCGTCATTGTGCGCCTGACCGACGGCTGCTGCGGCCTGCCACGGATCCACCGCGAATTTTGCCTGCTGATCGACTCGTTCAAATTTCTTCTGATGCTCGAGATCGATCGGCCTGAAGACAGGATCAGGCATATCACTTGGGTTGAAACGCCTGAGGTAGTCAGGCGGGGGATTGAGAGGCGGATGAGGTGCGTCGATATTAATGCCTAAATACCAATTACGACCAGAATGCATCTTGATGAAACGCTCTGCCCGATCGCCTGCCCAACGCGCCTGCCGATATTCTGCGGCCGGTCCCGGGCCATAATGTTGGTCAAGATACGGTTTGAAGTAGGCTACGGGATCGACCCCTTTTGACCACATCCACGCATGATAGTCATGGTTGCCTGACCACTCCGGAAATGGCTCAGGGCTCCAGTAGAACTCGGCAAATCCATCGTCGGGGCGCTTTTCTATCATGCCACGAGTGGCAGATAGGTGCAGCTTCCCTATGTGCCCCGGGTAGTATCCGGCATTCGCCATCAGTTTTGGGAGCAAAACGAGATGCGAAGGAAACGTGCCGGCGCCGTTTTGATGCACTTGGTGTGCGATCGGATACAACCCCGTCAGAAAGCTCGTTCGGCTCGGCGTGCAGATCGGGCTTTGACAATACGCACGAGCGAATGCTGTACCCCTCGCGGCCAGACGGTCGATATTGGGAGTTTGCGTGCCCTTGAACCCGAGACACCGCAGCGTGTCCCAACGTTGTTGATCACTGCAAATCCAGACAATATTAAAGTTGCCCAACTCTGATCCTCAAACGCAATAGAGGTCTAATTCGTTCGCCACCGGCGCGTCAATCGCGCCGGTGGCCGGGTGCGTGAAGACTACTTCAAATATCCAGCCCGTTTTAAGATATCCACGGCCTCAGTCTGAGCATCATCCAAGGCGGCCTGGGCACTTTTGCTGCCAACAACCGCCTCCTGCAGGGCTCGACCGAGGCGGTCGCCGATCTCCTTGAATTCAGGGATTCGAGGATAATACCACTCCGGCGCGACCCGAAGAGTTTCAGCATATGTTGCCGCGAACGACCCGTGGCCATAATTGTAGTCGTGCTTGGCAAGTATCTCCGGATCGTTCCACAGGGACGATCTCGTGATCGCGACAAAGGTGCTATCGAGTGAAATGCGTTTCATCACATCTTTACTTGTCGCCCACTGAAGGAATGCGGCTGCGGCTGCCTTGTTTTCTGATGCCGCCGGGATGACATAGGCCTGTCCCGCAAATGGCGGGAACCTCCCACTTACTCCGCCGGGCGGCAAAGCGAATCCAAGCTTACCTACGACTTTCGACAGCTTGGGGTCGAGAATGCGGCCGGCAGTAGGAGCGCCTTCCACCGTCATTGCAATGCGGCCCTGCTGCATCGCAATGACGACGTCGTCAAACGTTGCTGAGGTGCTGCCAGGCACGGTGAACCTGGTCATCACGTCTGTGTACCATTTCAGCGCCTCCACAGCGGCGGGTGTATTGACCGTGGGCGTCAGATCCGCCGGTTCGTGCGCGAAATATTTGCCGCCGAAAGCATACAGGACCTGGCCCCAAAACCAGATATTCTCACCGGTGTCGGGTTGCCCTCTTAGTGCGGTGCACTGAATATCAGCCTTTTTCAACAGCTCGCAGTCATCGCGGAATTCCTCCCACGTTTGTGGTGGCTGTTTGATACCGGCCTTCTCCAATAAGTCGGGACGATAGTAAAGGAGCTGCGTCGCCGCGAAATGCGGCAATGCCAGTTGTTTGCCGTCCTTATTGTACAGGCGAAGCACGGGAGCGATGAAATCCTGTACATCGGCACTCTTCATGTCGACGTAGTTGTCGAGCGGCTCCAGGATATCGCCAGATGCGTATCGCCCGAACTCCTCGCTCCCTAAGTAGACCACGTCGTAGCTATTTGAACGTGTCAAGAGCTCGACCGACACCTTCTGAACGGTCGGCGCATAACCGAAGAGATCAAACTGCACTTCAGCGCCGGTCTTCTCTGTGAACTCGTGCGCAAATTTTTTGAGCTCAAGATCGTATGCTGAGTTTGTCGATAGGATCTTTATTTTTACGCCGTCGTACCGCTGCTGAGCCGATGCTCCCCCGCCGATGGCAACACCTAATGCAACAGCAATAATTCCGATGTACCTCATTGCTTCTCTCCTTGAGCTAACGTTTCACCCTTTCACGGAACCGGTCGTTGTTGAGCCGGCGACGTACTTTTTTACGAACGGCACGAACACTACGATCGGAACCAGCATAAGCACGCAGGCGGCTGCCGCTTTGCCCCAATCAGTTCCCTCAAACGGCATGAAATTCAGTATTGCGACGGCTGCAGTTTTTGCGTTATCGCGTGTTAGCGTCAGCGCGAAAAGAAACTCGTTCCAAGAACCGATAAAGGCTAATATAGCTGTTGCTAAGATGCCGGACCTGGCAATAGGTATCGAGATAAGCGTCATCACCTGCAGTGTTGATGCGCCATCTATGATAGCGGCCTCTTCTATTTCACGAGGAACTTGGTCAAAAAACGCCGATAAATACCAAATCGCGAGCGGGATAGCGAACGTGGTGTTGACGATGATCAGCGCAATCTTCGTGTCGACCAAATCTACTTGGCGGAAAAAGAGAAAATAGGGGATGATGTAAATCATCGCTGGCGCAGCCCGGAGCGCCAATACCAACGTCAACAGCCTGCGCATGGAAGTCTTCTGCAGATGGGAGATGCCAAATGCCGCCGGGACCGAAAGCGCCATGGTCACTACAATGGTGCTGCATGAGACCACAATTGAATTGATGAGCGCCGAAGAAAAGTCCTTGTCGGCGATTATCGCGGTATAGTGCTGAATGGACGGCTCTCCCACGATCACCGGCGGCCATTGAAACATCTCTGTCGGCTCTTTGAGAGATGTCGAAAGTGTCCACAGGATTGGAGAGAATAGGAATAGCGCGAATGCAGCACAGATGACATATCCGTAGATGTATCGTCCAAGGTCTCGATGCATGATCAGCCCCCGACTCGGCCAGCCGAGATTCGGCGAACAAACCAAAAGCAAGCCCCGACGATTGTGGCTGTGAACGCCACGAGAATTGAGGCGGCATAATCGAGGTCAAGATATGTAAATGCGGTCAGGAAAGCGTAGAAGTTAAGGGGCTCCGTCGCCCCTGCAGGCCCGCCTCCAGTCAGCACGAAAATCACCGGGAAAATGCCGAGGACCTCCAAGGCTTGAAATACTGCAACGGCTCCCATTGCAGGTAAGACAAGCGGTATGGAGATATGCCGTTGGGCCTGAGCCCAGCTTGCACCGTCGAGGCTGGCCGCCTCATAAATCTCGTCGGGGATTGAATCCAGGGAGGAAAGAAGCAGCAAAGCAACTATAGGAACCCCAAACCAAACCGACACGATGATCACGGTAGCAAGCGCTGAGGCCTTGCCTCCCAGCAAGTCGGCGTCGAAATTGTGGCCGAAGAAGCTTGCGAAATAAGACAGGCCGCCCACACCAGGAATGACAAACAATTTCCACACAATTCCGCCTACCGCTGGCGGTACTACGGAGGGAAGCAGGGAAGCTGCTCGCATCCACCGTGTACCGATGAGCTTCTCCTTCAAAGCTAATGCCAGCGCCAACCCACACAGGAGTTGAAGCGCGACGGGCATAACGACTAGGGCAAAAGTCACGAAAGCAGCGTTGATAAATCGGCCGTCGGACAAGAAGCGTGTGTAATTGTAAATGCCGATGAAGGTCGTCTTTCCGGGGAAGGCGATGTTGAAATCCACGAATGAGAGCGCAACGACAGCCGCAATCGGGACGAACGTCGCAAGGCATAGGAACCCGATCGCGGGGGTAACCAGCGCCCAGGACACATTAAGCCGGGAATATGCCATGGGTCCGTTCCTCCTTGATGTCTATGCCCATGTTGAAAGCCTGGCCTGGCTGGCATTGGCGAGCTGAATGGGTCCGAGTGCGTCAAAAGTCCGGCTAGGAAGGAGGTCCGGAACGTTGTTATGTCCGGACGTGCGAGCTCAGATCTGCGTTTCCGTTTCGTCCATCGCAACCTTTGTGTCCGTTTGGCTATAACGGAACGGGACATCCGTAAGTCCGGCCGCGTCGGACAGCTCGGCCGCCAGCAGCTGGGCGGGCAGAATGTCTACGATGGCCCGGGCAACACGGTTCTGCAGTGGAGGCACTTTCACAACTGTCAGGGTTTTGTGGTCGTGAGGCAATTCGCTCGCGGTTACTAGAAGAACTGCACAGCCGATTTCGGCTAACTCCTGCGCCAACCGCACTTCGCGACCATCGCCGAATATCAATATCCCAGTCGCCTGATCCATAGATTCCATCGGACCATGCAAGTAGTGCAGCGTGTCGCTGGCGCCTGCCGGAACCCTGACAGCCTCACGAATAAGCAAACAAGCTTCGCCCGCTGTACCAAAGGCGGATATTGCGCCAACGCAGTCGATGGCTCGCTGGTCACGGAAAATTTCGCCAGCACGAGCCATTTTCTTCGCCGAGGTCTTCAGGACCTCGCTTGCGATGTGGGGAATGTCGTTCCAATTAAAGCTCTCTCCACCGCCAAGAGCATCAACCAGCAGCCCGCCTGCCAAAAGCGACCCTGTGAAGCCGGTACTTGATGGCAGCGAATCCAGCCCGGACTCATACCGAATTGCCGTTGAAGCGGCGCGCGATAGCGGGTCATTGCCTTCATTCGTGATTGCAAGGGACGGCAACTGACTGTGCACGTTAAGCGCAGCAATGGGCTCGACGCTCCTTCCTCCGACAGAAAGCACGATAATGGAATCGCCAGGATCTCCCGGCTCAACGAGATCGACAGCGCGCCAGGTATTTGCCCGCCTACCGCGACGCTGAAGTTCGCCGGTCACCACCGCCGCAGCTTCGTAACTCGCGCCTATCCCTGTAACGACCAAAGTTCCGTTTTTGAATTGGGAAAGATCAAGTTTCCGAAGCTGCGGTCGGACAACTTCCAACGCATGGCGAAACTGATCAGGCTGACGGGCAATCGCCGATCTGTAAGTCATTGAACATCCTTGTGTTGAGGCATGATTGGACCTTCAGTGCTGGCCCCACCCGTGCGAAGTTGCTGCGCCATGAGGCAGGCTCCCAAGACCGGCGGCCTGTTAAGGAAAGTGACGGCTACTGTGGCCCCGAAGCGGCTGGCAATTTCGTGAGAAAATGCGTCGGCTAAAAGCGGTTGAGCAAGAATGACCCCACCGCCCACCACAACATGTTTGTCGTGCACGCCGCCTAACATCAGATGGTGGACCAGCTGAGCCAAGGCAGAGGCACCCTCGTTGATGACGCGTTTGGCCAACAGCGAACCGGCATTGGCTGCCTTGAAGACTACGGGTGCGTGGCGGCCCAGAGCGGACGCGCTGCCTTCCTGCGCGATTGAAGTGCCGATGTTTGTGGGGCTGGTCAGCCCAAAGGTTTCACAAAGTGCCTCTACAAGGGGCTCCGTCCTGGCGCCCCCCAAATCAATATGTAACCGCACCGCACGGCCCGCTTCCCGCATCAAACCAGGTGCGCTCCCTTCGTCTCCGATTGCCCATCCCCAGCCGCCTGCGACATGCATTTTGCCGCTATCGTCGCGAGCGACTGCGATCGAGCCAGTGCCCGCGACGACACCTATTCCGCTGGAAAATCCCATGGTGACGGGCAAAAGCTCCGCATCATTGACGACCTTTAAGGGACAGGCGAAATGATTCGACAGTTGCTGCTGAAGCAGGCCGCACTCGGCATCGTCATCGCATCCATGAGAGCCAATCGCGATGCTGTTGGGCGTGGCGTCAGCAGCAAACCGGCGGACTAGCGCGATGAGTCCAGGGATATTGTGGTCACAGGCACCAGAGCGCCACTCACTGGTTGGCACGATCAGGTCGCGGGCCGTACCCTGGTCCGAGCACCCCCTCAAATGCGTTTTGGTGCCACCGATATCGACACCGATCGAGATAGAACACATCTCTTCATCTCTGTTCATAGTCGCGTGCATCAACCGCGTTTCCAGTTTGGCGGCGGAGAATATCACTATCTCAACTCTGATGAAAGATGATTTTTTTCATCATAACGACGTCCGGTGATTGGGGTCGGTCGGCAGTCCGGAAAAGGTAAGCGGACGGTAGCGGCTCCCTTACGAGAGGCTGTTCACTGCTTGGCTTTCTGCTGAAAATTTCCTATAGCCAGCGGACCTGGACCCTCGTGATGCACGGGATTCGTTTTTAATGCAGGAAAACATTTTAGCGCGATTGCGATCGTCTCGGCCGAGCCTCAGTCCGGCACTCCTTCGCATCAGTGAGTACGTCCTCAAGGATCCCGCGAAGGTCGTGCACCAGACCATCACGGAGGTCGCTGACGGATCTGGATCGAGCGAAGCGAGCGTTTTGCGGTTCTGCAGAGACATCAAATTTTCGAGCTTTCAGCGTTTCAAACTGGCATTGGGAATCGAACTGTCAACTAACCAGACAATCAGACATGCCAGCCCGTCCGGCGACATCATCGACGATACGCTGTCTATGGCCGTCACGGCACTCAATCAGACAAAGGACCTGTTGAACCAGGCCGCCCTTGAATTGGCGGTAAAACATATCATACGAGCGAAAAGTATCGATCTCTACGGTTTGGGCGGCTCTGCGAATGTGGCCCGATATGCGCATTACTTGTTTATTAGATCTGGACTGATGTCGCGCGTGCTGGACGACCCGCATCTCGCCGTCATGAGTGCGGTGAATCTCGGACCCAAGCACGTGGCACTGGCAATTTCGGAATCTGGCTCGAGCAAGGATACCATCAACTCACTCATGGCAGCCAAGGCTGCTGGCGCGTTCACCATAGCAATCACATGTCACATACGCAGTCCAATCGCTGCCAAGGCGGACGCTGTGCTGGCAGCATCCTCGACGGACACCCCCATCATGCGAGGAGCGTTCTCCCGGGTCGCTGGACAATATTTGATCATCGACATCCTCGCCAACATGATCGTTAAAGATGGCAGCAAGTTCCAGGCGGCTATGCAGCGAACCGCAGAGGCTACCATAGATAAAAGCTTTTAACCGAAACGTTCGCGCAGGTAGTCGTTCAGGAAACGACCGTCCGGATCAAAGCGAGCCCTTTGGGAAACAAAATCGCGGTACCTTGGGTACAAGCCTTCGATCTCCGGCCGCCCCAGACTGTGAAGTTTGCCCCAGTGCGGACGACCGTTCGCGGAAGAAAAGATTGTCTCGCAATCACGAATGAAATCCCAGTAATCTTCTCCTGCTGCGCCGGACACGGATATCATCGCAGTCTTTCGTTCAAAGTATGGACTCAGCCAAATGTCGTCAGCCGCTACAGTTCTATACTCCACCGGAAATATCTGCGACGGGTACTTTGTCTTTATCAACTTGCGGATTTCGCGGAATACCGACGGACCGTCCCCGTAAGCCACCGCGTACTCGCATTCATTGTGGTTCGGCATCGGAATTGAACCCGGAAATATCCGGTAGCTCGGCCCTATTCTCTCGCCGACCCGATCTTCGACAGACTCCGGCGATTGAGCCGTGACGTTCAGCGTCCTCAGTTCGCAGACATCGGATTTGCTGCGAGTACGTCCCATGCCAAACGTGTTGGGCAGGCTGTATAACGAGGCCGAGTGTTCGGTCGGGCACCAGAAAACGCGGAGACTCCGGTTTTGTTGGCATAGCTGATCCAGGTGATCCATGCATTCTTCGAAATCCTCACGCCATATTTTGTCATGAAGATCAAAGGCGGGAACAAGCTTCATCGTGACGGAAAGTACTACGCCGAACATTCCGATGGAGACTTTTGCAGCGTTGAGGGCATCCGCGTCCTGTGAAGCATCGATATTGACGATTGATCCGTCGCCAGTAGCTATTCGCATTCCAACTATCGGCCCCGCTAAGCATTTTAAACTGTCACCACTGCCATGCGTACCCGTCGATACGGCCCCGCTTATGGTTTGCAGATCGATGTCGCCTTGATTCGGCAACGCCCAACCTGCAGAGCGCAGTTCAGAGCCGACGTCACAAATCCGCGTTCCGCCGCGAAGCGTCACCCGGCCGTTGGCATGGTCGATGTTTTCGATCCCGGATAGGCGCTCCGCGGAGATCAGAACGCCGTCCGTGGGGACAATTGGCGTATATGAGTGCCCCGTACCAACAACGCGAATTCGCAGGTTGTTCAAGGCTGCTGCCTTTATCGTACTGCAGACGTCATCGTCCGAGCTTGGCATCTCGAAATGCTTTACCCTGCAAACCTGATTGCTCACCCAGTTCCGCCAAATTAAGCTCGGGCCGAGTGTCGGCGATCCCGGTTGTGAAGAAGGCAATGGAGTTCTCCTGGTATGTGTTACTGGGTCCTTTGACGGATACGAGCACGGGCGTGATGGGTATCATCATCGTGCTGTATATAAAAGACGATTTTTTTCATTCTTAATCGAATTGCACCGAGGCGGAAATCCGACTCTCATGCGTCACCAATCGAAAACCGTCTTGAACGGTTTCCAAGCCTCATCGGAGCCGGGCTCTGCTCATCTCAAGCCTTGATGGCTCCCGAACTCAGGCTCGGAAACTAGAGCCCCGCATTATGCGCGGAGGCAGCGGCAGTCGATGGACCAGTGTTGAATTTCGGCTGCATGCGAGCTCAGAAGGGAGGTATCCAAGGGAGCAATAAACATCCACTGTCGTGCCGGACCGAACCTCAGCAGATGTTCTGCCAACCGCACGTATAGGGCTTAAGCGTCATGTGCTTGCTCGTTGTCGAACTTGATTTACTCTAAGACATCACGATTCATCCTTTGATGACCTGCCCGCGCTTTTCATTGCATGCAGGATACCGTGGCTCCCGGAGGTAGCTTCAGTGCGTCACCGTGCCTCATGCTAGGGTGTTACCCCCACAGGTGCGGGCGGAACTCGTCCACGCCGCTGCTAAACCTTCAACATTGGGCAAAGCAAGCCTCTAAGCTCCTCCAACGATGCCTTGGGCTCAAACATTCCTCAGCTGACTGTGATGATGGCGCGCGCGCACTAACGCGCATTAGCGCATATTTGCATTTCGCGCAGCATTAAGGCCGATGAAGCCGTCCTGAATGAGAACGCGCTCGCTCGCAGACACGCCCATAACTTCGCGGCTATCAGCAGCACGGAAGGGTGGGGCTTGCGGACACCGATGTTATCGGAGGAGAAGAGCCGTGGGCTTGCAAGCCCCAAATGTCAGCGGCTCTCATGCGGTGGATGAGTCGAAACTGATGTACTCGATACGACACAAAGGGAATGGTAAGCCAGTGGAGCAGTTCAATTGAGCAGGTGTCGCCAACAGGCTCATCGAGGGGCCAGCTGGATCTCAACCTCGACTGTTTCCATTAAGTGTTCCGGCCAGCTTACACGCCATGACGGTTAGTATAGGCGGTTGTTGATCGTCTCGCTCAATTCCGGAGAGCGTTGCCTGATTCCTTCCGGATGTACCGGGACACCTTCTGCGGCGAGTTTTGTCGAACACCTCGGATGCTATGATTTTCGTCTCCGCAAGGGTGCCCGTCAAAATCGAAGATGATCAGTCCAGGCCGAGGCCGATCGGAGGTCGTGATTGAGGATGCGACACTCATTTCGGGTCACCCGGACGAATAACGGGCAACAAATCAAGTCCCTCGTGACGATGGACGACGACATCCGTTCCGTCCAACATGATCACGTCGTATGAGGGTGCAGCCGCGACGAATATGGGCTTGCCATATTGTTCCCAGTCCAGAACGATATGCTGCGCCGTGCCACGGCTGGCAGTGAAGGAGATTCCTGACAGACTGCCTGCTGCAGCGACATGCCGATGACCAAAGAGCATGTGGCGGACCGATGCGTTTTTCTTAACAATGGAAAAGAACCGCTCGGTCTCCTTCATGTCGCATGTCCTAAAGCAGGGCACATGCAAGTCCGATGGTGAATGGTGCATAGCAACCACGACTGGTCGGCCGGCGCCACGGACAAGCTGCTCTTGGAGCCATTCAAACCGGCCACCGTCGAGACAACCGCCAGGACTAATGTCGTCCTTCGAGTCGAGCAAGACGAGGAGCCACTCGTGCAGGTCTACAGCCGCCTGAACGAAGCCTTCTCCGCCGAAGACGCCTCGAAACGCGGTGCGGTTGTCATGGTTGCCGATGGTCAGATAGACGGGGAGCCGGACGTCCGACAAAATCTCGCGCAAGAGCACATAGGCGGCCGGATCCCCCGTGTCAGCAAGGTCGCCGGTAATAAGGATGAGTTTCGCATCTGCGTGTACGCGCGAGACGTGGTCCAAGGTGTCGCATAATCTCTGCGCCGGATCGATGCCGTAAAGCATCTTGCCAGGTGCGACAAAATGGGGGTCTGTTATATGAATGATTTTTTGCATTGCTCCACACTTACATAAGCCCGACTCCGGAAGGAAATGGGGCAAGAAACAGGTCTTAGGTTGGACCAGTAAATGACCATTCGTTATGGGGACCATTTATCGGCCACAAAAGCGACGATTTCAGCGGCGCTGACATGGACCGGGCGCCGCAATATGTTGCCTTGAGGCCCATTATGCGACCGCCTTCGTCGCTTCGTTACACAGGCACCTCAAAATTTGTGCCATTTCCGCCCGTTCAGAGTGGACGGCTGCGTACCGCTTGCAATCGTTTCGGCCGGGCCGGTAGAATCCTCGACCTCCCGCTAGGTCACCTTGATTCATGGAGTGTCAGGCGAAAAGTTTCCATGCGGAGCCGGCCCCATTCGAGCGTAAGCGGGTAGCTGATGCCGTTCAGCGGTGGTAGTTCCAAGGCATGAGCGCCTCGATAGCGCTGTTTGGCCAGCCATTGGCGATGCGCTCGAGGGTCTGGGTGAGCCAGGCGTGCGGATCGACCTGGTTCATCTTGGCGGTGGTCAGCAGCGTGGCGATGGTGGCCCATGTCCGTCCGCCGCCGTCGCTGCCAGCGAAGAGGCTGTTCTTTCGGGTAATTGTCTGTGGCCTGATGGCGCGCTCGACGGTGTTGGAGTCGATTTCGATGCGGCCGTCGGTGAGGAAGCGCTCCAGCGCGGCACGCCGGCCGAGCGCATAGCGGATCGCCTCGGCGGGCTTCGATTTTCCCGACAGCTTCGGCAGCTCCTTTTCCCACAGCGCAAAGAGAGCGGCAACGACGGCGGCGGATTTCTCCTGACGCGCAGTTATCCGTACTGCCGGGTCCTGGCCGCGTACGGCCTCCTCGGCGGCCCACAGTGGGGCCATCTGCGCCACCGTCTGCGAGGCGATAACGGAGGAGCCTGCGGCAT
>NZ_JAMYOT010000034.1:0-50020 GCF_040320005.1 Mesorhizobium sp. M0816 | reverse complement strand
CCGGAGCGGTAATGACATGCCCGGGCGCGACGACGAGATGAATGATCCGGCCGTTGGCGCGCTCTTCGCTGTTCTCGCAGCGAAGCCGATGTCCGAAATACGGTGCCAACGGTAATGGACCTCGACCTCCTGCCCAACATGGGCAGAATGACCCCGAGATGGTAATCGGAAGAAAGAATTGGCTCTTTGCTGGTGCCGACACCGGCGCGGAGACCTTGGCACGTGCCATGACGATCATCGAGACGGCCAAGATGAATGGCCTCGATCCGCAGGCGTATCTGGCCGACGTGCTCGACCGCATCCACGATCACAAGATCAACCGCCTCAACGAACTACTCCCCTGGAATTGGTCACCTGTTGCCATCACCTGCGCCGAGGCAGCCTGATGGCTACGATCACCTACGTCTTCACCATCGACCACGTCGCCAAAAAGCTTGGAGAGGATCCTGAGCTCCTTCAGGCGATCGTCAGCAACGACGACAACCTCTCCTACGGCAGCATCATCAGCGTCTACGATGGCACGGACGAGGCAATCACCGCTCTCACTGACGATGGGATTGACGAGCTGAGACAGATGCTCGCCCATGCTCGTCGTTCGACCGACGGATGGAACGACTTCCTCGATAGCTTTGTCGACGACGAAGAGCTCATCGCGCGCATAAAAGCAAAATCACCGCGGTAACAATCGGCCGGTTACGATTGATGCGCTGTCGCGGGCGCGACGGACACAGCAGCAGGTCGACAAGGCCTTACGTGTCGAGCATGGCGTCAGCCAGAAGCCGCTTCAGTCGCGCATTCTCCTCCTCCAGCGTCTTCAGCCGCTTCGCCTCCGACACCTCCATGCCTCCGTATTTCGCTTTCCATTTGTAGATGCTGGCGTCGCTGACGCCGTGCTTGCGGCACAGATCGTTCACCGAAGCCCCTGCCTCGTGACGCCCGGTACCCTAACCATCGCGCACACGCGCGGCTCGCCTCGTTTGTAGGCGAGCAGCGCACGCACCAACGCCTCACCATCGATCTTGTCGGTCTTGGCACGACGCCGCCGGCGCGACGTGGCAAGCGAGGCGGCGTCGACGACATGGCTTTCGATCCCCTCGGCCTCCAGGATTCGATGGATCCAGAAGCCGTCGAGACCCGCCTCCTGAATGACCACAAGCGCAAAGTGCCGGCCGGCGCGCGCCTGTGCCTTGTCCTGAAGCTGGGCAAAGCGTGCCAGCAGTCCTGTGATATCGCAGCCGCGTACCGCATGTTTCGACATCTTCTCCCCACTGCCCGGCGACAGCGAAGTGATCAACCAGGTCGATTTACTGAGACCGTATGTTCTCGGGGTGAAGGTGGCTCACCCCCGCGATAAGCTGAGATCGGGGGTTGCTTCGGAGTGGCCGAAGCCGAGCCCAAGCTTAGCGAGGGTGAACCATGGATCAGCATAACAGGCTTTTCGTCGGTCTGGACGTCTCGAAACTGAAGATTTCTTTAGCCGTCGCGGATGGCGAGCGGGGTGGTGAGGTAAGATATTTCGGGGATATACCCTCAGATCCGGCCTCGGTGTCATCCATCGTGCAAAAGCTGGCCAAGCGAGGAACAAAGCTCCACTTCTGTTACGAGGCAGGGCCTACAGGTTGCGAACTCTACCGTCAGCTCACCGAGATGGGCCATGATTGTGTGGTGATGGCACCGGCACTAATTCCCAAGCGTCCCGGAGATCGAGTGAAGACCAACCGGCGCGATGCGGTCAGCTTGGCACGGTTACATCGTGCGGGTGAGCTGACGGCGGTTTGGGTGCCGGACCGCGGGCATGAGGCTATGCGCGATCTCGTGCGGGCCCGTGAAGCAGCACAGGAGGCTCAAAAGCGGGCGCGTCAGCAGCTTCAGTCGTTCCTCCTTCGACATGGCCGCATCTATTCGGGCCGCTCATCCTGGTCGCTGGCGCATATGCGGTGGATATCGACTCTGAAGTTCGAGCATCCGGCGCACTTCATCGTGCTCAAGGAATACTGCCAGGCGATCGAGGATGCCGAGGTGCGTTTAAAGCGTCTGACCGATCCGATCTCGGAGACTGTCAAATCCTGGACGATGGCTCCTGTTGTCGAAGCCTATCAGGCGTTGCGAGGCGTATCGTTGATTGCCGCCGTCGTCTTTGTTGCCGAAATTGGCGACATCCGCCGCTTTGAAAACCCCCGCCAGCTGATGGCCTTTCTTGGCCTCGTTCCGTCAGAGAGCTCGACAGGTGAACATGTCAAACGCGGCGGGATCACTAAGGCCGGGAACTGTCGGGCCCGTCGCATGCTGGTCGAAGGCGCATGGGCTTACCGCTTCCCTGCGCGGGTAAGTCGAACCAAGCAAGCGCAGTTGGAAGGCCTACCGAGAACCGTTCGCGAAATAGCGTGGAAAGGTCAGCTCCGCCTCTGCTCTCGCTACCGAAAAATGATCCTCGCGGGGAAGCACAAGCCCATCGCGATCACCGCGATCGCTAGAGAAATGGAGGGCCTTCCTGTGGGCTATTGGCCAGGAAGTGCAACCAGCTCATCAAGCTTAACTTAGCGCCGCTCGCATTTGGCGACCAATTAGAAAGAGGAAAGAGGAAACAAGATCGATCATCTGCTGATGCTCAATGTTGGAGGCAGGGTCCCGGTCGGGGAATCTTCGATGGAACTGAGTGGCCGATGACGTCGATGCCCGTGCTAAGATAGAAGCAGCCCCAGGCGTACACACGGAAATGCGGTATCCAACCCGCGTATAAGAGTTTGCAAACCGTCGTCTTGAGACCCTGTCTCCTACATTGCGCATTAGCTACACCATGCCAGGACCAGCCACTATTGGCGGGGACGAACAGGCGTGGCCACGCCGCTTGCAAATGAACATAAGAGTTCCAAAGAAATGAAGATCGCGCCAAGATCGGTGCGGATAGCGGCAGGCGCCGCAGATCGATCGGCTAGAACACGCATGATTGGCCTCCACAGAGTTGTTGGTCAGCAACCCCACTCTGCCAGAGCGCAGGTCGCTATCCACCACCGGTCATGGGATCTTTGATCTCGATGCAAACTCCAGGTCGCCAAGACACGAACTCTACAAGTGCTCTTGCGAACAGGTAGGAACCGCCTGCGACCCCGACCACGACGGTCCCAGTTACCAGCTCCGGTCGGAAGGCGCTTTCCAGATCGATGAGTACAAAACCGAGCTGGCACGTTCGAAAGTGTGTCGCCCGCGTGCGTCAGGCGACACTTCCTGATCGTTCGCACCAATCTGCTGGCTCACTGTCGACTGCGTCATATTGAGGCGTGCGCCGCGCCAGAGAACTTCCGAGCGTCCCCACTGCCGTGAATGTCCGAAGCAATGTATATCCACGACCGTCTCCACTCATTCGCACTCTAAATGGATTGATAGCAGAAAAAAGCTAATCTTTAAGTTTTGACCTTGCTAGCTTCGATTAGGCTGAACTGCACAGTTGGAGCGAAAATGAATTTCCATGCTTTTGATATATCGTTGCCCGGACGTACCGTCCTAGTGACAGGGTCTACTACCGGTATGGGTCAGAACATCGCACGGGCGTTCGCGCGATCCGGTGCACGCGTGGCGATACACGGGCTGGGTGAACCAGCTGAATTGAAAAGTTTTGTAGACGAGCTAACTACAATCAGCGGGCAGTCGAGTGTTCACTTCGAGCACGATCTTTCGAATGCCCGGCAAGGCGCGCAACTCGTCGAAGCGGCGATATCGCAGTTTGGCGGTATCAACATCCTCATCAACAATGCCGGCGTACAATTCGTGAGCGATATCGAAGACTTCCCTTCGGACCAATGGGATCGTTTGCTCTCCGTGAACCTTAGTGCCGCGTTCCACACCACCAAGGCCGCACTGCCCGGTATGAAGAAGAATGGTTGGGGGCGTGTGATCAACACTGCTTCGACCCTGGCTCTGGAGGGTGCAGTGGGGAAAACAGCTTACGTAGCCGCAAAGCATGGCATTTTGGGGCTCACGCGTGCCGTCGCCTTGGAAAGCGCGGAGCATGGCGTTACCTGCAACGCTATTTGTCCCGGTTGGGTATACACCCCATTGGCTGCGGCACAGTTCGCTGCGAAGGCTGCTGCACTGGGGCTATCCGAAGAGGAAACCGTGAAGCAACATTTTCTCAACGAAATGCCTACAAAGCGCTTTGTGCATCCCGACGAGGTGGCTGCAACAATGCTCTTTCTGTGCTCGGAAATGGCGTGCTCCATCACGGGCGTCGCACTCCCGGTCGATGGCGGGCTCCTTGCCTGAGTTTTCGTCCAGGTGACATCGATCGCTCCGGCGTTGATGCATGCTCAACAACAATGATCCGCAAATTGGATGAGGAGGGCACCGATATGGTGATCAATACGATGAAAGCGGTCGTGCATCCTTGGCAATGCGATGCCATGGGCCACATGAACGTTCGATACTACACAGCGATTTTTGACGATGCATCCGGCCACCTCCTGAGCGCGATCGCACCGACTTGGGAGCAGTCACCGACCTCGGAGCTCGGCTGGGCCGATGTTCGCCATGTCGTGGATTTCAAAGAAGAAGCTAAGTGGGGCCGGCTGCTGAATATCAATTCGACCGTCACGAAGGTCGGCCGTACGTCGCTGACGTTTCGACACACCATGAGTGGGCCCGCGGGTGAAATTCATGCGACCATGGAGATCGTGACCGTCATGTTCGACCTCAAGCTCAGGAAGCCGGTAGTTTTACCCGATGACTTCCGGCAGGCCGCCGAGCGCTTGGCCGTCTCCGACGCCGGCGCAACTTCATAGGCTAGGCGGGTCTCAAATCGGCGATGTCGACAGCCAGTAAGGTGGCAGCGGGTGCCTACTTCAAATCCGAAAGACCGTTCGGTGTTCTCGAGTGAGGATGGCGCCTGTCGAGCATGATGGCGGCCCCTATTGTACCATGAACTGAGGTGGGATATCGATGTCGAGCAAGCTGGCGCAGTTCCCGTTCGTGCGCGAACTGGACAGCTTCGACTTCGAGGCGCAAGCGCAACGAAGCCGGACCTTTATGCTGCCGCTTTGCACGCAGGCCTCGGGGGCTAGAATCCCGATCAGAACGGGCAGCGTTCCAAGGAGGATTTCTTCAACAGTGATCTCAAGGAGCTCAGCTATCTCCCGAACCGTGTCGTGCCGCAGCAATCCCTCTTTGAGCTGAAGCGTGGCTCGGTCATCCCGGCGACCGCCCGCGCGCTCCGTTCTCATGGATCCTGTTCGCGATTATCTCGAAAGACGCTGGCAGGAAGGCCAGCGCAACGGATTGCAATTGTGGGCCGAACTCAAGTGCCGCGGCTTTGGAAGGTAGCAAGGCGACCGTCTACAGGTGGACCGCCGCCCGCAAGGAGCGGTCATCGACCGCTCCACCAAATTCGCGGTGGCGGCCGCCATCGCGCCGGATTCTGTGCATGGCTGCTGAGCGAAGACCCGACAGTAATCAAGATGAAGAGACAAGTCATTGGGAGATATTGTCATATTTGACATTGTCTTGAAATATTTTAGTATTAAACGGTAATATTATGTCATCATGATTTAACAATTCAATAATCTTTTTAGATTTGACGAGGGGCAAGGAGATGTAATAATGGCATTTAAATTGGGAACGAATGACAATGCGCAGCATGCATCCAGAACTGTCCACAAGGCAAAGCGGCTTCGGCCAACGCTTCGCCTGAGAGGAAATGCCGCCAGCTCAAGCCCAAGGAGGCCTATATTAACTGTACGGTCCACAGTCCTACCGCCTATGTGACACCAATAGAAAGGTGGACTCAGATTGTCCAAATTGGTGCACCAATGTAGCGATATTAGAGGAGGAAGCCCAAGCCCTTTGTATACCTGATGCGTTGTCGTTTGCGACTTTAGCTCCCAGAATTAACTTAGTACATGAGGCGCTGAAAGAGCTCGCCGCAAGAGACACTCAAATTCGAGGCAGAGGGGCGCCACCCGAATCACATCTCACAAGCTAATCCGAACTGCGCCCACTAGCTTCGTGAGAGCAGTGTCAAATTTCTAAAGGAAAACACCGTGACCAAAGTGGCAATTGTGACAGGATCGGCAACGGGCATGGGTGCGACTTGTGCCATCGACCTCGCGGCGCGGGGCTGGAACGTCACGATAAACTATACTCGAAGCAAGAAGGAAGCCTACGAGACTTATGCCAAGGTCAAAGCGCAAGGTGTTGAAGCCATCGTTGTGCAGGCCGACGTGGGGCAGGATGCAGATTGCCGCAAACTGGCCGCCGAGACCCTGAGCAAATGGGGGCGCATCGACGGCCTTATCAATAACGCTGCCACCACAAAGTTCCAAAAAGCGGGCGACCTTGAAGACGTCACACCGGAGGATTTCGACCGCATATTTCGCGTGAACACAACCGGCGCTTTCATGATGAGCCGTGCTGTGTTTCCGGCCATGCAGAGACTATGGGAGGAAAGCAAAGAACGCAGCGCGATCGTAAATGTGTCCACCAATGCCACCCTCACCGGCAACGGCAGCTCACTGCCCTATGTGCTGTCCAAGGGCGCCTTAAATACTCTTACCGTGATGCTTGCACGCTGGCTCAGCCCCGCCGTTCGGGTGAACACCATTTGCCCCGGCTTCATCCAAACCCGTTGGATGCTAAATGGCATCGGCGAAATTGAGTACAACAAGATGAAAGAGGACGAGGAACAGCGTACGCCTCTACGCCAGGCAGGCACACCGGAACAAATGTCCGAGGCTGCGCTGTTCTTCCTGACGGAAGCGTCAAACATTACCGGTCAGATCATTGTTGTTGATGCCGGCGACCATCTTGGACTGCTACAGCGGTAGCGCCGCCCTCGACCTGGGTCGCCGATGCAGCCGGCACCGAATTGGATGCTCTGGCCAAGGGCATCAGACGCGACATCGACGGTGTCAAAGCGGCCATCACCCATCCTTGGAGCGCAAGTCCGGTCCAAGGCCACATCAACCGCCTCAAGACACTCAAGCGTCAAATGTACGGACGGGCCGGATACGAGCTGTTGCGAAGCCGCCTGTTGGCAACCGCCTGAATACTACAGGCGGAGATGGTGGGGTCGGAAGCCTGACTTGCACCAAAAGTGCCGAAGATCCCCAAATTGCCGCTGTTGGTCTAAAGAAACGCGGGTCCGCTCGGCCGAGCCGTAGGACCGGTGGCATGTTCCCTATGCAAATGCGGAAAACTCTCGACGAACCGTGCAAACTTGTGCGCGCCGCAGGTGATTGGCTGATAACGCGCCGGGCTATCGTTCGAGACGCAGCTCTCCAAGGGTGCGATGACCGCGTTATGGTCGGCGTCTACGAAGAACGGAAGCGAATAGCGTTCCCGCCCGGAAATGTTCACCACCCGATGCAGGTTGGCGAGGTAGCGATCGTTGGTCAGTTTTTGCACGAGGTCGCCGATGTTGATGACGAAGGTGCCGGGGATGGGATTGGCCTCGACCCATACGCCGTCGCGGTTCATCACCTGTAGTCCACCGACGCTGTCCTGTGCAAGAATCGTAAGGTTGCCATAGTCGGTATGCGCGCCCATGCCGATGACCTTCTCGTCGACTACTCCAGTCTGAGGCGGATAGTGTAGCAAGCGCTGGATGGTGATTGGGCTCTTCATCTGTGGTTCGAAGAAATCGGCTGGCAGATCAAGGCTGAGTGCGATGCCACTCAGTATCTTGATTGAAAGCTCCTTCATCGTCTCGTGACACGAGAAAACGGTCTCCCGAAATCCGGGCAGGCTGGTCGGCCACTGATTAGGCCCGAAGAAGGGGCTCTCAAGAGTCTGCCGCTCGGGACCAATATCGAAGCACTCCTTCAAGTCGTTGGTTTTGGCCGGATCGGTGTTCTCGCCGAAAAATTGGATATATCCGCGCAATGCCACGCCTGAATTGCTGATATGCAGCTTCATCTTCTCCTCGGCTGGCAGATCGAAGAATGCTCGGGTGTGGGCGAAGGTCTCGTCTATCAACTGCGCAGGCACACCGTGGTTCTTGATGTACACGAATCCGGCATTGGCCAGCGCCCATCGGATTTCCTTCGCCACCCTTCCCGCGTCGCTTCCGTCCACAAGGGGGGCGAGATCCACGAGTGGAACTTTATCGAAGGACTGTCGCTTTGCCCGAAGGCTTTCGTCGAGCTGGCCGAGGTTCGAATTAATCATAGTGCTTCATCCATACAGAATGTGTGCCAGTATCTTATTGCGCGACGGGGTTTGCCCCGAGGGGACTTTGGGGACCAAAGGCGTCCTCCCGCCGCAGTGAAGAGATACGCTGCGCCCGGGTAGACTGAACGACAGTCAGAAGAGATTGCTCGTTGAAGCGCTTCTCTAAGTCCTAACGCGTCCAATTTGCGCCGAAATCTCATCTAGATCGGAGCCGTTTGGACATGACCAAGTCTGGCAAATTGTGGGGATTAATCAAGGGGCTTGCGGAAAAACATGGCGCCATGTTCGTTAAGATATATTAAGTTTTGGTTCTCTTGTTAAGGATATAACATTTGCGTTATCACGAGCAAAACGCAATTTATGGACTTGAAAGTAATCCAGAAGTTTCACTCTGTTCGGAGAATCACTTGGAGGAGCCCTTTGGAATTCCGGTCGTATTTCGCCACTGAAGGCGGTTGGGTTGCGTCTCATCTGCCATGCTGAGAAAACCCATGAATACGTTGGCTAAACAGACCGCTGGCCGAACTGCGTCATTGCCAGGTTAAGCCGACGCTACCGCCTCCGCCGAGGCATGGGTCTTCATCGCCAACATCCGCATGCTCACCCGAAGCTCGCAAGACCTTGAAATCACCGCCCCCATTCTGATTCAGACACTAAGGTTGCAGCTCGATGATGATATCGCTCCAGTGACGACCGGAGCGATGGTCAGGTATCGCCTTACTTCTTCACCCCCCGAAACGTCAATGCCGAAGCCGATCATCCTTGGGATGAGGCGACGAGATATCCTGGTTTGATCCGATTAGCGAAGCCGGCCTGCGCGAGTGGGTGCGCGGCCTCATCGAAACGATGCTCGAGACCGAGCTGGAAGCGGTGCTTGCCCGTCCCCGTTATGGCCGGCAGCCGGCGGCGCGCAGTGATGGGACCACCGTGTCGCCGGCCACCGCCACGGCAGCCGGACGCGCACGCTCACAGGGACCTTCGGCACCACTGAGATCACGGTGCCGCGGGCATGTCTCGAGGCCGGCGGTGACAAGACGGTGGAATGGAGAGCAACGCCTTGCGCGTCTATCAGCGGCGCACGATGGCGGCCGACGCGCTAATCGCGTCGAGCTACCTGGCGGGTACGAACACGCGCCGCGTGCGGCGGGCGCTCGCGGCCTTGTTCGGCGGCGCGATCGGCAAGGACGTCGTCAGCCGGACCTGGCGCAAGGTGAAGACGGGACTGGGACGCTTGGATGCCCGCTCGCTGGCCGACGAGCCGATCGTGCGCCTGATCCTCGACGGGACGGTGGTTCGTGCTCGTGGTCATTGGCGTGCGCGCGGACGGACAAAAGATCCCTGCTCGCGGTCAAGAACATGGGTGGAGAGACGACCGAGGTCTGGCAGGGCCATTCTCGATGCGTCGGGCGCGGCCTTCGCCGGCCGGAGTTCCTCATCGTCGGCGGTGCGCCCAGCTTGGACAGGGCAATTGCCGCGCTGTGGGACGGGGCGCCGGTGCAGTGATGCATGGTTCACAAGCACAGGAAGCTTGCTTGCTCATGCTCCCGAAAGGCTGCACGAGGAGATCAGCGCCGATTACGCGGACATCATCTACGCGGCCACGCCGGAGGAGACCGAGACCCGCCGCAAGGCGTTCCTCCGCAATGGCGGCTCAAGTGCCGCGCAGTGGCTGACAGCCTGGGAGGAAGCCGGCGAGCGCCTCTTCGCCTTCACCCGACTGCCGCCGAGCCAATAGAAAAGCGCCAGAACAACTAACGCGATTGAGCGTCTGCATGAAGAGTTCAAGCGGCGCATCAAGACCCAGGCGGTGCTGCCTTCGGCCGAAACCGCGGCAATGTTGTTCTGGGCGTTAATGGCGTCCGACCAAATCTCGATGCGAAAAATCGACGGATGGCAGACGCTTCCCGCCAAGCCATTCGGTCAACAGATTGACCTCGTCGCATGAACCGATAATCTCAGCCTACCGGAGGCTGCTCCGCCGAATTCCAACACGATCCGCTACGGCACCGCATAAGGAGCAATGGTCTGCTATACGTGAAAGCAGCCAAGCGTCTTGGTCTTCATCCAATTACCCTGTCGACTGATCCAGCTCAGTACGACTATCTTGCTCCCCAACATCGCGAGCTTCACAACATGATTCCCGCCTCTCAGCCTCCACTGTCGTGTAGTGTGAACCCTAAGGAATTTTTCAGACTAAGTGGCGACCTTCGCCATTCCGGGTCGTGCCGTGTTTAGCTGTGTCCGGTTTGTTATGTTTATGTTCGGAACCTGACACACTGAGATACAAGTTTCCATGGCTGCGGCGAAAATCACTTCATTTTGCACCTAGCCTAACCACTTCTTCGGTGGCACGCCAATTGCATCGGCGGACATGGTGGTCTTGCAGTCTCCCGGCCGAGGATGTCCACATGAAGCTTGCTCGAACTGATGCCCCAGTTATGAATTTTATCGAGGGGACGCGCCTTGTCGGCAAAGATTCCGATGAAATCGCAGCTGATTTCACTCAGATAGCGGAATATATTGGTGGCCATCCTGAGATGACGAAAGTGCTGCTATCGGGGGCGACCCGTTCGTGCTCAGCACCGCCAAGCTCGACAAAATTGTTGATCATCTGCTGCCGATCCCACGTTTGGATTCGATTAGATTCGGCACAAAAACCCTCGCCTGCGAGCCCAAAAGGCGCATCGCATTTTTCAGGTTCCACTGCGCCGCAGAGTAGAGATTGCACACAGCATCAACCGATGTCTCAGCGGCATCCAAAAGACATTCAAATACATTATGTCCCATTACACAGGAAATATCGAGGTTCTCGACGTTGGAGCCGATGGTCGCGTATATATACGAACCCATCAAAACAAGATTCCCGAAAAGATCGGAAAGATCTTTTCCCGACCGTACCTCAAGGATGCCTGCTGGTTGGACGATTTGCCCCGAGATTGATTGGAGGCATGCAATGCTAATCACGTATGCGATGCTCGGCTGGATGGAGACGCAACGCCGCTTCAGCGCTCCGATGTTTCCGGGGGACACGATAACGGCCGCCTATGAGGTCGTCGAAGCGCGGCGCTCGAAAAGTCGTCCTGATACCGGCGTGGTAACGCTCGCCGTCATGGTGACGAAACAGACGGGGGAAACCGTCCAGACCGGCCGCGATACCCTTCTGATTGAATGGAATGCGTGAGGTGACAGTGAACATCGAAGCCCAAAAACTATCGCAGTCGCTCGACGGCCTTTTCAACCCCCGTTCTGTCGCGCTGGTCGGCGCATCGTCGACCACGACCAAATGGGGCTTTGCGTATGCCCGCCAATTGCTCGCGGGTGCCTCGCGGCGTCGCATTCACCTGATAAATCAACGCGGCGAGACAATTCTCGGCCAGCAGTCCTACACGTCCCTGCGCTCGCTTCCCGAGACGCCGGAACTTGCCGTGATCTGCGTACCGGCCCCGCATGTTCCTCAGGCGATCGACGAGGTGCTGGCGATCGGAACCCGTTACCTCGTCTGCATCACTGCGGGCTTTGGCGAGATCGGCGAAGAAGGCCGCCGCCTGCAGAACGAACTCCGGGACCGCATTCGGTCAGCCGGTGCGCGTCTGGTGGGCCCGAATTGCGCGGGCCTTTACAACGCCGCCGCCAATCTTGAGTGTACCGCCTTCTGGAAGCTGGCGCCGGGCGACATCGGGATCATCTCGCAAAGTGGAAGCATCGTCGTGGACCTGGGCGCTCGCCTTCCACGGGAGAACCTCGGCATTTCTCGAGCCGTGTCCCTCGGCAACCAGGCCGATCTCACGGTCGAGGAATTCGTCGAAGCCTTTGCGCTCGATCCGAACACGCGCGTCATCGTCGCCTATGTTGAGGAGTTTCGCGATGGCCGCCGCCTGTTTCAGGCGATCGAGCATGCCAGGCAATTGGGCAAGGAGGTCGTGCTTGTTGCCCCTCGTGCCGGCGAGGCGGTGAGCCGTAGTGTCGCCTCCCACACCGGCTCCATGATCTCTAACGAAGACGTTCTCGCGAGTCTTTGCGCAGAACTCGATGTTGTTCGCGTACGCGGTATGGGCGATCTGTTCCTGGCGCTACGCGGCTTGAGCGCCCGTGTACGGGCACCTGGTCGACGCGTTGCCGTGGTTGCGGACGGCGGCGGTTTCGCCACGCTTGGAACGGACTCAGCAGTAGAGGAGGGACTTGAGGTTCCGGCCTTTTCGCCGGCGCTTCGCGCCAAGCTTACAGAAATAATGCCTCCGGGTTCTGGGACCGGCAATCCAATCGACTACGTCGGGGCGCTTGATTTGGCCAGCTTCAAGCCGGTTATCAGCGCCATTGCTGCGTCCGGAGAGGTTGATGCGATTCTTCTTAACGGCGCATACAACAATGTGGCCGGCGCGCCCCCTGAATCAGAAGCCGCCGTCGCAACTGATATCCGCGAGACCTGCCAGAGACTTGGGATTGGGTTGTCTGTGGCAACCGTGATCACAACCGAACCGGCAATGGTCGCGTTCGCGGCCGACCGGGTGCCCGTTTTCGATTTTCCCGAAGAGGCGGCGCGGCCTCTCGCTCTGGGCCGCATTCGCAAGGCAAAGCGGCAATTACCGAAGATCGAAACGACGGCGGCCTATCTAGGGGAAACCGACTACCTTTCAAGTCGGGACGCGCTTGCCGCCGGTGGAGTAGCGTTCACGCGCGCCATCCACGCGCGCGACGTGGACGAGGCCGCGATCGCGGCCAACAAGATAGGCTACCCCGTGGTGCTCAAGGCCCTTGGCAGCCTGCACAAGAGCGATTCAGGGGCAGTCGTTCTGGAGATCTATGACGAAGCGACGTTGCGGGCGAAGATCGAAACACTCACCGGGCAGCTCAATCCGACCGGCTTCAGCGTCGAGGAGATGATTGTAGAGCGCGACGGCGTGGAATTGTTGATCGGGGGTCTCCGCGATCCGGCGTTCGGACCTACTGTCGTGGTCGCCGCTGGCGGCACCAAGACCGAGATCTGGCGCGACCGGGTCGTGGCGCTTGCTCCGGTCGACGAACTAACCGCCCGGCGCATGCTGAGCTCCTTGCGCGTTGCACCGCTCTTCGCCGATTTCCGAGGCCGCCCGCCGCTCGATCTGTCGGGCGTGGCGAAAACGGTCGCAGCGATCTCGCGGTTCATATCGGATCACCACAACGTGCTGGAAGCCGAGATCAACCCGCTCATCGTCGGGTCCAGTCGCTGCATCGCGGTCGATGCGAGGATTGTAGCCGCTCGATAGGGTATCGCGGAGGCACACGTGCAACAGAGTCCTCTTCCGCTTGTGCCTCCCAAGGCGGACCAAGCTATCGCCGAGCTTGGCTCGGCGGCAGCCCACTCTTGCCCGAAGTTCCGCCGGAACGAACGTTTGGTGGCGACGGCCGGGATCAAACTCGGTCCGGCCAACGGTGCGGCGCCTGCTGCAGTGTTTGGCCTCGTCCGGACGGCCGAGCGCCTTCGTTCTCGACGAGCGCACCGAGGCATTCAGGGAGCAGTGGCACAGACGCTTGCCAAGATGCTCCCGCCCGATCTTTGCGCAAAGTCGCCGATGAGAGAATTAATCTCACGCGGGCCGACCAGGCTGCTTGGCAGTCGATACTGGATTCGCTCGGTGGGGCGGCTTGGGCCTGCCAACTAGTCACAGCGCCGCACTCAATAAAGTTCCCATTTCATCGATAGGAGTAAATGCAATGCCGCTCGCTATGAATCGCGAAGTCTTTATAACATGCGCAGTTACTGGTGGCTCCGATACCGCCGGAACCACTCGAAATGTACCCCGTTCGCCAAAAGAGATCGCGGACGCCGCTATTGAAGCAGCAAAGGCTGGTGCTGCCGTCGCGCACATCCATGTTCGCGATCCCGAAACCGGTGCACCCTCGCGGCGCAACGATCTTTACAAGGAAGTCACCGACCGTGTTCGGCAGGCCAGCACCGACGTTGTGCTGAATATCACGGCCGGGATGGGAGCAGACCTGGTTTTCGGCAGCGTGGAACAACCGCTTCCACTTGCCCCATCAACCGACCTTTGCGGCGCCACCGAACGCTTCAGCCATATCGCCGAATGCCTTCCCGAGATTTGCACTCTCGATTGCGGCACCATGAACTTCAACGTCGGCGACTTCGTCATGACCAACACGCCGGCAACACTGCGGGCCATGGCTAAGATGACGGCCGATCACGGCGTTCGGGCCGAAATTGAGGTCTTCGACAATGGGCACCTTTGGTTTGCCAAGCAACTGGTCGAAGAGGGTTTGATCGAGGATCCCGTCCTGGTCCAGCTCTGCATGGGAATTCGCTGGGGGGCGCCCAATGACCTAAATACTTTTTTAGCACTGGCCAACAGCGTTCCTGCGAATTGGACGTTCTCTGCCTTTTCTATCGGCCGCGATGCAATCGCATATCCAGCAGCGGCGGTGCTTGCCGGTGGCAATGTCCGTGTTGGCCTCGAAGACAATCTGTACGTGGGCAAGGGCCAGTTTGCTACAAACGGCCAGCTAGTCGAACGGGCTGTGAACGTCGTCGAGAGCATGGGAGCGAGAGTGGTTGGACCGGAAGAGGTTCGGGAGAAACTGAAGCTCACGAAGCGGCCAAGCAAAGAGTTACCGAGAGCGCATCCCGAGAGGATGGCGTCCCCTTAACCTGGCAATGAACGCAGTTCGGCCATCGGTCTGTTTTCAGGCTACGTCCGGCATGGGTTTATCAGGCCCACGTTTGCATGGAGGCGTTGTGAAGCTCGCGATGTTGGGCAGCGGTGAGAAAGTTGCGGGGAAGGTGGAAGAGATTGGCGATCGCGCCGTACATGGAGACGAGGCGGGGACACTGCGCGCAGGATTTGAAGCGCTTCATCGTCCGCCCTCGTCGTCAAACGGCAAGGTGAGAATTCTCCGCCCATGGGATCTGACAGCGCCCTGACGAACTCGCCGAGCATCTCGCCACCCAAGCGGCCGATGGTTGTGCTTCGACGTAAGTATCCGGTAGGGTCTCCGCCGGATGGATACGCTTCGACGAAAGCCCGACCCAGCTCATCAGCGGCCGCAGGTCTCAACGCGTGTATATGCAGACAACGTGACATCGCCCGAAGGACTGCTTGGCGCACAGCATTATGCAGAAGCCGAAACCACTTCAGCCAGCCTGGAGGCCGTAGCCATGGAGAGTGTCCATCCCAACGACCCATGCCCACAGTTCAAGAACAGCCCACCGACCTTCGAGCTCCCGACGATCGGCTGGCTGTTGGGCGTCATAGGTCTGAGACCCGTCCACGCATTAACCTCTCCGTCGTAGTCGCCCGCCTTGGGGAAAATCCCTTTGGCCGTGTCAAGAAGGGTTCGGAATCGCTCTTGTTTGAATTCGCCACTACTGGGACCGATATCGGCAAGGCCTGCGATTCGGAGCCGGTCGCCGATGCGGCAGAATACCATCTTTCGCGCCGTATCGGTGATACTCGCGACAGGAGCCAACGCGGTCGCTGGAATCGTTAACGAATATCCTTGAACAGGCCAGATCGGCAAACTGATACCAACTGTCCTCGCGATAGGCGCCGTCCAGGCACCAAGTGCGATCACGGCGCGAGTGCAGGAAAGTTCGCCAACGGCGGTGCCGACGGCAGCGATTATCCCTGCCCGCGTCCCCAAGCGTTCGACCTTCGTTTGGAGCATGAACCTTACGCCGTAGTCATTCTCCAACAGGCTTCGAAGATTTCGGCAGAAGAGGCTGGAATCTCCTGCTGCGTCGAATGGCGACCACAAGGCGCCGACGAAAGGGTGACCGTAGTGGGCCAGAGCCGGGTCCCGTGCGATCGCCTGATCCCGAGTCAGGATGACCTGCCCCGCGCCATAATGGTTTTTCAGAACGCTGAGAGCCTCGGCGTTTCGAAGACTCTCATGGCTGGAGTAAACATTGAGCTTACCCGTACTGCGGTAATCAAACTCTATCCTTTCGGAAAGCTCTGCAAAGCCAGTCCGGCTTTCCATCGCGAGCTTCAGGACTTCGATGGTGTTGCGTTCGAAGCTGCTCCGGGTTGCATTGGCGAGAAACCTAAGACCCCAAGACATGAACCTCGGCGACGGCGTGAGCGCTATTCTGAGTGCAGGGTCACATCCGAGCAGATATTTGGGAAGGTTTACGACCATCGACGGAGAAGCCATCGCGTCGGTGTAGGAGTAGCTCAACTGCGCGCCATTGCCAAAGCTCGCGCCCCCTTCTGCGGGAGCGGAGGCGGCGTCGATGACGGTGACGGCGAATCCTTTGCGCGCCAAAGCGTAGGCAGAAGTCATGCCGACGACGCCTGCACCGAGAACAATCACGTCTCGCATCGGCTATCCCTCGTCGCGAAGACGAGCGATGAGTTCGATCTCCACCGGAACCCCGCGCGGAAGAGCAGCTACGCCTATTGCGAACCTGGAATGGCTTCCGCAATCGCCGAAGATAGAGACGAAGAGGTCCGATGCACCGTTGACAACGAAAGGGATGTCCGTGAAATCCGGACTGCAGTTCACGAAACCCGACACTTTCACGATTTCGGCAACTTTCGAAAGCTCTCCACCTGTCGCCAGCGAAAGCTGGCTGACCACATTGAGGGCGGCGAGCTTTGCCGCCTCGTAGGCTGTCTCCCGTGCGACGGTTTCGCCGACCTTTCCGAGATACTTCACCACGCCGTCTTCCAGCGGCAACTGACCAGATACATAGATCTGGCCACGGTCGATCTTGAAGCCCAAGAGGTTTCCGGCAGGCTTCGCAATGCGCGGCAACACAAGATTGAGCGCCTCGAGGCGCTTTTCAGAGGTAGGGATCATGGTAGCTCACCGATGCCTCAAGGAATATTCTTTTGCCGCCGCCAGAAATCCGCTCCAGACGATGTTGTCGATCTGACCGACGCCGTACTCCGGATGCCATTGCACGCCGACTGCGAAGCCGCCGGCGTTGGCCTCTACCGCCTCAATCACACCGTCTGGTGAGACGGCGATCGGCTTATAGGCTTCCGACGGAAGGACTGCTTGGTGGTGAACGCTATTTACTGCGTAGCTGGTCCCTTCTGGGCACACGAGATGGCGTGACCGAGCTATGATCTCTATCTGGTGCTGCGCTATCGTCGCCGACTGTTCAGGCTTGTGTTCGAACGCGCCACCGACCTCGGTCGATATATCCTGCACGAGCTGCCCGCCGAGGCAGACGGCCAGGAGCTGCATGCCGTTACAAACGCCGAGGGTAGGCATGCGTCTTGACAGCGCTTTCTCGATCATGGCTCTCTCGAACTCCGTCCGCACCGGCTTCACCACGTAAGGCTTGCGTGCAGTTTGGCGATAGAGCGCTGGATCGATGTCGAACATGCCACCGGTGACTAGCAGGCCATCGATTGCGTCCAAGTACTCCTCTACGATGTCCCCGTAGGGCAAAATGAGGGGCAGGCCACCAGCCTGCGATACAGCATCCGCGTAGTTTCGGCGGACGACGTATTCGGTTTCAGGAGCGACAATGTCATTGATGTCCGGCGTGATGCCGATACGTGGAAGACGAGACATGTTGATCCTTACGATAGCCAAGCCGTGGCGACGTCTTGATAAATCTCGACTGCCTTCAGAACGTTTTCGATGGAAACGGATTCGTCTGGCTGCCCACTCAGGCCGAGGTCGCCGGGACCGATGATGGCAAAGGGAACGGACAGCCCCTCCAGTAGGACAGTGCCGTCGCTGTAGTAGGAGACGCCCTTGATCTCCGGGTTGCGCATCCGGTGACGTGTGCAGACGTCATTGCATAGCTTGACGAAGCTGTCGTCGGGGAGGCTCTCCACCGCAGGCTTGAAGTCGAGGATACTGATGGCAACATCCTCGGGTGCGATATTTTCCACCCGCGTTACGACCGCGCGGTGATCGACACCCGGAGGCAGTCGGATATCGAAGTCAACCACGCAGTGGTCAGGAGTTAGGTTGACCGCAGAGCCCCCCTCGATTCGACCAACGCGAATTGTCGGGCCATCGAGAAGCGGATGCGGCGGGCATTCCAATTCCAGAGAGTAGAGGTGAGTGAGGAACGAGTGGATCGCATCGATGGCGTTAATGCCAGGTTCGCCAGAGACGTGACCTAAACGACCCTTAGCAGTAGCCCGCAGCCACAAAGCCGCCTTTTCAACGATAATAATATCGAGATCACTAGGCTCTCCGCAAAGAAAAGCTCCGATTTCTTTCTTAAGCCCTTGTTCAACAAATCGTCGAGCACCAAGTAAATTTGCACTTTCTCCTGCGGTAAACGCCAAGATTAGATCACCTTTCAGCATCTGACGCTTTTCCGCCAAGTTTCCCGCAGTGGCAATCATCGCCGCAAGGGCGCTTTTCATGTCGGACGAGCCACGCCCGTATAGCCGACCTTCCATAATTTCTCCTGAGAAAGGTGGCCGTCGCCATGGGACGGTACCGACAGGCACGGTATCCATGTGGGACGAAAGGAGCAACGCGGGCTTTTCACCCGTTCCGCAGATTCGGCCCAAGACATTAGCGCGTCCAGGAAGAAATTCATCCAGTTTGGCCTCTATGCCGAGGGCGAGTAGTTCGGCGTGGACGAGTTTGGCGACCTCGATTTCACTACCTGGCGGATCGCAACTGTCGATTGCCACGATCTGCTGTAGAAATCGAATGGGATCGAAACGCAGTCTACCGGAGCACGCCTCTTGTGCGGTTTCAATTGCCATTAGGACATCCTTTAAAATTTTTGCCGAAGAATGGCGATTTCGCGCCGGAAGAAGAAGCGCAAAAGCGTAATGAATTGATTGGTGAACTTCATGAATGCCGCGCTCGTATTGACCCATCAGGGCTGCGGCAAGCTGACTTATTCCCGGCTGCGTCCGGAAAGCACGGCGAGAGTCGAAGCTATACCACCCTCGGGACATCAACCGTTCGAAGGGTTGTCATCGCACGCGAGTTTCAAGTTAAGCATCCCGCATACGGCCCGGGCGTGCTCACGGCGGACAAGCTTGCGTGAGATACAAAGAGGCGACCGACCTCATTGATGGCCGGACTGCGGATCATCGAGAAATGGTCACCACCGACATACAATACTTTAACGTTGGGGAGTTCTTCTACACCGGTAGTTGCTTGGATCGCGTTTAAGTTCTGCAAGAACACCTCTTCGGTTATACCTGTGACATTGTCCTGCCTAGGCAGGACTAGCGTTACGTGATAGTTAACCGGTGCGTAGATCTGAGCCGAAGCTGCGATGCGGCAATTCCTCTCGAACACCCGCTTCAATTCGCCGATCACGACGCGCTCTGCCGTCGACGTGGGGGAGTTTATCGCTGTTGGCTTACATCGGCTCATATGCAGAAGTTGGTTGAAATCGTCATCGTCCACGCGAGCGGTATGATGCGGGCACAAGGCCGGCGCCAAAAGGCCATCTATGGCGACAATCCGGTCGATCTCTCGGCCGCGACGTCTCAATTCCACAGCCAGGGAATATGCGAGCATAGCTCCGAATGAGTGCCCTACTAGCCTCAGCGGACCGTCCGGTTGGTGTTGCACGACTTCATCGGCCATCTGGCGGACAGCCGCTACAATGTCGGCAGAACTGCCGTCGTTGGGGGCGCCCAGACCGATCACATCGATGCTGGACTTGACTGAGTCGCGCAGTCCGGCCTCTCCCCCAACATGGCCGAAAATCCCTTCCACGAAAAAGATCTTCGGCCGGGGTTGTTCGGCTGTTTCGGGAGCAGCAAGCGCGGCCGACAGAATAGGGGATTTCCCGCTGCTCATCCCTGCGAACTGGCGCTCAATCTCCTGGAGACTGGCGCCGTCAGAAAGCAAGCTCAGTGGTATACGAGTATCGCTTAATTCTTCGAGTGCCAAGCGAAGCTCGACCAACTGAAAGGAGTCAACACCGTTGTCGGACAAGGAACCGTTTATATCTAGCGACGCCTTATCTACGCCCAGGACCTCAGCCGCCGTCGACAGAACTGGCCTGTCCTCAGGTTCGGCTAGAGTATCAATGCCATGCGCTAGGTTGCTGGGGATAAGTCCGACATCCCGCATCGCGCAGATCGGCCTTTGCTTAGCGTCGCGAAGGACGGCGTCGTGGCGTTTCCCGTCAACCCGGGCCGAGATAGTTCCAGCATAGGCGAAACTTGCCGCGTCGCGTAGGCTGACCGAACCTATGCTGGCCGGGAGAAAGGCCGTTTCCTGCCCTGGAACAGCAATCGCAAAGCTCGCCGCCTGCAACATCGCATTCAGGGCGGTGGTTAGTCCGGTCAATCCGGTGGCGCTGGAGAGCGCACAGAGCCGAGCATGAACCGCCTTTTTGGTACGCCTACTACTTTCAATCCGCTTGTACTGTGGACCATATTCCAGCCCCTGCCGGGCAAATTGTGCATAGAGGCTTTCAGAGGCATCGGTCTTACCGCGTTGCCCCATAGCGGAAGGTTCAGCTTCATCAGGCCAAACTGCGATAGAGTCTACCACCACGGCCAAAGCATTCCGCGTCCAAGTCTCTTCTTTCCCTATCGTCCGAGAATAAAGCGCAACCCTTGGCCGATCGCCACCTTCGACCTGAATGCCAATCCGACATCTGCTTCCAGCCGTGTTCAAAACGATAGGCGCTTCAAAAACCACATCATTCAACTGATTCTCAATGGCGTGGCCTAGGTCGGAAAGGAAATCGAAAATCATCGCCAGCATTCCAGCTCCGGGAACTACATAGGCGTCGTTCACCCGATGCTCCTCAAACCAATCGGCTTCCTGCGGCGATATCTCGAACGTCGTGGTCTTGCGGATGGTCCCTTTGCCGAGAGGTGGCAGCGAGGCCGCGTGTTGTCCAGGGACCTGCATGCGAAACGCAGTGCTGCCGATTTCACTCTGGATGAACCGGTAGGTCGGCATCGGGACGAGCAAACCACGTTCGGTGTTGTTAAGCTCATGCCAGGGCACAGCATAGCCCGCCGCAAACAGATCAGCGATTTTCTCCGCAACTGGATTGTCGGGACGACCGATCCCCGCCACCACACCGAATTCAGCTCGGGCATTGCGCCCCGCAATTGTGCGAGTAAAGGCGCTCAGCGCCTGTCCAAGGCCGATTTCAAGGAAAATTGGCGCCTCAATCCGGTCCAACACACGCTCCACCCCCGCGACAAAATCAACGCAAGATCGCATTTGCGTAGCCCAGTATTCTCGTGTGAATGGCTCACCTGTGTGCGTGGAACAGGTAGGGAAAATTGGAATAAGAGGAGTCTTGGGTGCGAGAATGGGACCTCTAACGCGCAAAGCTTGCGACGCTGGCGCCATAATCTCGGTGTGAAAGGCATTAGCAACTTTGAGGCGGTGGTGCCTTAGCCCATTTTCCGCACAATAATTCTCGAGGACCTCAAATGCAGGCTCTCGACCGGCCACAACTGTCCGATCGGGGCAGTTCTTGCAAGCGATTTCGAGGCCAAACTTCAGTAGCGGGGCCTGCAATGACTCAGCATCGGCGTCCACTTGGCACATGAAGCCCTTCTCAGGCACCTGTTCCATTTCCACCGAGCGTGCGACGATCAGATCTAGTGCCTCGTCCAGAGCAAGCACGCCGGCAGACACTGCGGCAGCGATTTCGCCGACGCTATGCCCAATAAGACCGACTGGTCGAATTCCACATGACAGCCACAAAGCGCTCAGCGACAGTTCGAAAGCAAAAACGAGCGCCTGATCATGGATCGTATTGGATCGATCACAAACGAAACCATTATTGCCCTTTTTCGGGAGAAACGCGCCAATCTTTTCGGCAAAGAGCCCTTGGCCCAGGCGGGACCGTAAGCCGTCGAGAATCTCGTCAAAACGGTCCCGAAATACCTCGATGCCGTTCAGATGCCCGATGATATTCCAGTTCAGTTGCATTCCCTGCCCCGGAAAGGTCCAGACGAGATTTGATGAACTTTGCCCATCGGGAAGCTGCTTCATCGGTTCGCCGTGGTGGACACTGTACCTGCCCTCATTTTCATAAATTACGCCTCGGCATGGGCTGAAATGACGTCGCCCACGCGACAAGGTTTCCACCAAGTCGGGCTTATTGCAGTTGATCCCACACAAGAGAAACTGTTTTACTGCAGCCGCATTGGCCTTGAAGGCTGGGGCCGATTTCCCCGACAATGGAAGGATAGTGCCGATTGCCTGTGTCATGTCACTGGCTCCCTCGATCGTCCGCCATGTACACCTTGCAAAATGATGTGTGCATTTGTGCCCCCCATCCCAAATGCACTTACGCCACCGAACAGCGAGTTCGAGAGACCGAGCGGCACCGGGCGGCTGGATACTTGGATGTTGTCATCGGGCGGTAGCCGCGGGTTTAGTTCGCAGAAATGGCAGGTGCCCGGAAAGACAGCGTGATATAAGCTTAGGCAAGACTTGATGAATCCGGCTACCCCGGCCCCCTCGTCGAGATGACCAATGTTGCCCTTGATGGAACCAACTAGGCACGGCGCATCTCGTTTGGCTTTCCTCAGACTCTGCCCAATGGAACTCCACTCGATGGCGTCCCCGACTACCGTACCGGTCCCGTGTGCCTCGACAAAACTCAGCGCATCTGGACCCAAGCCAGCATTGCGCAAAGCCTGCGTGATTACGTCAGCCTGGCCCTGGGGGCTTGGTGCGGCAAAGTTCATCCTGCGGCTGCCGTCATGGTTGACCGCGCTACCGGCGATGTTTGCATAAACGGTGTTGCCGTGACGGACAGCATCGCTGCTCCTTTTCAGTACAACGAGACCGCCACCGTTTCCAAACACAGTTCCGTCGGCTCCAGCATCGAAGGGACGACAAAGACCTTTCGGGCTGCGGACCGATCCTTCCACATAGTCGTACCCTGTCGGCTGAGGCCAAATCACCGAAATGCCACCGGCCAGCGCGATATCGCACTCATCGTTCAGCAGTGCTTGCCTGGCATAGTGAATTGCCGCTAACGACGTGGCGCACGCCGCCTGAATTGTGATGCTCGGCCCGGTGAGGCCAAGGCGATAAGAAACCGTGGATGTCAGGTAGTTTCGGTCGTTGCCCAGCCGTAGCTGCAGCGTGTTGTCCTCGCGAAAACAGACATCGGTCCTGCTTTTGCGCAAAGGCTCCAGTTCATTCATTAAATAAGTGCTGAGCCCGGCACCCGCGAAAAGTCCAATGCGGGTATCGGCCCCGTAGCCGGCATCACCGGAATGCTCAAGCGCTGCCCAGCATAACTCGAGAAAAATCCGTATCTGCGGATCCATCCTGTAGGCTTCAGCCGGAGAGAGCCCAAAGAATTCGTAGTCGAATGCGTCTACGTTTTCGAGCTGTCCGAAGCTTGGAACAAAGTCTCTCGAATTTTCTCTCCCCTTCTCTTTGGCCTCGTGGTCGCCCTTTGTGATCAGACAGTGCCCTCCCGCCAGACTCGCCCATAGCGCCTCCGTCGTTAGGGCCCCAGGGAAACGACCGGCCATGCCGACGACGCTTACGTAGTCGTTTTGCCCCTCAAACCGCACGGGACGGGGGACATCGAGCTTGACTGGATTTTTGGTACTCTCAAGGTGACTCTCCAGCGCGGCAACGGTGGGAAACCGATAAAAATCGGCTACCGTTAAGTCAGGAAAGGTGCTGGCAAGCTCCAGTTCAAGCGACATGAGCCCAAGAGAATCGAAACCAATGTCGCTGAATCGGCTAGTCGCGGTGAACCTCGCGTCGGGCACTAGCTTCCGGATCGCCGCCGCTATTTTCATGTCATCAGGCGCGACCCCCTGGTCTAGAAGGACCGACACGGATGTCTCTCCGACGGCTATCTCAGCAGCGCGGCGTTCGAGTGACGGATAATCTATCTTGCCGTTTTTCAGACGTGGCATCTCGGCCAACTTCGACACCCGGCAACGGAACTGACGTCCGAGTTTGGCTACGATGTAATCGACCAGATCATCTGCGGGCGGCTCCTGAAATTTGGGTTCGCATGTGAAAAAGACTCGAGGCTCCTGCCCGAACGCCGTCGCAAGCGGAGCGATTGCGGCAGCGTCCAGAATGCCTTCGCGCTGACGAAGGGCCAGTTCTATAGCCTCCAACGAAATCCGGTTGCCACGCAGTTTGACAATCCGATCGCTGCGTCCCACCAAGTGAATATTGTCGTCGTCATCCACAAACCCAACATCACCCAACACCATTGGCACTGACAACCCTTGCCCCGAGTCGACCGGAAACTGGACCGCCAGATTGCCAGCCACGCCCGCCGGAAGCCGTTCGTTCCGGCAGCCCAATACAGAAATCTTTGTCCCTGCGATCGGCCGTCCAATATGGGGAAGGTCTGGCCAAGCATCGGGTTCGCTTCCGAGGACATGGGCCGTTATGTCCTGGGTTTCCGACATGCCGTAGTGGTTGACGAGGGTCGCGCCTGTCTTCGCAAACCACCGCCTAACATTATCGTTGATCTCTAATGTCCCGCCGGCAACAATGACCATCCGCAATTCCCGGCAAGGCAGGTTCTGTTCCAACGCTGCGTTGGCCGCTCCTTCCAACAGCACCGTTGGGAGGTAGATTCTGTCCAACGCCATTTCATTCACGAACGACGCGAGCGCGCCTGGACTCGATCTTAATTTCGGCTCCGCGAAGACGAGGGTGCGCCCTCCAGCCAGCGTCGCATAGATTTCGTGATAGGCTATATCGTGCATAAGCGACGACAGCTGAGCCATGCGATGTGCCTCGGGCAGACTGTCGAGATGCCATTTCACTAGTTGGTCCAATTGTGCGGCCGGAAACCGGATAGCCTTTGGTTCTCCGGTGGATCCTGAAGTCATGACTACATAGGCGTCAAACTTTGGGGATGGGTGCTGCTCACGTGACCGGACCAGAAGGCGAAAACCTGCAATCGGTGTGTCGCAAGGAGCGAACCCCTCTGGCCGATCGAAATCCTGAAACACCTCCTCCGTCACGAGGATCGCCTCCGCGCCCGTCCTTTCCAATTGCTTTAGGTGCAAATGGCTGTCGCTTTCATCCAGCCGAAGAAAACACCCGCCGGCCATATTCACCCCGACAAGAGCCATGATTTCCTTAGGCTCGCGCGGACCGGCATAGGCGATCGTCGGATTGCCCCCACCGATCCGTGTCTGAATATGGCTGGCCAATTGATCCGCAATGCGGATTACTGACAGGTAGGAATAGCTGTCGCGTTGACCTTGTATCGCCTCACGCTCTGGGTTGCCATCGGCTTGCTGGCGCAATGCGGTCAGAAAAAATGGCGTCACAGCTGCGGGAGTCCCGGTGAAGTCAACCAGGCCCTTCGGGCCGGCTGCAATGGGCCAGTTTGGTAGCAGGTAGGCTTTCATGCGGCCTGCCAGATAATCGAGCGAACTCTGGTTCATCAGACCGCTGGCAGCCTCTAGCCGGCAAATCAGCCGTCCGGAGGCGTCATGCCAATGATTGACGACGATCAGATACGGTGTGAGCGACGGTACCGGTTCAAAGACTCGTGCGATCGATGGGCTGGAAAAGCCGAAAAGCCGACGCCGTACCACGAGAACATCGAACAGATTGTCAGCCTGGCCCAATTCCGCAAAACCAGGCGAGGCAGCGATCTCCTGATACGGAAGGCGCCCGATGCGGGCTGAGAGTTCCACCTGCGCCAGTGCCCATTGCGGCACTTGGCCGAAACTACGGTCTTCAATAAATGACGGTATCAATGCCAATCCTGGATTTCCGAAATAGCCGAATCCAGAGCAGCTGTCGGGAACGCAATCCTGCGGGATAGCAACGATAATCTGCTCATTGTTCAACAGATTTGCGGTTGCGAATTGCAGTGCGGCCAGAAGAGCAGCCTCAGTTTCATCATGCCCCCAAATCTGCTCATCTGGTGGAATGACAAACTCACTCAAACTCGGTCGCGGCGTGCCCACATGGTGGAACCTAGCCCGCAGATCGCCCAGATCGTCGATCTCCTCAGCGAGGCGCGACACCGCTTCCCAATCGCCTTTTGTCGGTTGCTCTGCCGAAGGAACTCCGACCAGCAGGTCGCGTTCCTTTTTGTTTTTGACTTGGCCGGACAAGCTTTGCAACAACAAAAGTAGTGATCGGTCACCGTCGCAGATGATGTGATGGAAGAGACAGAAAAGGTAGCTCTTACCTTCACACTGAACAAGTTGGACTCGCCAAGGCCAGCGCGCCGTCAGTTCAGAAGGCTGGCTTATAAACTCCTGATACAGAGCAGGAATTTGCTGCATTGATGCGCAGGCCCTCTCGGGTAGAACCACCTCCTTCAAGCATTCTACTCCTGCTGCATGAAACCAGACATAGCGCCCATCACGGCGGATAAGCCTTGTATTCAGGAAGACGTGCTGTGGCAGAATGGGCATCAGCGCTTGATGTAGCTGCCGGGTCGACAAGCGGGTCGCCATTTCCATTGCGCAGCATATGTTGAGGTCCTTGCGTCGCGGATCAATCGCATCCAGAAAACGCATCCGCTCCTGCGATGAATTCAATGCAAATTCTGTACCTTCCTGCTTCACCTTGCTGCCTCCAATAATTTGCCCATGACCGCTGAGCCACTGACCGTTCTTCCAACAACCGTATGCAGATCTGGCATTCCTTACGAGAGACGTGTCGAGGGGCGAACCCCCGTCGTGCCGAACAACACACCGAAGGCCACCTTCGGACGCAGTAGTGATCCAATCTTCGCTACCGCGGGTTATCTCACAATCGCGTCGCAAGGAGAGCTCGCAAAACTCATGCCATTTTTGTTGACAAAAAGACTTTACAGATGTTTTTCAGTAACTTGCCGTAATGAACAATGGAATATTGGCTGATATTTATGTGTCGACTACCCGACAAGCCGACAGCACGTGTCGCATGGCCTTGCTTAGATCATAGCCGGTTGATCCGAGGCGTTGATGCGGCATCCTAAACCTATGACACGGCAAGACTATAAAGACGAAATGGAATTGTGCCGCGCGTGCAGCGTCTCGACGCCTTCTCGAAGGCGCTGGATCAGAAGCCAATGCTTGTGGTGGCGAGCTCGGCCAGGACGACCAAAACCGGGGAGCGCAGCTGATCTAATCGGCGAGGACGTGTCGGAGCGGCCGCCAAGCATTGGCGGCCGCTCCCAAGGATTCGGCGGCGATGTGCAACAATCGGCTTCGCTGTTGTGCGATCCTGAAGAATGGCGTGGAGTGGTACGTTCAGTACCACAGCCATCACCGCAGTCAGCACGAAGCTCGAGAGGCGGAACCTAACTCGATGAGGGTGACGCCGCATGTAGCGCAGAACAACACGAGCGGCCGCAGTTCCGCGATCGACGGGCGCACGACGCGGCATGGCGGCTATGCTGTCAGCCAGCGCATCAGGAAGCGCATCGAAGAGGCATTCGGTTGGATCAAGGTCGTGGCCGGCCAGCACAAGACGAGGTTCCGCGGCCGCGACCGTGTCGGATGGGCCTTCACCTTCGCAGCCGCTGCCTACAATCTGGTGCGACTGCCAAAGCTCATGGCGGAGACCGGCTGATGGCCAAGGTTCCCGGCTTCGCGAGGGCCTTTGCCGGCCGCTGGCGCATCGTCGAGATGGATGTTTGGGATAACGACTTCCTCGATCTCGTCGAGGAAGCGCATCTGACATTCAAAGGCTCGGCGGATGGCGAGATCGCCTTCGGCGCACTCAAGGGCTTCCTCGATGTCCGATATGGCACCCGCGATGGCTCAGCATGCGCGGAATTCTCGTGGGAGGGGCATGATGAGAACGACCCAGCCTCTGGCCGCGGCTGGGCTGTCTTTGGCACTGCAGGCCGCCTCGTCGGCCACTTCTACATCCACAACGCCGACGATTCAGGCTTCGTTTGCGAAAGAGCCTGACTTCTTCAACAGCCTGTTGCGCAGCTCATTGACAAAGTCTTCAGTGTCGTAGGCCTTGTCGGCACCGAGCGTGATCGCCTGTGGCCGTTCCGCGCGAGGTTCGATCATGTGCAGTGCGGCCACCCGCTCAGCATGTCCGTCGGCCAGTGTCAGGCAGGCGTCGACCAGCAGGCCGTGGCGGTTCTCCATCAAGCCATGTCCCATAAAGCACAGCTTGGCCTCCTTGCCTTTGCCCTTGCGATAGAGCCGGGCATCCGGATCGGTGGTCGAGGCATGTGTGTCGTTCGAGCGCTTGTGGCCATGGAAGTCCGCTTCCGCGTTTCGCCCGCCCCCTTCAGCCGGCGGCTCGCCCGAGCCGTCCTTCGGTTTGACGCTCTTCATCGACGCCCAGGCCTCGATCAGCGTTCCGTCGACCGAGAAGTGATCCGTCGAGAGAAGCCTCTTGACCTTGGGCTGCACCAGCACCGCGCTCAGGAACTTTGCGGCGATGTCGCCCTCCAGCAGCCGGTCGCGGTTCTTGGAGAACACAGAATGGTCCCAGGCCGCATCGTCAACGCCAATCCCGACGAACCAGCGGAACAGAAGGTCGTATTCCAGCCGCTCCATCAACAGCCGCTCCGAGCGGATCGAATAGAACGCCTGTAGCAGCATCGCTCGCAGCAGCTTTTCCGGCGGGGTCGAAGGCCGCCCCATCGGCGAATACAGCGCCGCGAAGTCCCGCTCCAACGCCGCCAGCGCCTCGTTCACAATCGCCCGAATGCGGCGCAACGGATGATCGCGCCGCACCCGAGCCTCGAGATCAACATAACTGAACAGTTCGCCAGACCGGTCGTCCCCGCCGCGCATGCCTCGTTCTCCGAATCTCTTCGGAGACATTGAATCACGCTCATAGCCTCGCTGCGAGCCACTTTTTCAACAGCCTGCTAAACAGCCTCACCGGCTAAGTTTTGGACCGGGTCCTCACAAAACCCGCGGTTTTCCTCCGTCTTCAATAGGCCGAACCTGAGCCGTCATTGAGGTTGTGGCGCTCGGTGCCCTTAAGCGGCGGATTAAAGATGCTGACGAGAACCAGGTCCTTGTCCCGGCCCCCGCGTAAATAATGCTTGTCATGCTTGTCGAGCACATAGATGTCGCCTTTGCGAATTGGAAAGACATTGCCGTCCATGTCCTCGACTTCGCCCTCCCCAGCAATACAATAGCAGGCCTCCAGATGGTTGCGATATTGGAGCAGTGAGATGGTGTTGGCGCGCACTACCGTGTGACAGACGGTAAAGCCCATTCCGTCCTTTTCCGTCAGCAGACGGTGGCTGGTACCACTGCCCCACTCAACGAAGTGGTCGGTGGCTTCAACATCTTGCAGGTGGCGCACGAACATGGTGTTCTCCGTATAAGAAGATTTGACAATAGCGGCAGTGCGAGTTCAGATCGCTCGCGGCAGGTCCCTTCCGCCGCAAGATAGTCGTAGTGAGCTGGATCAGCCGACAGGGTAATTGGATGAAGACGCCGGGCCGCCTGGACGTATAGCGGACCATTATACTTTGAACCTTCAAGCAGGATGAGCGCTCTTCTCGCCATTGGCCGTTGACTCTGACATTGCGTATTGTGCGGCGGTCCGAGCGTACATCGGCAAAAGCTCTTTCAGTCGTGCCCAACGTCAGACCTTGTGGTGAACGTACCATTGTCAGCGATCCGCGGTCGCAAAGATTCTATAACTTTACTTGAAGGATCTGTTGCAGTCGCTTTGACTGTGATTTTTCATGGAATGAGGACCCTGTTTGAGGGGTGATTTTTCGTCCAAACGGGGGCGAGACTCAATCTCGCTGTATGTGAAGGCTGAAGTCGCGATTTTTCCGAGGGGGAATCAGCGCGATGGAACGGAGATCTGGGTCGACGAAACTGGCGCCGGCGGGCTTCGTCGTCGAGCATGCGGAGATCGACACGGATTGCGTATTTCTTGACGTGCGCGCTATGGCGCTTTCGGCAACGTGCCCGTGCTGCGGGACCAGTTCACTCCGGACCCAGAGCCGATATCAGCGACAAGCCGCCGATTTGCCGATCGCCGGTCGGCGGGTTTTCCTGCGGGTAACGGTTCGCCGTTTCTGGTGCGACGCCGTTCTTTGCCGCCGCCGCATTTTTGCCGAGCGGTTTGGCGCCGATATTTTGGCTCCGTTATCGCGAAGGACCGGACGTCTTGAGACGATCGTTCATCACTTGGGGCTCGCGCTTGGCGGCAGGCCGGCTGCGGCCTTTGCCGATCGCCTCATGATGCCGGTGAGCAACGATACCCTGTTGCGTGTCGTGCGCCGCAGGACTGAACAGCCACGTGATGAGCTCGCCATCATCGGCATTGACGACTTTGCATTCCGGCGCGGTCAGCGATACGGGACGATTGTCTGCGATCTCGAACGCCGCAGGCCGGTGACATTGCTGCCTGATCGCGAGCAGGCGACATCGCAGGCATGGCTCATGGGCCATCCGTCCATCACGACCGTCGCGCGTGACCGAGGTGGTGGGTATGGCGAGGCGATCGCTAAGGCATTGCCGCATGCCGATCAGGTGTCCGACCGCTGGCACCTGATGGAAAACGCCAGCCGAGCCTTTCTCGATGTGGTTAGCAAATCCATGCGGCAGATTCGAAAGGCCGTCGGCAGCACCATCATAGATCCGAGGCTTCTCACCTATGCCGAACGGCTACAGTATGAGGGATATCAGCGCCGGCAAGAAACTAACGAGGCCATTCTGGAATTGTCGAAACAGGGCTTTCCGATCAAGCAGATCGTCAAGCGTACCGGGCATAGCCGCAAGCTCGTCCGTAGCGTCCTGCGCGGCCAGCGCTCCGATGTGTTCCGCGTCCGACAAAGCTCGCTCGAGGAATGGCTCCCCTGGCTGGACAGCCGTTGGGGGCAAGGCGCGCACAATGCATCGGCGCTCTGGCGCGAAATGCGCGAGAAGGGCTTCCGCGGCCAGATCGGCGTCGTCTCTGAATGGGGCACGGCGCCGACGGCTGGCCGAAAAGGCCGATCAAAGCGCGCTTGTCCGCACGCCCTCCGAGGACGGCATCCCGCCCAACCAGCTGGAATACAAGGCCCGGCGGCTGGTCAACGACTATCTGCAGCCGCCCAAGGTGACGGCCAGGATGCACATCGGCCAGGCGCGGCTTGCGGAGATCAGGGATGATCTCGAGACCGCCCTTGTCGCACGCGACGCACATGAACTGATGCGTTCGCTCGAAGTGTCGTCCATTCTCGACTGCGCCTACATGGCGGCCCATGCCTCGCTCTTCCGGACGGAGAGCGGACGGAGAGCCGCTGGGGGCTCTATCACAACCGCGTCGGTTATCCCGAAAAGGATGACGACAAGTGGTTCTGCCATACGCTTCTGCGCAACGGCAAAAATGCCTGAATGCGCTTGGCAAGCTCAAGCGCAATCGGCGGTACGGCGGATTTCCGAGCTGTTGACGAGCGACATGGCCTCGCTGCGCAAGGAGTCCGCGGTGGCGCTCGGTGAAATCGCTGATCCATCATCCCGGGATGCTCTCATGGCGCATATCGGCTGGCAGGTCAGAGCCGGGAAAAGCCGCGCCGCTACTGTTCCTGCCACATTGGTCCTTGACCTCCTCCCGAGGCGATCCCTCGCTGCTAAGCCGCAGTTCGCAGATGTGGGATCGTCAATGGCCGTGCTCTACGCACCTGAAGCGTCGAACGTTGATTTTGCCTGAGGTCCTGCGCATGCGCGCTGGCGAATTGTTCACCGCAAACACCACCGCTACGACGAGAAAAAGGAGAGCGCCATCGCCTTCCTCAGGGCGGTCGCCTACTACGCCAGCCTCGGCGTCGCGATAGCGCGCGTCATGACCAAGAACGTCCTGCTACAGATCGGAAGCCTTCGCCAAGGGCTTTCCGCGATCTCGGCCTCAAGCAATGTCAGGACAAGGCCTATACGCGCCAACGGCGCCGGCACCACGCCAAGATACAAGCGCCATTCAACCGACCCCCGTTACGCCTCCAGGCAGACAGGCGATCGCAATCGAATCCACGGCATCGGTCAATTTCTCCGGTTCGGAGTGACGTTGCGCCAAGGACATTCTGCTGAATTTTACCTGCGGCGCCGTTTCATGGATGCGCGCTTGGACCCCGATTTTCTATTGCCCGCCTCGGCTCATGCGGGGCGGGCTTCTTGGCGTTCTGGGAGGATTTGCTCACCATGGTTCATAGTGGCGGCGCAACCGTCCGGTGAGCGCCTCACCTGAGGCTACATGGCGGCCGTGGAGATTGCCTCAGAAGCGGCGCCCAATCGGAAACCTTAGCACCTCCGCATTTTGGCGTGGCTGCTTGAACTCTTCGACGGCAACCGCCTCAATTAGCAGGTCCAAGGCTTCGCGTCCCCTTCGACTCATCGGGTCATCGCCACAAAGGTAGTCATACGCTCGATCTAAATGCACTCGAGCGGCGGAAAAATCGCTTGTCATAGGACCCTCTCTACCCGCCCGCATTGCCGTCTACGAGGTGAAGGTCGCGCAATCGTCAATATCTACAGACAAATTTGAATTAAATCGGAGATGATCGGGGGATTAGCCAGGACGTCACCCACGGTGACTGAACCGGTCGACATCGACGCCGAGGTCTCGGCATTCCTCGCGCGGCTGGAAGCCGAAGTCCCCTGACATGATGCCGCCGTCGAGCCCGCCGACGATCACTCGCTGGCGCTCGGTCCGATCGTAAATGCCGAGCACCCCGTTCCGAGACAACCTCTGACCGGCGTCATTCGATGCAGACGCGCGGAACCGGCCCGATTTTGCGGCGTAGAGCCAGAAGCGGCCGCCAGGTCCCAGGCCGGTTGGCTCCAAATCGCGCTAGGTCGTGTGGATCAGGTTTGTCCACACCACTTGGCTATACGGGGGGGCGATAATGCCATCGAAGAGAAATGGCGCAGGTATTGGGTATCGATCCGTCGGAGCACCCAATCCCGCCCGCAACACGGTTCGCAGCCATCTCGACCGATTGGTGGACTCCTGACTGCGGGATCTAAGGAGCTTTTCTTAGCCTATAGCTAAATGGAAAGACGCCGACCCCCGATCGAGCCAACCGCGACCCAACCTACTGGACTCCAGAGCGAAAAGAGCGCGTGCGGCTCGAGCGACTTGCGAGGAAAAGGAATGGCGCCTCGGCATGACTGACTCCGACTGCCTGAGCTGCCTTGGCGCCGGCATCGCCTTTCAGTGCGCGCATGGGAGCGTTCCGGTGGGCAATGCTGTCTTGCTGGACGGAGCAGGTGGGCTGTTTTAGCAACACGGTTGAGTGCCCGGGGTGCCAACAATGAACAAATGCGCAGGAAAGCGGCACCGCTGGAGCACCGTTTGGTGACGTTATATAGACGCTCGAGAGCCGTGGCGCACAGGCAGAAGACGGCTGCACACCTTTGACCTCGCATCGACCTTGACGAAACTCTTCCCTGGAATTGGATACCAGTCACCGTGACCTACGCCGAGGCCGCTTGATGGCGACAATAACCCACGTCTTCACTATCGACCACGTTTCGCAAATGATCGGGGAGGATCTCGAGCTCCTTCAGGCGATCGTCAGCAACGATGACAATCTCAGCTATGGCAGTATCATCAGTGTCCATGACGGTACGGAGGAGGCGATAACCGCTCTCACCGACGACGGCATTGACGAGCTAACACAGATGCTTGCCCATGCTCGCCGTTCGGCCGAAAAGTGGAACGACTTCCTCGATGACTTCGTCTCAGATCCGGACATCATCGCGCGCATCAAGGCGAAATCTCCGGCGTAAGGCCGACCGGCTGCGGCATAGTTGAGGACAAGCCGATCAATATGGTTACCTTTGCCGCCACCTCGTCCAGGGTGGCGGTAAGCCGGCTTATCTGCGAGGCGGTTGCAGCCAGTTCCGGGCCATAACGGGTCACGAGATATTCCCGGTTCTGGCTGAGGGAGTGAAGATGCTGGGCGGTTTTTGCGCGAAGGCGCAGCCCCGCTTCCAAGGCGAGCCCCGTGCGCGCCGACAGATCGTGCTGCATTTTGCGGATCTGATTGGGGCTGTGCCCACGGTGAAGCAAAAGCGCGGTCAGATAGAGTTCGATCGCATGGATCGACGACAATCTGAAGGGCGCTCGAGTGAGTGGTTTGCCTGGCCGGCCGAGCCGAAGCAGCATGGTTGCCGCCTTGCGGTACTCTTCCGCAAGCTCGTGGACCTGCAGCGGGGAGGCCAGCTCACCTGGGTATTTTCGTTCTTCAATCTCCATTCATGCAATCTCCATTCATGAATTAAAATGCCACTCTCCATTTCTTGGCATCGCTATCGCAATCCCGATCAAGACCCGCCGCGGTGGGGTCTGGGATCGAGGCGACCGCAGTGGTTCTCGACGGATGGAAAGGGCACATGCCGCGCCTGGCTTGTCGTTGCCTCGCCGATCGACGCCGGACGAGATCAGGTGTGCGTCTCCCTGCGGGCCGGGCTGCGGGCTTCGCTGAAGCCGGCCTGCGGTCGTCTTCCCCCTTCGGGCACGCATTCCTGACGCACCCGCTGCCGCAGCCCCCGGCGCTTAGCCTGGCTTGAATACGGATAAAGCGCCTTGGCTTATTACCGAGGCAGTTTCTTCATCTCCGCCGCGAACCCGACGTGCGCGTTTCCCGCATCCGCCTCTCCATGCGTGACTTCGATCACAGGGCGAGGGTGCCTGGTAGCATTCCAGGGCTCGTTCAATCCATTCCCAGGCGCGGGCACAGTGCGCATACCGCAGGCGTTTTGTGTCGGCGAACTGGGCGGAGTTTCTTCTATGCAATCTGCATCATTGACCGGGCTGAGCTCGTCAATGACGTAGGCGAGGTTTCGAGCTTCCCTCGCCTGGGGTGTCAACTTGCCGTTCTAATTGGAGAGCATGCCGAACAAAGCGGAGAGAACCGGCCGCCGCTTGACCATGCAGAGCGCCTTGAGATGCTTCGGCCAATGGCCGATGGCATCACGCCCGCATTTTCCTCTTGAAGCGTCATCGCGCCGACAACACATTGTGCGACGATCGGCGGGGTCGATGCGGCCCCGTCTCACGTGAACTGGCGGTTCAGCAGGTCGAGGAAAAAATGAAGGCCGAGGCTTTCAGCAGCCCATTTTCGTCAAGCGCTCCACCTACATCGTGCAAGAGATTGCGAGTCTTGCCGAGGCCATCGATCTTCTCAATGAATGGCCGCAAGATCGCAGAGATCGTGCCCACGAAACTGCCCTTCGGACGTGCCATGAGGCCTACGATGGGCCCAAGCCTGTAGGTGCGGCGCGCAACGCGCTTTACGACTTTGCAAAGCAGGTTGGCATATTGGAAGATGCGACCTCTGCGATGCAGTGGATTGCAGCCTGCAAAGCAGGCACCGCAAAAGTCTAAATCCTATTCGCCGATGCGACTAGGATGACGCGCGGCAGTAACATTCGGTTTAGCATGCGGCCTGTCGCCGGAGACTGGCTGTCAAGGGGGAGATGGCCGTCTTGAGCAGGTTCGAAAGGCCAATCATTGTGCAGGTTGGCCGCCATGGCTCCGAGCGTATCGTGCTCGACGTCAATGACGCCGCCGCTATCTTGCTGCGGGATATTGGTCGTCAGACCGAGAAGAGTAGGATAGCAATGGACGTATGTCTGCGAGTGCTGCAAGGGATAGCTCGGTCGCCAGTTGCTCGACGCGCTTTCGTCGCGGCACTCGAACCAAAGATACTGCGTGGCGATTAAACCGAACTCTGGCACAGGGTCATCTCTTCGGCCTCTCGCTGCCTGATACGCCGTCGGATATGACCCATCAGACCGCGGCATGGGACGAGCAGTTGCGTTTGGCCAGAGCGCGTCGTGGTTCTGTCGCAAACTTGGGAATGGGATAGTGAACGGCCATTTCGGCCTGTCCGTCAGGCAGCGAGGATATCGAACTGCTCGACGATCGACGGACGGGGATTGTAGGCATACCTCGCCTGTCGCTTGCGCATCATATGGATCATCTCGATGCCGGAGAGGCCACGGCGCTCGCCTGCGCCTTGAAGCCGAGCATGGATCGAATGCGGCGCTTGATACGCCTGTGATCCCGTTCGATCCCATTGTTGAGATACCGGCTTTTGCGGATGATGATCGGCTTCACGCCGCGATCGGTGCCGCAGGCGGCTTTCAGCGTTGCAGGAAAGGATCGCCTCGTGATTGGTCTGGCTGCCATCGATGACGACGCGCTCCGGCTGGCCATGGCGCGCCAGCGCCTTACCGAGCAAGCGTTTGGCCGCCACTAGAGCAGAATCTGATCACTCAGGCTCGTATCCTGCGGCGCAGAAGTAGTTTGAGCACTCCTCGGCGGTGAAGCGTGGCAAGGCGTCGCGGATTGCGTCCCAAAGCTCGGGGATGTTGCGTGCGGCGGCTTTCCTGAGGATCGACTTCAGCTTGGAGAAGGCATTCTCGATTGATGGTGTGGATGGCTCCTGCTCCCGGCGTCGCATTGCGCCATAGTTGGGATGTTGTCGTCCCGAGCAAAGGAGCCATCCATGTCAGAACTTGCCACAGTTGGCATCGACCTCGCAAAGAGTGTCTTCCAGATCCATGGTGTCGATGGGAACGGTCGGGTTCTCGTACGCCGTCAGCTTCGCCGCAGCCAGTTGCTGGTGTTTTTCCAGAAGCGTCCACGATGCCTGATCGGCATGGAGGCTTGCGCAGGTTCTCACGATTGGGGGCGCAGGCTTCTGGAGATGGGGCACGACGTCCGGCTGATGCCGCCCTCCTATGTGAAGCCTTACGTGAAGCGCGGGAAGACGGATGCTGCGGATGCGGCCGCCATCTGTGAAGCCGTGACACGCCCCTCCATGCGGTTTGTCGCCATCAAGAGCGAAGCCTGCTCGTCGGTTCTGGTTCTTCACCGCACGCGAGACTTTCTGGTTCGCCAGCGCACGCAGATCGGCAACGCGATCCGGGCCCACATGACGGAGTTCGGCGTCATCGCGGCGAAGGGCGCGCAGAACGTCAATCGACTGAAGGATCAACTGGATCAACTGCCGGAAGTAGCTCGAATGCCTGTGAGTTTGCTCTTCGATCAGTTGGCCGAGACGGACAAGCGGATCGAGCGGCTGACCGACGAGCTCGAAGAGACCTACGCGCAAAGCGAGACAAGCCAGCGTCTAGCCACAATCCCAGGTGTGGGGATGCTGTCGGCGACGATCATCGCGGCGACGACGCCGGATGTCGACAATTTCGGCAGCGCAAGGGACTATGCCGCCTGGCTCGGCCTCACTCCCAAGCCGCACTCCACCGGAGGCAAGCAGAGGGTGGGCCGGATCTCGAAGATGGGCAATCGTTATATCCGACGCTTGCTGTATCTGGGCGCCATGGCGCAGATCATGCTCAGATGCAGACTCAAGCGCGAGCCGAGCTCGGACTGGCTATCGGGCATGCTGATGCGAAAGAAGACGAAGATCGTCGCCGTCGCTTTGGCGCATCGCATGGCACGAACAATATTCGCCGTCCTGAGGGACGGATCGCGTTACGAGCCGCAGTCAGCCTGACAGGCTCTCGGAATGGTCAGGGCAAAGTGAGGTGATGGCGAACAAACGGAGACGAAGAACCAGGACACCCCGATTAATCCGAAGCGCCTCGAGCGCGCTCGATTGAGTGGGACCTGTTCTCCAAGCGGATATTCATCAGGGCGCGCAGCGATCCCGTTGCACATTCAGACGCCGTATACATGGCCGCAACCGACCTGTTCACCAAACCCGATCCGATACCCTTGACCCGCAGGAGCCATTAAAGTCGGGGCTGTAAGGCGGTAGGAAGAGCATTCGCGCGCCGGCCGCTTCGATCGCTTGGCGGGCGGCGGCGACTTTGTGAGCGGGCAGGTTGTCGAGGATGACGATGTCACCAACTCGAAGCGTAGGCGCCAATACATGCTCGGCATAAGCGGCGAACCATTCACCCGTCATCGGTCCGTCGAGGACCATCGGCGCAGTCATGCCCGTCAGGCGCAATGCGCCTGTAAAAGTAGTCGTTTTCCAGTGCCCGTGCGGGATCGGAGATCGGCACCGCATGCCCCGCTTTGCCCGTCCACGCAGGCGAGCCATCTTCGTCGATGCGCCGGTCTCGTCGATAAAGACCAACCGTTCGGGATCGAGATCAGGCTGGGCCTTGAACCAGGCGCGTCGCCGCGCGAGCACGTCGGGCCGATCCTGCTCGCTGGCGTGCGCTGTTTTTTTTGAAGGTCATCGAGTGACGGTCGAGAAAGCGCCAGATCGTGCTCGGCGCGAACACGACCGCATGCTCCGCCCTGAGAAATTCAGCCAACTCGACCAGTGTGATGTCGTCCTGACCTTCGATCACCGCTAGGATCGTATCCCGGTAGGCTTCGATCCGCTGGGAGCGCTTGTCTCCGCCTTGGGGCTTTGCCCGCGTCGCGCCGCTCTCTCGCCATTCGCGGACCCAGCGGACCGCGCTTGCCGCGGCAACACCGAAACGATCCGCCGCAGCCCGCCGCGACAGGCCACTCTCAACCGCTGCGATCACTCGCGAACGCAAATCCTCCGATATGGCTCTAACCATGCCTGCTGGCCTCCATACCCAGCCGACATGATGAATCAGATATTCTCCCCGATGGGAATCCCTCGCGATTCCATCAGGTCAGATTATGCTCTAGGTCACGGTTTTCGCTGAAGAAGAACTCGACCGTGTCGCTGAGGCTGTCGATGGCGCGGTAGAGATACATCCATTGGCCGCGGACCTTGATGTACGTCTCGTCCATATGCCACTTGCTGCCGACCGCACGCTTGCGCCGGTTGAAGCGCTCCAGCAGCTGCGGCGAGAGGCGGGCGACCCAGCGATGCACGGCGGAGTGGTCGACCTTCAAGCCGCGTTCGGCCATCATCTCTTCCAGATCGCGCAGGCTCAGATTGTAGACCAAGTACCAGCGCACGCATAGCAAGATCACCGCCGGTCGAAATGACGGCCCTTGAATATCACGTGCTCCTCCATAGCTGACGAGCGTTCCATGCCATGCTCCGCTTACCGAAAGGTTTGCGACCGCTCATGTTGCCGCGGTTCGCCGAACAGGCCGACAAGGAAGGCTGGCCAACTGCCCGCTTTCTCGTCGCGACTATCGAAGCATCAGTTGGCCGAATGATGCGATCGACGTCGCATCGCGCGGCATCTCGCCGCTCCGTCAAACACCTTCGCCTCAGCGTCTACCAAAGCGGCAGCAGGCCATGTCGTACCCTTCAGCCCTACAACCACTTTTATTTCCAGAGCATGAATTCGATCTTGCCGGGGACATCAAGATGCTCCGGAAAATCGGGAAAGGAAATGGGCTTGCCGTCGCGGACGAAGATGGCGACATCATTGCTGCTATTCGTCGCAACATAGTTTTCTCGCCTCATTTTTCCGCCTTTGGAGTCGAACACAAATCGTGTCGAATTGATCCATGATGGTGAAATGAAGTTAAGATGATCAGCGATCTGCCAGACGCGACCCAAACGCACGCGGAATGCTGCAGAGAAGTTGATGGGATCTGGGATGAAGATTGATAGGTTGCGTACGCCAATCTCATCAAGCCTCTCCAGGAGTCGACTGAGAACTAAATGATGATCATTTGTGTTGCGCAACAACGGAAATTGATTGTAGAGCCTGATTCCGCGCCGTCGAAGCTCTTCGATTTTTTCAGATACATCTGTGCAGATTTCATACGGATGCACAATGTGAAAAACAACGCGGACATTGTGCGTCGCAAAGATTTCAGTTTTCTCTGGTGTGAACGCATCCGGTTGATACACAATAGCTCTTGTATGAATACGGATTGACTTTACCGATGGAACCGAGCGAATCCCCTCCATGATTATCTCCAGCCGGGATGTTGGCAGGATCAACGGATCTCCGCCTGATAGGATCACCTCCGTGACATCTGGGTGGGTGCGTAGATATTCGAGCAGCTGGCGCAGATCTGCATTCTGTCCATTTCGTGGGTCAACGGCATTGTTCTCTGTAAGCACGTCTGTTCGAAAACAATACTGGCAATGCCCAAAGCACTTCGAGGTGGGTAGGAAAAGGATGCGGTCGGCGTATTTTCTGATCATGGACGTTTTGTTCGTATCGCCGAGCGCATTTGATCGGTCATCGACGAAGTCGTTCACCTCATTGGGAGCCCTCAATGAAATTTTGTCCTGCGTTGGAAAGGACGCTCGATGAAGCGGCCCCAGATGATTGCCTAGCGCCTCAACTTCTTCCCTGATTTTCATTTCATAGAATGGCGTGACCTTCACGGGCAGCAGTCCCTGCTTGATAGAGATGGTCTTGAACGCCTCATTGATAGAGGACTGGTTCATGTTAGTTCCGCTCGATTGTTGCGGTTCAAAAAAATGGCAATGAGGGCGATAGATGCAATATAAGGGAGAGAGACTCCGGCGCCGAGTATGATCAGCACAGCGGGAATGACAATCACAGCAGCGAGTAGCCTCGAAACCAATCCTTGCCTGAGTCGGACCAGTGCAACCGCCGAAACGACGTAAATGGCAAGAAAGTTCATTCCGGCCAAGCTGAACATCAATTCGATATTGAGCAGCCCAATCTGGTCACAGGCGACGACTATGATCAGGGCTGCAGCCACGCAATAGACACTGTTGCGAGGCGCACCATTGTGCAGGCAACCGAGACTGGCGGGAAGGAAGTGTCGTCTGGAGAGGTAGAATACCAGCCGTGAGACGGCCACAACTGACCCGAAGAGATTGGCAGCGACCAGTGATGCGCCAAGCACGGGAACCAGCCAATGTGGAGCGGAAGGTGCGATTTGCGCCGCAGCCTGGAATATTGGCACATTGAAGTTCGACTTAATATCAGCGATATGCACGAGCGCCGCGCTGCCGACGTAGACGGCGCAGATCAGAATAAAGGCAAAGACCATTGCTCGGCCAAAATCCCTCTTAGGATTCCTAAAATCCGCGGACAAATGGGACGCGATCTCCCAACCGGTGAAGGAGAAGAAGATCAGCGGAATCTGGTTCGCAATCGACGGGAAATCTGAGGGTCGACCGAAGCGGACACCGTTGGCCCGTACTGCCAGCACGATTAGCACAATGAGAGCGCCTATCAAAAGCGATAAGGACCAACCGCCCACCAGCTTCACGCCACTGCGGAATGTCTCACCAGCGGACAGGGCGAAAAAGCTAGCAAGCAAAATAAGTAGCGCCGCAACCAGATGAACATCAACACCGGGCCAAGTTAGCATTTGTAGGTAGGCCGAACCCACAATCGCGATAGATGGCAAGCCCAAAATTACTGCTCCAAGAAAGAGCATTGACACGAGCAGTTCAAGGTATTGGCCAAAAGCAAGCTTAGCGTAGTACGCAACACCGCCGGCACTCGGATATGCACTGCCTAAGATAACCATCGTGGCGAGGATCGGCGCAGAGAGCAACGAGCAAGCAGCCCATGCGTAGATTCCGTCCCCGCCGATTTTTGCGAACACTAGTCCTGGGAGCACAAGAATGCCGGATCCAAGGATCACTGTAACTATAAGCAAAGTCCCTGAGGCGAGTCCCAAATGTCCCGTGAGTTCGTTATCGATAATATCTTTCATAATACCCTCGGAAAGGTAACCTAGCTCGCTGTAGTAGTCACACAGATACGTGCATCGCCCACCTACCGGGACGAGTGATCTCATTCACGAGTATGTAGTACGGGCATCGCCGCCGGACTCTCACTTTCAAGCTGTTGGTTCTGCTCACCGTCCAGACACGACGCGGCACAGCTTCAGGTATAACTCGGCACTACAGATGACCGTCGCAATATAGGCGGAGCGGATGGCGAATCCTCTGGTGTACTGTCAATCATTTGAAGTGCAGAGGGCACTCGAGTGGGGCCTCCTCATTGTTGTCGGGGATCATGTATTGCGGCCACTGCGTTTCGCCGAGAAGGTAAGATCCCAGCAACGGGCTGTGTGCGACATCGTCGTAGATGTCGATGTTGCGCCTGATCGTTGCTGTTATGGCTCTGCCTTTGCGATCAGCGGGAGCAGCTATGTCGAAGATCTTGCGCGGATTTATAACGAATGCCAGCCCGGGGCCTAGGTTTCTACTTTTACGAAGAACATGCCCTGGATGACTTACATTCACGAAAAGTTCACAGCCGTCAAAGCACATCGTCCAAGTATGATGCGCAGGATCCTTGGATACGTGCGCAGGCCAAGTTCCGTGATCCTCATCCAGTAGAAACTGCATCGCTTCTATGAATACCTTCTTGAAATGATCTGTGGCTGTAAGAGTGGTTATTGGCTCAAAAAGCACTAGTAGTGGGCAATGGTGGTTGAGGTCGATGGAGCGAATATTAGTGTGTGCGATGTAGGTGCGTAGCCCAGAAGCCAAAACACTAAGGTCATATTGTGAAGTCTCGAATTTGTATGGAATGAGGAGGAAGCGTAAATTGCCTCGTTTGACCGCGTTCTGCCCGAAAATACAGGGAAATCTAGGGCGGGTTTCTGTCTCGGCTTCGAACTTCGACAGAACGTGCGAAATCGCTGCGTGGCCCCACCAGAATTCAGCCGTGAGGTTGGCAAGTTCTCCTTGGTTGATCAGCATGTCTTTCTCCCAATTCGATTTGGCAATCCGTTGTTGGAGTTCGTTGCGCAGACGGATTTGTGCAATGCGGCGTGCATGTATCCGATTGCCCGCGAGCCGTGCTATCGCCGTCACCGCCTTCGCGCCGAGAGCTGCGCCCACACGGTGGCTGTCTCTCCGCGCGGCTCAATCCGGCAAAACGACAAATCAAAGCCGGGGCCTGAAAACACCTGCTAGTTGAGAGACGCCGGATGTGCCACTGTAATGCGCAATATCTTCCGTCGGCTCGGAAAGCTCAGTTTTCGCGGGTAGACCGCATGTTGGGCGGGCCTGGTCATGGTTGATGTCTCCTCAGTCCGTGCCTCAGCGCGTTTGGGGATAGCCCTGCATGCATCGTACCGAACGAGAATATCGTGTCAAAACAATACGATCACTCATAGAACGCTGTGTCTCATGTCCTACATCGTCGAGGATCCGACAATGAGTATGCGGAAGAACCCGATCAGGATGAGAGTTTCGCGGTAGGGACCCTCATTACTGAGCGCCCCCGGCACAGATCCACGCGGGCGGCTTTCCCGCACGTGGCTCCTACCTCGGGTGTTTGACGGCGAAGCGAACACTCGGCCATGGATGAAGGTTGCAAGGCTTGGGAAGGTAGTCGTTGGCTAACTGCGCGATCCATTCCCACGTAGCGCCGTCCTGCTGGCTGCGTCGCTGGAGGGTACGCCGCCAAAGGTCGATCACATGATACCTGAACGCTGTGAGCGCCCGGATATTTGTTGGAACCGCGAAGTATGCGAAGTGCCCCCCAACGGTCTGCTCAGCCACTTCCGCTGCTTGGGGATCGACCAGTGCATGCGCCGCCGCTAATTCCACCTTGATGTCCTTGAGTCTCGCCCGCATGCGGCCGCGGGTCTTCCTTTGAAGCTGGAAGTGCCGTTGACGCGATTTTCCGCAGATGAGCGTAAACCCCAAGAACGCAAAGGTCTCCGGTTTGCCGAGCCCACGCTGCTTGCGGTTGGCCGCCGCGTGCGACCAAACTCAATCAGGCGGGTCTTGTCCGGATGGAGCGACAGCGCAAACTCCTCAAGCCTCGCGCGCATCTCACCAAGGAAACGACGGGCGTCGTCCTCGCGCTCGAAACCGACGATTACATCATCGGCATAGCGCACGATGATCATGTCGCCGGTGATCGATGCGTGTGCTGCCCGTGGTTTCGGCTCGATCGTCTTCTGGCGCCGCGAAGTCGGTGCGGGGGCGAACGAGATTGGCGAGCGGGTGCGCTCGGCAGGCCTTTCCGTCGCCGGGCTTTGCCGCACACCGTTCCTTGTCGGTACCGAAGACAGCGGTTCTCGATGAGGCGAGGGCGTCCAGCTTGAAGATTGTCGCTGAACGTGTTGCCGACCTCGCACTCTATGCGGCGGACCGCAATGTCAAGCTAGCGCTGGAACCTCTCAATCCCGTCTAGGCCGGGAACCGCTCCTGCCTCACGACTGTGCGTGACGCTGTTGATATCTGCGGGGCGGTCGATGCGCCGAATCTGGGCGCTGCCGTCGATGTCTGGTGGGACCGCGACCTTGACACCCGGTTGCAGCGCGCCGGCATGGACAGGATTTTCGGCTATCACCTTTGCGATTGGCTTGCCGACACGCGCGACGTGCTGCTGGACCGCGGCATGATGGGCGACGGTGTTGCCGATCTCAAGGCGATCCGCGCGAGTGTCGAAGGCGCCGGCTATACCGGTCCTCGAGATTTTCTCCGCTAACAATCTGAAGCGGCAACTCTTACTAAATGGCCGCTACGATACTCAGTTCCATAATATGTATTACGCGACTTTCACAGTTATAATTAATATTTCTCCGCTATGCAAAGTATGTATGGCTCGTGCTTCAGGCATTCGATCGTCACCCAGAGGAATTATGCCAAGTGTTGTGGCCGCCACTCCTACTCTAAGTCTCCATAGGACGGATCGATATTACTTACCATCACCTCACCGCCCGATAAGACTGGACGGAAGACTCTGAACGCTTCCGAAACGCGGTCGGCGTCCCGGGTCAAACCATCAGCCTTCGCTCGCCTGGCCCTCTCCGCGCACTCACCTGTGCGGCATGCAATAGACCCCTTCGGATTCCATCAGTACCGCGCCACCCTTCAACTCGCTCAGTGCGCGACCCACGCTTCGGAATAAGTGCGGCTGGCATCCACGGCCGTCAGCCAAAGGACGCGATTGTCGGCCAGTTCGACTTTAACTCCTGCTGTAAAGGGCTTGCCTGCACGGTCTGTTGATAGTGGCGTTTGATCCTGACATTGCTGGCCGCGAACTCAGCTTCGTTGCTGCCGTAGTTCAGCACAAATCCAGTGTGGTCCTCAGCCACTGAGCAACTGCCATCACGCTCGCATACGATTTTGGCAGCGGTCTTGCAGTCCCATTTCAGTGAAGCGGGCCACATAGGATTGTCCACGCTTGATCGCGGCCTGGCGCTCTGACCAGCCGCCGTCAATACTGCGCCTGTGTTCATAATCACCGTGGACAGGAGAAGCGCCTTGAACACTACAAACCTCCCTGAATTGTGACCCTTATAGTGCCTGGACCTGCGTAATCGCCTGGCTTATGGGATGTTGAGATCGAACCAGCTTTTCTGGCGCACGCCGTTCGCATCGTCATACTCGATAAACCAGGGCTTTCCGCGCATCGGCCGAGAGATGGTGTAGTATGTGGGGCCATTGCCTAGGGAATGCCCTTTGTCGTTGTCCGTGGTCTGGATTTTTGCCGCCACCACCTTACCGTCGATTTCGATTTGGACCTGTCGTGATCCGTCGCCATGCTGCCCGCCGAGGCCGCTGTTTTTGATAACGACGGGCAAGGAGAGCCTATCGGCCGCGATGCGGCAGATGTTTCGTCCTTGCTCCATTCCGGGCCGGTCGGAGTTGGCGCCAACTGCTTGCCAGCCAGACGGACAATCCTCATACTTCTCGAATTTCGCGACGCTGGAGTTGGCTTGCGCACAGGTCGGCCAGTTAAAACCCGGAGCTTCCATCTCCGAAATCAACTTGTAAATTGGCGGGTGGCACGAGGGCGTACCTTGCCAGTCACCGGACAGACATAGGAGGACCTGACAGCCCCACTCCGATGCTTTTGATTGGGATGGAAGAGCTGCGGCGGCCGCAACGGCGGCGGCACTCACTAAAAGGAATTTGATTATGGTCATAGCCTTTCCTCGCTGCGGATTTTGATAATTTACTATGGACGATCCGTGCGAAAAAGGACAGGTCGAAAAGGCAGGTTTGTGCGACTACATCGATTTATGAAACGAGACGACGGAGGCGTGGTCAACAACCCGTTGCGCGCCAACATTGCCCTGACGCTTGAGCGGGAGAGAGCCAGACGCGGCCTATCCCATATGCACATGGCCGAACTGTTTCGGACCGCCGAGGGCGAAAAACTGGCCTATCGAACCTACATTCAGACTGTGCGTCAGAAAAATAATGTCACATTGACGACGCTGCAGATCATGGCAAATGGCTTGCAAGTGTCTTTTGCAGAACTGCTCGCCGGCGGTAAGAAAGTTCCGGAATGGGCGCATCGGTTGGACGACAATGCGATCCGCAAGCGGCTGGCGCGCATCATCGATTTTGAGCGACAACGACGTACTTTGCACCGCTATGAGATGGCCGAACTCATCGGCGTGGCGGAGGCGACATTCACGAAACTGGAACGCGCGAGCGGCAACATCAGCGTGGATACGATTGCCGCGATCGCCAAGGCGTTGAAACTGAACCCAGCGACCTTCCTCTTTTCCGAAAAGATCCCGCCAACCACTGTTCTAGCTTTTTTCGATAAAGTGGAGAAGTAGGCTTCTATTCGAGAGCCGATCCAGCATAGACCCAGCAAACATGAAAGCGCACTGATGGCAATTTCACATGGGGCCTGATTGCATACACCTCAGCGCAGTCGGCCCTTCGGGTGCCGGATTTGGCTAGACTGCTCGTCGATAGGTCCAGAGCTGCGCCGGCGGTATGTTGCGGACGACGAAGTCATAGTGGGAAACCACGTAGCGGTCGGGCATCTTGATCACCGGCGACAGAGGCCCATAGGTGATCTGAATCACCGGCCGTCCGGCAGGAATGCGGGCAAGCAGATCCTCAACCAGGGCAACGCGCTGTTCCATAGGAAAGCTCAACAGCGGGACTGCACTGACGACACAATCGAACTGTTCACGCAAATGCGTTGCCCAATCTGAAGTCCACGTCCGGGAAGCGTTGCACCAGGCCGTTGTAGAAATTCCTGGAGTATTCGACCGACACCAACTGATGCGGATTGATGCCCCTCTCCAGGATTGCCTTGGTGATGACGCCGGTTCCCGCGCCAAGCTCCAGGACCGGCATTCCGGACCGCGGGTTGACCACGCTTGCCATCCGGCGCGCCGCATGAATCGAAGTGGGGATGAGGGCCCCCACGCCCTTCTTGTCCTTCTGCCAGCCTTTGAAGAATTGGACTTCTTCCTCAAACCTTTTGCCGAGCCGCTCCTTCAGTCGGAAAACCATGTTCTCTCCGTGCTCCGGCCATTTAGCGAAGCGCGTTGTCTGCGAATTTTGCAAGCCCGTTACAACTTGCTTGCGTGTTAAGGCCCGTCACAGGCAGTCACGAACAGCGAGGGCGTCTTGCGCTCGCAGAGCCACGCGATTTTTGCTCTTCGCCCGTCCCTCTTCCGTCTTGACTAGTATGAGCTTACAGACTATCTCACCGCCACGTTAGCACTCGCCACTGTCGAGTGCTAACGACGCTCCGGCAACGGGCAACCGTTCAACCTCCGCACCAGGGACAATCCAAAAATGGCAAAGTCGAATTTCCGGCCGCTGCATGACCGCGTGGTCGTTCGCCGCGTCGAATCCGAATCCAAGACCGCCGGCGGGATCATCATCCCGGACACGGCAAAGGAAAAGCCGCAGGAAGGCGAGATCATTGCTGTTGGCTCGGGCGCCCGTGACGAAGCTGGCAAGCTGGTCCCCCTGGATGTCAAGACTGGCAACCGCATCCTGTTCGGCAAGTGGTCGGGCACCGAAGTCAAGCTCAATGGCGAAGACCTTCTGATCATGAAGGAATCCGACATCATGGGCATCATCGGCTGAATATCGGCCTTTCCGTCAACTGAATCCCCTGAATCCCCGGGCTCAATCAAAGCCCCTGCCAGGAGCTAAAAATGGCTGCCAAAGACGTAAAATTTTCTCGTGATGCCCGCGAGCGCATGCTGCGCGGCGTCAACATCCTCGCCGACGCGGTGAAGGTCACGCTCGGCCCCAAGGGCCGCAACGTCGTCATCGACAAGTCGTTCGGCGCGCCGCGCATCACCAAGGACGGCGTCACCGTCGCCAAGGAAATCGAGCTTGAAGACAAGTTCGAGAACATGGGCGCGCAGATGGTCCGCGAAGTTGCTTCGAAGACCAACGACATCGCCGGCGACGGCACCACGACGGCGACCGTTCTGGCGCAGTCGATCGTCCAGGAAGGCCACAAGGCCGTTGCCGCCGGCATGAACCCGATGGACCTGAAGCGCGGCATCGACCTGGCCGTGACCGAAGTCGTCGGAGCGCTCGGCAAGGCTGCCAAGAAGATCAAGACCTCCGAGGAAGTTGCCCAGGTCGGCACGATCTCTGCCAATGGCGACGAGTCGGTCGGCAAGATGATCGCGGAAGCGATGCAGAAGGTCGGCAACGAAGGCGTCATCACGGTTGAGGAAGCCAAGACCGCCGAGACCGAACTCGAAGTCGTCGAAGGCATGCAGTTCGACCGCGGCTACCTCTCGCCCTACTTCGTCACCAACGCCGACAAGATGGTTGCCGAGCTCGAGGACGTCTACATCCTCCTGCACGAGAAGAAGCTCTCCAACCTCCAGGCGATGCTGCCGGTTCTCGAAGCCGTCGTGCAGACCTCGAAGCCGCTGCTCATCATCTCGGAAGACGTCGAAGGCGAGGCTCTGGCCACGCTGGTCGTCAACAAGCTGCGTGGCGGCCTGAAGATCGCTGCCGTCAAGGCGCCGGGCTTCGGTGATCGCCGCAAGGCCATGCTGGAAGACATCGCCATCCTCACCGGTGGCCAGGTCATCTCCGAAGACCTCGGCATCAAGCTCGAGAACGTCGGCCTCAACATGCTCGGCCGCGCCAAGAAGGTGTCGATCTCCAAGGAGAACACCACCATCGTCGACGGCGCCGGCAAGAAGGCCGAGATCCAGGGCCGCGTTGCCCAGATCAAGCAGCAGATCGAAGAGACCACTTCGGATTACGACAAGGAGAAGCTGCAGGAACGTCTCGCGAAGCTCGCGGGCGGCGTTGCGGTGATCCGCGTCGGCGGTGCGACGGAAGTCGAAGTCAAGGAAAAGAAGGACCGCGTCGATGACGCCCTCAACGCGACCCGCGCGGCCGTCGAAGAAGGCATCGTTGCAGGCGGCGGCGTCGCCCTGCTGCGTGCTTCGGCCAACATCAAGGCCACCGGCGTCAACGCCGACCAGGCCGCCGGCATCAACATCGTTCGTCGTGCGCTGCAGGCTCCGGCCCGCCAGATCGCGGCCAACGCCGGTGCGGAAGCTTCGATCGTTGCCGGCAAGATCCTTGATAACAAGGGTGCGACCTACGGCTACAACGCCCAGACCGGCGAGTATGGCGACATGATCGCCATGGGCATCGTCGATCCGGTCAAGGTCGTTCGTACCGCTCTCCAGGACGCGGCCTCGGTCGCCGGCCTGCTCGTCACCACCGAAGCCATGATCGCGGAGGCTCCGAAGAAGGAGTCGGCTGGCGGCGGCGGCATGCCTGGCGGCATGGGCGGCATGGGTGGCATGGGCTTTTAAGGTCCACGCATCTCGACAATTTCGAAAGGGCGGCAAGCAATGCCGCCCTTTCTTCGTGCCCTTGCGACGGTTGTCGGCGACCCGCAAGCCGGGGTATACGCCCGCCAAGGGTATGCTTATGTTTGAACGGATTCTGCCTTTTTTCCTGGGGCGGGCCTTACTGTTGGGCAGCGGCTGCGCGCACAGCGATGATGGTACGGTGATTATTCCGAGATCGCTTGATGCCAGGCGATTCTTTGACAAAGAGCCGCCACGCCTGCAGCAGCCGCGGATCGAAGCCAGCGTGTTTCCGGTTGCGCCACAGGCGCCGGAGAGACTCGAACCGCGCCGTTCGGCAAGTCAAAAGACATCAAAGAGAGTCGTTTGGCGGGCCGCAAGTCCGCCGCTCTCCTCTTCCGAGCCACACAAGCCGCTTGTCTGCAAGAACATCAGCGAGCCCGGCAAGCGGTACCGTGTGGTTTGCGAATAGGACACTTGGTTTGGCCAGCATTCTACCCTTGGAGCGTCGCGGTGCCTTTCCGGATCTGGTTGTCCAGAGCGACGCCTCCCTTCTTTCCCCATGATCCAGTCGTTCTAGAGCACATCCTGTTTAATCCGGTTCATATCCTGCGGCTTTGAAGTAGTTGGCACATTCGGCTGGCGTGAAGAGGTCGAGGACCGCGCCGACCGCGTCCCA
>NZ_JAMYOT010000033.1:0-53017 GCF_040320005.1 Mesorhizobium sp. M0816 | reverse complement strand
AGCTGACGCAGATCGCCTGGGCGAAAGATTGCCAGGTGATGATCGAGGGGCCCGGCCACGTGCCGATGCACAAGATCAAGGCGAACATGGACAAGCAGCTCGCTGTCTGCGGCGAGGCGCCGTTCTATACGCTGGGACCGCTGACGACCGATATCGCGCCGGGCTACGACCACATCACCTCCGGCATCGGCGCGGCAATGATCGGTTGGTTCGGCACCGCCATGCTCTGCTACGTCACGCCGAAGGAACATCTCGGCCTTCCCGATCGCAACGATGTCAAGATTGGCGTGATCACTTACAAGATCGCCGCCCATGCCGCCGATCTGGCGAAGGGTCATCCGGCGGCTAACTCAGGGATGATGCCCTTTCGCGCGCGCGCTTCGAGTTTCGTTGGGAAGATCAGTTCAACCTGTCGCTCGACCCCGCAACCGCGCGCTCCTTCCACGACGAGACGTTGCCGAAGGAGGCGCACAAGCTGGCGCATTTCTGCTCGATGTGCGGGCCGAAATTCTGCTCCATGCGCATCTCCCACGACATTCGGGCCACGGCGCAGAAGGAAGGCATGGCGGCGATGGCCGAGAAATATCGCGCAGGCGGCGATCTTTATATGCCGGTGGAGACGCCCGAGGTAGAAAAACAGGCCTCAGTGCAGGAAGATCAGGGGGCGCGCTGAGCCATGCGCCGCATTCTTGTCAAAGGCGCCGGTGTGGCAGGCCTCACCGTCGCCCATGAATTGGCCGCGCGGGGTGCATCCGTCACGGTTGCTGAAATTCGCAGCCAGATCGGCGGCAATGCCTCCTGGCTCGCCGGCGGCATGCTCGCCCCTTGGTGCGAACGCGAAAGCGCCGAGGAGGCGGTCGTCACTTTCGGCAACGTTGCGGCCGACTGGTGGGAAAGGGCGCTGCCCGGGCTGGTGACGAGGGCCGGCACTCTCGTCGTCGCCCATACGCGCGATGCCTTCGAGCTTGCCCGTTTTGCAGCTCGTACGCGCAACTATGAGTGCGTTGACGAAAAGGCGGTTGCCGCCCTCGAGCCCGATCTTGCCGGCCGCTTTCATCAGGGCCTGTTTTTTGGCGGCGAAGCTCATCTCGATCCCCGTCGGGCTCTCGAAGCCCTCGCCGGCAAACTGCGTGCGATGGGCGTCGTCTTCCTTTTTGAGACGGGTGAGGTTGGCCTTTCCGGCTTTGATCAGGTGATCGACTGCACGGGCATCGCGCGGGCCGACGACGATTTACGCGGCATGCGCGGTGAAATGCTGATCCTCCACACGCGTGATGTCTCGCTCGCGCGGCCAGTGCGTCTCATGCATCCGCGTCATCCGATCTATATCGTGCCGCGAGCCGATCATCACTTCATGGTCGGCGCGACCATGATCGAAAGTGACCATGACGGACCGATCACCGCCCGTTCGCTGATGGAGCTCCTCAATGCGGCCTATGCACTCCATCCGGCGTTCGGTGAGGCCGAAATCGTTGAGACGGGAGTGGGCGTGCGCCCTGCCTATCCCCACAATCTGCCGCGGGTGAAGCGCTGGAAGGACGGCACGATCACGATTAACGGCCTTTACCGGCACGGTTTCCTGCTTTCACCGGCCATGGCCGAGCAGGCTACCAGCCTTGTCTTCAACTCATCTGCCGACCAGGGAGCCTGAAAATGAAGCTGATCGTCAACGGCGAAGCGCTTGAAGCCAAGGCAACGACGCTCGACGCTCTTTTGAAGGAGATTGACTATGAGGGCGGCTGGCTCGCCACCGCGCTCAACGGCGACGTAGTGCCTGCGGCCGAACGGGCGGAATTCCGCTTGAGCGAGGGCGACCGGATCGAAATCCTGTCACCCATGCAGGGAGGCTAGCCGATGTTCGATCTTCTCGGGGCAAAGCTTGCCTCACGCCTGCTTCTCGGAACCGCCCAGTATCCTTCGCCGGCCATCCTTGCCGATGCAGTGAAGGCGTCTGGCACTTCGGTGGTGACGGTATCGCTGCGCCGTGAAATGGCCGGCGGCAGGGCCGGCGAGAAATTCTGGTCGCTGATCCGCTCGCTCGGCGTGAGCGTCCTGCCCAATACCGCCGGCTGCCACTCCGTGAAGGAAGCCGTGACGACCGCGAAGATGGCGCGCGAGGTCTTCGGCACGTCCTGGATCAAGCTCGAAGTGATCGGCAACCACGACACGCTGCAGCCGGACGTGTTCGGCCTGGTCGAAGCCGCGCGCGTCCTTTGCGAAGACGGCTTTTTGGTGTTCCCCTATACCACCGACGATCTCGTCGTCGCCGAGCGGTTGCTGGAGGCGGGCTGCAAGGTGCTGATGCCGTGGTGTGCGCCGATCGGCTCGGCGGTCGGACCGGTCAACATCATGGCGCTGCGCTCGATGCGCGGATATTTCCCCGACATTCCGTTGATCGTGGATGCGGGGCTCGGACGGCCATCGCACGCAGCAACCGTAATGGAACTCGGCTTCGACGCTGTGCTCCTGAACACGGCGGTCGCCAAGGCTGCCGATCCGGTCGGCATGGCGCGCGCTTTCAGCAAGGCGGTCGACGCCGCTCGCGAAGCCTATGGTTCGGGACTGCTCGAGCCGCGCGACGTCGCCGTGCCATCGACGCCGACAATCGGCAGGGCGGTTTTTTCATGAAGCTCGATCCCTTCTACCTGATCGTCGACAGTGCCGCCTGGATCGAACGGCTCGTGCCGCTCGGCGTTAGGCTGGTCCAGCTCCGTATCAAGAACATGGACGAGAACGAGTTGCGCGCGGAAATCCGCCGCGCGAACGGCGTCTGCGCGGTCCATGGTTGCCAACTGATCGTCAACGACTATTGGCGCACGGCAATCGAGGAAGGCTGCGACTTCGTTCATCTCGGCCAGGAGGATTTGGCTGCGGCCGACCTGCTGGCGATTAAGTACGGCGGATTGAAGCTCGGACTTTCGACCCACGATCACACCGAACTGGAAACGGCGCTGGCGGCCGAGCCGGACTATGTGGCGCTGGGTCCTATTTATCCGACGAGCCTCAAGAAGATGAAATGGCCGCCGCAAGGGCTTGAACGGCTCAGTGAGTGGAAACGACGGGTCGCGCCGATCCCGCTGGTCGCCATCGGTGGCCTCAACCCCGACCGGCTCGACGGCGTATTCGAGGCTGGGGCAGACAGTGCTGCGGTGGTCACCGACGTCACGCTGCATCCTGACCCTGAAGCGCGCACCAGAGAGTGGATAAAAGAGACCGCCCGATGGCGCTGAGGCAGGAATCGCATGTACTTGTCGTCGGCGGATCGGACTCCAGTGGGGGTGCCGGAATCGCGCGCGATATCGAGACGCTCTCCTCCATGGGCGTGCGCAGCTGCCTTGCCGTCACTGCGGTGACGGTGCAAACACACGACATCGTCACGGACATCCTTCATCTGCAACCCGGTCTGGTGGCCGATCAGATGCGTGCAGCGCTGCAGGCCAACAAGCTGGCGGCCGTCAAGATCGGCATGCTCGCAACGGCTGAGATCGTCGCTGCGGTTGCCGCTGTGCTGCGCGAAAATCCGCGCATACCGGCAGTCCTCGATCCGGTGCTGGCTTCCACGTCGGGCCGAGCGCTTCTTGAAGCAAGCGCCATCCCCATCATGAAGCAGCATCTGATGCCACTTTGCCGTATCGTCACACCCAATCTCATCGAACTGGCGCTTCTTGCCGGCTCAGAGCTAGCGGTGGATGAGGTCGGCGCGCTTCAACAAGGACAACAACTGCTCGCCGCCGGGGTTCAGGCCCTGCTGATCAAAGGCGGCCACGGCTCAGGACCTCGCTCAACGGATGTTCTCGTTCGACCTAACCAAGAACCCGTGCGCCTTGACACTCGTCGGCTGGCAAGAACGATGCGCGGCACCGGCTGTGCCCTGGCCAGCGCGATAGCCGCGTATCTGGCGATCGGGGGATCGATTGAGGAAGCGGTGCGCCAGGCCAAGCTTCTGGTGTTCGAAAAGATTTGGAAACACCCCATATGAGAATCAGGCTCGCGATAGGCGGCCCCATTTTATCGCCGACGATTTCAGCCAACGGAGGGTCATGTTCGCTGGCCGGTGCTTATGACAAAAGCATCTGATCCTGACCGCTTTTGTGGCTCTGGTTTCGTCGATGGGTGAATGATCTTCGGTTCAGCAGACGATTAGCAGCGGGAGCCAGGCACCGCCAATCGCGTGGAATCTAGGATCATATTGCGCGAGCAAGAATCCCGTTCGCGGCGATTATCACCAAGGGGATCTTGGCGTCGGCGACTGTGCACACCTGACTAAATCTAGTTTGCGGCGATCATAGCCGCAAAACATCAAAAAATAAGAGCGAGTAAATTTTAGTAGACAGCCCATAACTCGAAGCAACGTTATCGTAGCCGCCGGCGCGCACACTGGTGCATAGTTGGTCGCCTCGCGCAAGCCACCTCGTCTGCTGGACTCCTCCACCATTTGGGACCCGGATGGGTCATATCCAAACACTAATTTTATCAATCTACCAGGATGCCCGCATAGCGGTGCCGGCAGAATGCTCACCGTTTGGATCGTACTTCGGTTAGCCTTGTCAACGCGAGCCCATTTGCTGGGCGAGACAAGGGCCGCGCGAAGGAAGGAGCAAACAAATGCAGATTCTCGACGTTAATCAGATGGTCCAGTACTACCTAACATCGCTTGAGCTGGTTGTGATCTTCGCTACCGTTTGCGCGGCGCTGGAGCTAACCTTTCCGGCTTTTCGATACAGTTTTGCCTCAAATGTTCGCGGCGTGCGGAATTGGATATTGGCTCGGATGGGGTACATTTATCTGGCATCTCTACGCTGCGAGCTTGGGCTGGTTAGGAATAAAGCCGCTCGTAACGATCAATTTCGGTGCGTTTCTTCACTCTGACAACGCAGTCATTAACACTGGATTCGCCGTCATTTCAGGGGTCTTAGTCGCGATTGCCGGCGACTTCTTTTACTACTGGATGCACCGCGCTCAGCATGCTGTTCCATTCCTCTGGCGCATGCACGCTACTCACCACTCGATCCGAGAATTGACGGCATGGACAGCGCTTGTATCACCCACTCAAGCTGATCCATTTCGAATCTAGCGTAGTGCCCGCTGTTGCCATGACACTGATTACCTTTCAGGGACATCTTTCACACTCTAGCACCCGCATCAATCTTGGGCCGCTTCAATACGCTGGCGGCGTTCCTCGGGCGCGTCACCGGCATCACACTGATCCGGGATAAGCTGCACCGTTACCGGGACCGGCAACGGCTGGAGGCGTTTGTTGCGCGCAAGACAGAGCTCGTGCAGGCGAAGCGCGGGGCGGCGCATATCCAGCGGGAGCGGCACCGGCTGCAGGCCGTAGACGGCGAGCGCACGCTGAAGGCGCTGGCGGCGGTCGAGAAACGCGAGCTGCAATCGCTGGAAGTGAAGCGCGGGCGCGAGCAGCGGATCAAAGACCGGGCGGGGCATGTGCATATGCCGGCGCTGACGCTGGAGCTGAAGCCGAAGGGGCGCGGCGCGTTGGTGCGCAAGGCGCAGAATCGCTACAAGGATACGCTGCGTGTGCCGGAAGAGCGGCAGGCGCGGGTTGACCAGGCGGCCAGCCCTTCCATCGACCTGCAACAGGCGATGCAGGATGCGCTGGCGGCGCAGTCGCCGTTGTCGAAAGCGGTGGACGTGCGTGACGGTTCGCGCGCGCAGCCGATGACGGGAAGAGCGGGGACAGACAGGGCAGTGGTGATGAGGGCGCGATTGCCGAGAAGCCGATCTCGCGGGCGTCGCGGCGTAGTGAGCGCCGGCGCGGCCGTGATGATCGTGGCGGGAGGGAGAGGTAAGGAGCGTCTTTTCTTTGAGAATTCGCGTTTACGGGTACCCACGATGCACAACGGGCGAGTTTTTCAAAGAGACGCGTCCTCCTTCGAAGCGCTTCGGAGGGCCAGGCTCTAGGCTCGCCCCGAGCCCTGCGTAGCCTGCGGGGGAGCTGGGTCTCGGCCCATCCGGGTAACGATCCTTCGCCCAGACAAAGCTATGGAAACGATCAAAGCTTTGTTTTAACTAAGTTATTACCGATTATCGCACAAAAAACTTGTTATCGCACGACTTAAAAAACTTGCAACTCCGCAGCATCATTGACTTGTCGCCTATCAGCACTATATACTTGTAATCGCACAGCTCTAATGCAAAGGCACGGCCATGGCCAAGCCCCATGAAAAACTCGCTGAATCACTGGCCGTCCTCAAAGAGCTGCAGGAGGGTGGGCGGCGCATATTCAAGTCAGATGAGCTGACCCGCGTCCACCGGGAGCGGCTGCTGCAGAACGGGTTCCTGCGCGATGTTATCAAAGGCTGGCTCATGTCGACCGGCCCGCAGGCACAGCAGCAAGACACCACCCCCTGGTACGCGAGCTTCTGGGAGTTCTGCTCCCTTTACTGCAATGACCGGTTCGGCAAGGACTGGTTCCTGTCACCGGAGCAGTCGCTGCTTCTGCACGCGGAAGCGCCCACTATTCCGCCTCAGGTGGTGGTGAACACCCCCAAAGGCACGAATAACAAAATCGACCTGCTGTTCGGCACTTCGCTCTATGACCTCAAGGTCAAGGAGATGCCGGCCGAACTGACAGAGAAAAACGGCCAGCGCGTGTTCACTGTCGAGGCCGCCCTTACCCGGGTGCCGGAAGCGTTCTTCCAGCGCGCCCCTATCGAGATGCAGATCGCCATGGCGTCGGTGCGCGACGTATCAACCGTTCTGGCCCTGCTGCTTGATGGCGGCCATTCCGCCGTGGCGGGACGGCTTGCGGGGGCCTTCCGTCGCGTAGGACGCGACTCCTTTGCCGATGAAATCGTGGCCGCCTTCAAAGCCGCCGGCTATGACGTGCGCGAATCCGATCCGTTCGCGGGACAAATTGGAGTGACAACCATTGCGGCGGGCGTACCGCCGTTGGTCGCCCGCCTGCGCGCGATCTGGCAATCGCAGCGCGAAGCCATCATCGAGATATTCCCGAAGGCACCCGGACTTCCGTCCGACAAAGACGCCTATATGAAGTTCGTCGAGGATATCTACGAAAGCGACGCCTACCATTCGCTGTCGATAGAAGGGTACAGCGTCACCCCGGAACTCATCGACCGGGTGCGCGAGGGGAGCTGGAATCCGGAGATTGATGAAGAGGACCGCAAGAACCGGGATGCGCTTGCCGCGCGTGGCTACTACCTCGCATTCCAGAAGGTCAAAGACTCTGTTGCCGCGATCATCAACGGCAAGCCAGCCGGCGCGTTGACGCGGGACACTCACCGGGAGTGGTACCGGGAGCTGTTCGCGCCGTCAGTGACCGCCGGCATCCTCAAAGCCAGCGCGCTTGCGGGATATCGCAATCACCCTGTGTACCTGCGCGGCTCGCAGCACGTGCCGCCGCGTACCGAAGCGGTGGCCGATGGTATGAATGAGCTGTTCGAGCTGCTGGAGGCGGAGAAGGAGGCCTCCGTGTGTGCCGTGCTGGGGCATTGGCTTGTGGGCTATGTGCACCCCTATCCGGACGGCAACGGACGAATGGCGCGGTTTCTCATGAACGCGATGCTGGCTTCGGGCGGTTACCCCTGGACAGTCGTCAGAGTCGATGACCGGAAGGCCTACCTCGCAGGGCTGGAGGAGGCGAGCGGCAATATGAATGTGAAAACGTTCGCCGCCTTTCTCGCCGAACGGGTGAAGTGGTCTATGGAGAAGGCGGCGTGAGGTCGGTGGTGTGCCATGTTTAACTTGCTTGTCTCGGGCCACGGCGAGTGGTGGGAAACGCCGCCGTTCACGTCAACCATTGACCGGTTCAAGGAATATAGCGGCGCCGAGGCCGAGGCTATCGACCTCGCGCGCCCTGAAACATTGCGCCGGCTGGAGGAAATCCCGGCGCTGTTGATGTACGAAGTCGGGGCGGGAGGCCCGCACGCGCGCGTGGTCGGCACGGCCGCATACGCAATATCGTTCGGCGCGGACACGAACTGGCCTTCACCTTCGAGCCCGATCCGGAACATGCCTTTCTCGACCGGTCAGCGGGGTGTTGAGAATTGCGGACCGGCTGGGCATTCAACAGTTCGAACAGCACCGTACGCACCGGGCGATCAAGGATGGTGACATTCCGGCCGAGCTGATTGCCACCGGCACCGCTGAACGGGCGCAGCGCACCGTTGCCGTGGTTGCGGCAGAATATGTAGAAGCGCGCCGCGAGGGACGAAGGAGAGAAGCTGCCGAACTGGCCGAAGAACTGGAGGATTTTCCTCCCCTCGCTGGAGAAAGCACTGTCGCTCGTGCCGGCGCGTATCCTTCAGCAGCCGACACCCGAATTATACCCGATCCTTGGGATAGAGCCCCGCACGCCCGAAGGCCGCAACGCCGTCGTGGCCGTCGTCGCAAGGGATCACAATGGGCAGGACTTGCCTGCCGACTGGTCTTACTCGCTGGCGTGGTTCCTGGACCTTTACGGCAGCGCGACGGAAGCGGGGCGCCTTGACGGCGCGCTGGCCCAATGCGCAATGCATATGATCGCGCTCGGCACTGGCGAGGGAGAAGCCGCCGCCCCGGTTGAAGATATCGGCTACGCACTCTGGCGCTGTTCGCGAAGCCCGAAACTTATCGGCGATCTGCGCCGGGAATCGCTGAGATAGCGCAGGAGGTTTTGTCGCTTACCAAAATCAACTGGAACTCGACCCAAATCAACCAGAAGCTTCCCATTCCCATTCTAGCAGCCAGAAGAGTGGGTGAGCTTTTGAAAAATCTATCCGAGGAATCGATAAGCTCAGACTATCGCAAGTATACATAGTTTTTTCTGTTATAGGGTCTGCTCGGCTGCAGACAAAGAGCCCCGGATAAACTTCAGCACGAAAGCAGAATTGAATGAAGGTGGGCTACACGGAGTTCTCATTTGGGTATGCCTTCACCGAAAACCTTATCCGGTCATCGTCAGCCGCACCTGTAGGCGCGCCGGTCTTTCCAAACCTCATACAGGAAGGGCATTCTGGCTTTGACATCCGCATCAATTTCCCAGGGGTTCCGCTGTTTTTCCAGTACAAGCTTCCGGAGCTGATGAAGCGAGGAACTGCCTTTGAGATTGCGAGCGGACATTGTCCCGGTTTGTCGATACCATTTTTTCGGATTGCGATGATGCGCAGGGATGTGTCGCGTCAGCATGAACTGCTTCTTCGGCTTGAGGCGCGCTATCCGTCAAACGTCTTCTATGCGGCTCCTTGTATTGCAAACATCAGCGATTTCGACCGCTCTTATAATGGAGCAACCGTAGCACGGCAGTCCATTTTCGTCTCACCAGGGGATATTGGGCCCTTGCCAGACGACAAAGCGCACAGCCTTGCCTATAAACCTGGACTGGCAACTGGATATTTTTGCTCGAAACCCAAGCCCACCAAAGTTCAAACATTTGATGATCTCGCTGCGCTCTTTAAGGAGCAGTTCGCCGAGAAGCGTTTTGCGGAAGTCGGCGAGGCGGCGCGTGAGATGCGCGAAAACGTACTTGAGCTTGCTTCGCCGTCAATGCGGCAAGCCGAACAGCTCATTGCTGAACGGGTCGGCTCGAGACGCATTCAGATTCTAGACGGCGCAGCCAGACCGCCCGAGGAAGAGCGCGCAGTCACTGACATTCTCGTAGCGCGGGAAATTGCGCGTGTCGATCTTGGCGTCGACCTGCTGGTGGCCCAACCACGCTAACGACATCATACCTCGCTGATTAGCCCTCCTTTTGTCTAGGCCACAGTTATGAGACTACGAACTACTTGGCCAGGAGGAAGATCGGATTGAAAGCGAACCTTCCTTGTCATCTTTGCATCACGGTCAGTCTGCACGAGATTGACCGGTGCAAGCCGGGAGCAAGACCGGGCTGCGCAAACGTTGCAACAGATCCTTCAAGGAAATTCATAGACTCTTAGCAACTCCGGTTCGCTGTGAATGGTAGGCTTATTGCAACGTTTGAGTCAGTGGGGTCCGAACTGTGGCTTATTCTCCGACCCGCCGAACTGCGTGCAATTTCGGCTAAAGGCAATGGCAAGAAGAGCGCCCATCTTGTTTGTTCGACACAGCCATATCGGCTCAAAACAGTATCTTCACGGCCACCGAGATTGTCCGGTCGGTGGACAAGCAACCATATTATTTGGTTCGAAAGCTGCAACATCTGTGGAGAACGCGAAATGACAAATTCAGTAGGACGAGTGCCCAGGCTTTCCAAGTGGCTTGGTCGTGACCAATGCTGACACTGGTCAGTCGCCTACGGACGGCAGCGCATTTAGATCGCCTTCGAATTCTAGGCCTTTGCGCGCACGCGGACCTAACTGTCTGCCAGCTAGCGGAGATTCTGGGTCTGCGTCGTGAGCACGTTGTGCGACACGTTCGGCTGCTGGCCAGAGCCGACTTTCTTTACTGCAACGAACAACGTCCGTGGTGCTCGTACAATCTCAAAACAGGAGGTAAGGACGGCGGGCTGGTTCAATTGTTGGTTGATCTCCTGCCCCACGGCGATGGCTATCACAAACGAGACCTTCAACGGCTCGAAGCGGTACGAGACACGCGGCCGAAGGGGACCGCATGCTTGACCGTGAAATAGGTCATCCAGTTGGAGCGCGAAGCTACCATGGACAACTCCGCCGACGGCGCGATCGCACAGCCCGACACCTACGGGCAGTCTTCCTTGGCGGCGGTTGATTGCCGCGTTCACGAACTGCTTCTAAGACAGGAGCGGCAGGAGCGGACGACCCTTAAGCTCATCGCCTCAGAGAACTTTGCGTCCTCGGCCGTGCTGGAAGCGAACGGCTCGATTTTCACGAACAAGTACGCCGAGGGGTACCCCGGTGCGCGATACTACGCTGGAAATGAGGTCGTTGATGAGCTTGAGAATCTAGCCATTGAGCGCTTGAAAACACTATTTGGCAGCGAGCATGCCAACGTCCAGCCTTATTCCGGCTCGCCGGCCAACCAGGCTGTCTATCGTGCGCTTTTGAGCCCCGGTGACAAAGTCATGGGCTTGCCCCTTCCGGAAGGGGGCCATCTGACTCATGGTTGGGCCATCAACTTTTCCGGAACTGACTATCAACGCGTCCCCTATGGACTAGATGAAAAGACACAGCAGATTGACTATGACCGCTTGCGCGAGACAGCCAAGCGGGAACGGCCGCGGCTCATTTGGGTCGGCGGAACTGCTTACCCGCGTGTCTTTGACTACGCGGCAATGGCAGAAATCGCCCTGGAAGCGAGCTCCTATCTCGTAGCCGACATTGCGCACATCAGCGGCCTGATTGCCGCGGGAGCGCACCCGAATCCCGTGCGCCATTGCGACGTGGTCAGCAGCACCTCCCACAAATCGATCCGCGGTCCCCGCGGTGGCTTCATTTTGTCAAGGAATGAAGATCGCTATCAAGCGCTGTATCATTCGAAGGGCAAATACAATCTCGCCAGACGAATAGATCGCGCTGTCTTCCCTCAACTGCAAGGCGGCCCCCATATGAATGTTATCGCTGCGCTAGCAGTTGCCTTGCACGAAGCCGCGAACCCGTCCTTCCGAAGCTACGGCCAACAGACCGTCAAGAATGCCAAGGCTCTTGCACAGGCACTGATCGAGCGAGGTTATGACCTGGTTACCGGGGGGACGGACAATCACATGCTGATCCTTGATCTGCGCGATCGACCACTATCGGGCAAGGCCTATGCCGAGCGGCTAGCAAAGGCAGGCATCATCACAAACTTTAACATGGTGCCTGGCGACCCGCGGGATCCGGCGGTCACAAGCGGAATTCGCCTGGGGGCGCCAGCGGTGACGTCAATGGGCATGCGCGATGTGGAAACCGTGCAAATTGCTCGCTTCATTGACTCCGTCCTCTGGCGAGCCAGACGACGAAGATCTCCATGCCTCCCTGCGAAGAGACGTTGCCGACTCGTGCGCTGCGTTCGAGGTCCCGGGCATCCCCGACAGGTAAGGTGGGCTAAGCAAAATGCCCCATACAACTCCAACACCCGAAGTGAGGCATTTCATGGCTAGGCAGTTCGTGTTCTCTTCCGAATCGGTTGGCGCGGGACACCCGGATAAGTTGGCCGACAACATCTCGGATGCCATCCTCGATGCCATCCTCCGCACCGATCCCAAGGCGCGCGTCGCCTGTGAAGCGTTGGTAAAATCAGGGATAGTCGTTCTGGCTGGCGAGATTACCAGCGATGCGCGGGTGGATTATAGCCAAGTTGCGCGCGATACGATTCTCGATATTGGATACGACGACGAGGCCGTCGGCTTTGACGGCCGGCGTTGCTCCGTCGTTCATGCACTCACCGAGCAGTCGCCCGACATCAGCCAGGGCGTTGACGAGGGACGAGGGCAGGACCTCCAGCAGGGAGCGGGAGATCAGGGCCTCATGTTCGGCTACGCATGCCGCGAAACCGATACTCTGATGCCTTTGCCGATCCAGCTCGCTCATCGCTTGACGAAACAACAGGCAGATGTCCGGAAAGCACGACAGCTTGGCTGGTTGCGTCCTGACATGAAATCCCAAGTCTCAGTGCGCTATGAGGGGTTGCGCCCGGTCGCCCTGGATACCATCGTCGTATCGACCCAACATGACGAGCAGGTCTCGCAAGAGACGGTCCGCGAGGGCGTCATTGAGGAAATCATAAAGCCTGTCCTGCCGACCCACCTGGAGACGGAAGGCATCAGAATTCTGGTCAACCCGACGGGGAGGTTCGTAGTCGGCGGGCCGCGCGGCGACTGCGGTCTCACTGGACGCAAGATCATCGTCGATTCCTATGGTGGGATGGGTCGTCACGGCGGCGGCGCCTTTTCGGGCAAGGACCCGTCCAAGGTTGACCGCTCAGCTGCCTATGCGGCCCGGTATGTCGCAAAGAATATCGTCGCTAGCGGACTTGCGGACGTCTGCGAGGTGCAGCTTGCTTACGCAATCGGCGTGGCCAGTCCGGTTTCTGTCATGGTCAACACGTTCGGAACAGCGAGGGTTGAGGAAAGAAGGATCGAGCGCCTCATTCTTGAGTTGTTCGATCTCAGACCGAAGGGCATTATCAAGATGCTTGATCTCTTACGCCCTATCTACCGCAAGACCGCGACCTATGGCCATTTCGGCCGTGAAGAGCCTGATTTCACCTGGGAGAAGACAGACAGGGCCGACGAATTGCGTCGCGAGGCAGGACTTGCCGCCCCGTGAGGGCTGGCGCCGAACGGATTGGCAAGCGAGAAAGCCCATTCCCACTGGCCAGACCCGCGCCCGGCCGGGGTGGCAAGAAGCCGGCAGAGTTTTGGCGGAGACATGAATTGATGCCGGACTATGACGTGCTTTGTATCGGAAATGCCATCGTCGACATCATCGCCCAGTGCGACGAGGCGTTCCTGGAGACCAACGGCATCATCAAGGGCGCGATGAATTTGATCGACACGAGGCGCGCCGAACTGCTCTACAGCCGCATGGGCCCGGCCATTGAAGCCTCGGGCGGCAGCGCCGGCAACACGGCGGCCGGCGTCGCCTCCTTCGGCGGTCGCGCCGCCTTCTTCGGCAAGGTCTCCAACGACGCGCTCGGCGAAATCTACGCGCACGACATCCATGCCCAGGGCGTCGCCTTCGACACCAGGCCGCTCAATGGCGAACCGCCGACGGCGCGCTCGATGATCTTCGTCACGCCCGACGGCGAGCGCTCGATGAACACCTATCTCGGCGCTTGCATCGAGCTCGGCCCGGAGGACGTCGAGGCCGACAAGGCGTCGGGCGCCGCGGTCACCTATTTCGAGGGCTATCTATGGGACCCGCCGCGCGCCAAGGAAGCGATCCGCCAGACGGCGAAGCTCGCCCACGCCGCCGGGCGCGAAGTGTCGATGACATTGTCGGACTCGTTCTGCGTCGACCGCTACCGTGACGAGTTCCTCGACCTGATGCGCTCCGGCACCGTCGACATCGTCTTTGCCAACAGCCACGAGATCAAGTCGCTCTACCAAACCGCGTCCTTCGACGAGGCGCTGGCGCAGATCCGCAAGGATTGCAAGATCGCCGCCGTCACCCGCTCGGAAAAGGGTTCGGTCATCGTGCGCGGCGACGAGACCGTCACCATCGAGGCGACCAGGATCCGCGAACTGGTCGACACCACCGGCGCCGGCGACCTCTACGCCGCCGGCTTCCTCTACGGCTACACGCAAGGCCGCAGCCTCAAGGATTGCGGCGATCTCGGCTCGCTGGCGGCCGGACTGGTCATCCAGCAGATCGGCCCAAGGCCACGGCAGAATCTGCGCCGAGAGGCGGAGCAGGCGGGATTACTGTAGGTGGCGAGCCAAGAACCAGCTGCCCACCCTCCTTAATCCAGCCCGAGCCTTTTCTTCAGTTCCGCATTCTCCTTGCGGAGACGATCGGCAAGCAGGCTCTTTAGCCGCTTGTTTTCTTCCTCGAGCGCGACGAGATCCTTCAGCCCGTCACTGTCCGCCGCCGGCGCCGCCGCCTTCTTCCAAAGATAATATGTCTGTTCCGAGATGCCGGCTTGCTTCACCGCGCTCTTGAGAGTAGCGCCGCCGCCGATCGAGGTCTCGATCTGCGCCAGCTTCTGGGCACGATCCTTCGCGGAGTAGCTCTTTCGGCCTGTTCGCGCTGACGGCGGTGCTTCAGTGGTCGCGGATATCGGCTTGGCGCCCTCCTTGCGGGCAGGCGCGCTCGCCTCAGCTTCTGGCTTCCTCGACCGCCGCGCTCTCGTCTTCGGTTTTGGCGTTTCCGCTTTGTCTGCCGGTGCGCTAGGAACTACTGCTGACTCGGTTTCCAGGGGATTGGCCATGAAATGCTCCACTCGCGGTTTTTGCAAAGGTTCAGCATCAAGGGCCACGACAGTAGAGTCAACAAGCTGACGATTTAACGGCTCGACTTCCTTTGTTGTCTCGGCCATCGCCGCGGCGATGTCGAAATTGCCCCAGATGGAACGTGCGGATTTTTGATAATTGCGCTTTTGTTTGACTTCCACGGTGAATGGTCGCGTCTGCCGCCTCATAGTTCCTTCCTGAATAGGAGAATGAAGTCGCCGCTCGAATTTTTGGCGCTTCCTGCTTAGCGCGGAGCATTATCGTATAGCCGCTCAACGGGCAAGTGATGCCGGTCTTCGATGGCTGACCCATCTGGGGAGATTTGAGCGGCTTCGCGCGTCCTGCGCATGCCTGTAAGGCCGCCAAGTTTTCTGGGTTAGCAGGCGCGCCACTGTGGCAGCTTGGCTTGTACGGCGAGGCCATGGTTGAGTGAGGCGAACCAAATCCAGCCCCGCGCTCGATCCCGAAGCTTCCCACAATGGCGAAGAGAACATCTTCACTCGTTCCTTTTCAGCACAAGACCTTCCGTTCGCTATGGTCGGCTGCACTCGTTTCGAACCTTGGCACCCTGGTGGAAGGTGTGGCGGCGGCTTGGCTGATGACCAGCATCGCCACCTCCCATGGAATGGTGGCGCTCGTCCAGTCATCGACCACCCTCCCCTACATGATCTTCTCCCTCGCGGCGGGAGCGCTCGCGGACAACTTTGACCGTCGCCGGATCATGTTGACTGCGCAACTGCTGATGGTCTGCGTATCCGCCTTCCTGGCGTTCCTGACCTATGCGGGGGAAATGACACCCTGGATCCTTCTGGGTCTCACCTTCCTGATCGGCTGTGGTTGGGCATTGCACGATCCCTCTTGGCAAGCCTCGATGGGGGATATCCTGCCTCGCGAACACCTGCCTAGCGCGGTTGCGCTCAACGGCATGAGCTACAATCTCATGCGCAGCATCGGGCCGGCGATTGGCGGCATAATCGTGGCCACAGCCGGTGCGGCCTTCGCGTTCCTCTTTAACGTCTTTTGCTACTTCGCTCTGATCGCTGCGCTGTTGCGGTGGAAAGCCGTACGGGCACGACAAGCGCTGCCGCGGGAGGCTTTCGGCAGTGCGATGGCGGCGGGCTTCCGTTACGTGCTCTTGTCGCCGAACCTTCTCAAGGTGATGTGCCGGAGTTTCATTTTCGGCCTCACCGCCGTTGTCATTTTGGCTCTCCTGCCGTTGGTTGCTCGCGAACAGGTCAAAGGGACCGCGGTCACCTACGGCGTGATGCTTGGCTTCTTCGGCTTGGGAGCGATTTGCGGCGCGCTCCTCATCGGGCGGGTCCGAGAAGTTCTCTCCAACGAATGGGTCATTCGCGGTGCGTTCTTTATATTGGCGATCAGCTGCTTCTTTCTGGCATGGAGCGAGCACGTTTGGCTGAGCTGTCTGCTCCTCATGCCAGCCGGTGCGGCCTGGATTCAATCATTCTCGCTGTTTAACGTCACAGTGCAGCTTTCGGCGCCGCGGTGGGTGGTTGGACGCGCCCTGTCTCTCTATCAGACGGCCACATACGGCGGCATGGCGGCGGGAAGCTGGCTTTGGGGCGAACTGGCGGATGTCCAAGGTGTTTCGGGAGCCTTCCTCGTCGCCAGCGTGGTTCTTGTGATTGGTGGACTGATGGGGATCGTTCTGCGTCAGCCGGATTTCGAAACGCTCAATCTGGATCCGACCAACAAGTTCAGCGAACCGACGCTGCAACTTGATCTGCGGCCACGAAGCGGTCCGATCATGGTGATGGTCGATTATCGTATCGATCAGAGAGATGTCCCAGAATTTCTCAGTGTGATGACATCGTGGCGAAAAGCCCGGCTGCGAGATGGCGCCAGACAATGGGCGTTGCTGCGTGACCTGGAAAAGCCCGAACTATGGACCGAGTGCTATCATGTGCCAACCTGGGTCGAGTATGTTCGCCACAACAACAGGCAGACCCAGGATGACGCCGAAATCGTTGCGCGCCTGGAAGCGCTGCACCGTGGCGATTGCCCGCCCAAGACGCATCACAAGATCGAACGCCAAACCGTGCGCGTGCACGACGATTTGCCGCTCAGGCCTCATTTGGACAGGACTTGAGCTGGCCCGTTGGTTTGAGCCGGTTACCTTGAGCCGGTGGGCTGCGAACAAGCAGGTCGAGACATTGGCCTCGATCACTTCGCAACACGCCGCTGCGCCGGGCCTCGGGTGCTCCCCTCGAAATCATTGTGTCGTGTCACCGAGGGCATCACGGCCAACAGCTTCCTAGGCAACAGCCTCGCCATTGAGCCGAATATGGTCGCGAGCAGATCACCGACGAAGCGGTCGGAACCTCGGAGCCGAAGTTCGATGCCGAGGTGGCGTTCGCATGATGCGGGAAGCAGCACCACGGCGCTTGCCGGTATGTTTGCCGCCGGGAGCCGACGAACTCCTATCCTCCTGGACAAGGGCGCCGTGCGTCATTGCTTTGATTTACCGGCCGCTCAAGGCTTCCACAGTTTTCGCTTTCGAGGCGACCTTTGGAACATGCCAACGGAAATTTAACATAACGACATAAACATTTCTTTATGCGGCGTTGACAAAGAAGCGAACTGTTGTAATTGTCTCCCGCGTCGTGGTTCTCCGTACGGCGCTGCCGCAGCGGAGCTAAGAGGGAAGCCGGTGCGATGCCGGCGCTGCCCCCGCAACTGTTAGCGGCGAGCCAACCCCACTCATGTCACTAAGGCGAATAGCCTTGGGAAGACGGGTAGAGGCTATGACCCCGCGAGCCAGGAGACCTGCCACGGCGAATTACGTCCACGGGCGGGGTGTCTCGGTGGCCGCTGCAGCCTGGCGTTCGTGCCGGCCTGCTAGGGCCTTCCTTGTCACCGACGCCCCAACCATCGGGGTCTGGCATGACTGTCTCTCAGCAAATTCCTGTAGCAACGCTCGGCGTGCCCCGCTTCGGTCGTCGGCGAGAACTGAAATTCGCGCTTGAAAGCTACTGGTCCGGAAAATCGTCCGCTGCCGACCTTCTCACGACCGCGAAGGCGCTCCGTGCCGCTAGCTGGGAGGAGCAGCACGATCGCGGCGTGTCGAAAATCCCGTCGAACGACTTCTCGCTCTACGACCATGTGCTCGACACCGCAGCCATGGTCGGCGCCGTTCCATCCCGTTACGGCTGGAATAGCGGCGAGGTTCCACTTGACATCTACTTCGCAATGGCGCGGGGCAACCAGGGTCAGACGGAGGATTGTCGACACGCTGGTCACCAGCAGGCGACTCATGGGTCTGATGTAACCGCGATGGAAATGACCAAGTGGTTTGACACCAACTATCACTACATTGTGCCGGAACTCAACGATGATCAGACGTTCGCCCTCTCGTCGACGAAACCGGTCGATTACTTCATCGAGGCTAAAGCTCTCGGCGTTCACACACGCCCAGTCATCCTTGGACCGATCACCTTCCTCAAGCTGGCGAAATCGCCTGCCGAAGGATTCGATCCCATCGCGCTCCTGCCGCGGCTGCTGCCCGTCTACGAGCAACTCCTGCAGAGGCTGAAGCTGTCGGGAGCCGACTGGGTGCAGATCGATGAGCCAGCGCTTGTCCTCGATCTGAACCCGAACGAACGAGCTGCGTTCGAATTCGCCTATGGCCAGCTGTCGAAAGCCGCGCCCGAGCTGAAGATCATGCTGGCTACCTATTTCGGGCCGCTGGGAGACAATCTCGAAACCGCGGTTTCTCTGCCCCTGGCCGGGCTGCATATTGATCTCGTGCGCGCTCCCGAGCAACTGGAAACCGTGGGTCGGCTCGCACCGAAGGATCTGGTGCTCTCGCTTGGCTTGATCGATGGCCGCAACGTCTGGCGTGCGAACCTGCCCGCCATTCTCGACCGCATCAAACCGATCGTCGCCGGCTGGCCCTTGGACCGCGTCGAGATCGCGCCTTCTTGCTCGATGCTGCACGTGCCGATCGACCTGCGCATGGAGACCGAACTCGACGCGGACATCAGGTCGTGGCTCGCCTTCGCGGCCCAGAAGACCGACGAGTTGGTGTTGCTGGCCCGGGCCCTGACTCAAGGCAGGGATGCGGTGGCAGGCGCGTTGAAAGCGTCTGCCGAGGCTGCCGCCACTCGCGTGACATCCACGAAGATCCATGACCCGCTTGTTGAGGGACGGATCGCCAGCATTGACGACAGCATGAAGCGACGAGAGAGCGCTTTTGCCGAGCGCTCCAGAGTCCAGGCCGGCACGCTCGGGCTGCCGCCGTTCCCGACGACGACCATCGGGTCCTTCCCGCAGACGCCGCAGGTACGCAGGGCGCGGGCCGCTCATGCGAAGGGCCAGCTGAGCTATGTCGATTACGAGACCTTCCTGAAGAAGGAGATCGAGGCTGCAATTCGCTGGCAGGAAGAGATCGGGCTGGACGTGCTGGTGCACGGTGAGTTCGAACGAAACGACATGGTACAGCATTTCGGCGAGCAGCTGTCCGGCTTCGCCTTCACCCAGCATGCCTGGGTGCAGAGCTATGGGTCGCGTTACGTGCGCCCCCCCATCATCTTCGGCGACGTATCGAGGCCCAATCCGATGACGCTGCGCTGGTGGCAATTCGCCCAGTCGCTTACGGAAAACCCTGTGAAGGGAATGCTCACAGGCCCAGTGACCATTCTCAACTGGTCTTTTGTTCGCGACGACGTACCGCGCTCCGAAGCATGCCGCCAGATCGCGCTCGCCATCCGCGACGAAGTGACGGATCTCGAATGGTCCGGCGCAAGGATGATCCAGATCGATGAGGCCGCGTTTCGCGAAGGATTGCCACTGCGCCAGTCTGATTGGAACGACTATCTCGACTGGGCTGTCGAATGCTTCCGGATCGCTTCAACGGGTGTAAAGGACGCGACTCAAATCCATACCCACATGTGCTATTCGGAGTTCAACGAGATCATCGACGCGATCGCTGAAATGGATGCGGATGTCATTTCGATTGAGACGTCGCGCTCGAAAATGGAACTGCTGGACGCCTTCACGAGCTCCAAATATCCGAACGAAATCGGGCCCGGAGTCTACGACATTCACTCACCACGTGTCCCGGAAGTCGGGGAGATTTCGGATCTCGTCATGCTTGCCCGCGAGCGACTGTCGGATTCCCAACTGTGGGTAAACCCGGACTGTGGCCTCAAAACACGCAAATGGGAGGAGGTCCGCCCTGCCCTCATGAACATGGTCGATGCAGCACGTGCGCTCCGGTAGAAAGTGTAGGCCAGAGGGTTTCCTGGTTGCTCACCATGTGGTGAGTGACCGGCTGCCGCATGTCGGCCGTGAATGTGCCAAAACGCGATCACATCCTTTGAAATAAGTCACTCGAGCGAGAATGTGCACTTTCCTTCGGCACGTGTATTAATCGCGCAGGAGTAAAGGGTACCGTTTTCTCCCTGTGACGTGTCGAGTTCGAAGGGGATGTGATTGGCGTCGAGACCGCTCCGGCCATGGGTTATCAGCATGCCAAGTGCACTGTTCTCGATCAGTTCGTAGAGGACTTCTCGGCTCGGTTCATCGAAATGCGCGGGTACTACATGACAGGTTCCTTCACTGGCCGCCGGGTTCGCTGTTCACCGGCTGGCATCCGATGCAAGCGTTCCAACGCGGCGGCGATCTGGCGCTTCGCTGCTGAGGGCAGAGGCAGGATGGAACGCGGGGGGTCGGCACGGCAAATGTCGAGCAATTCGGCAAGTGCATAGACGACGCGAAGGCTCGAGAACTCCTTGAAGAGGCTCCAGAGCGGCGCAAGCGTGGCATCGATCCGTCGCGCTTCGGCCGCATCGCCCTGTTGCGCCGCCGTGACGATCTTCACGCAGACCTCGGGCAGGATGCCGGCGAGGACGCTGTACCATGTGTCGGCGCCGGCGATCATGGCCTCTGCAGCGTTCCAGTCGCCGCTGTAGCCGATCGAGAACCCTTCCGGCATAGTGCGCCTCTGGTCGGCCAGATGGCTCTTGATCGCATCGCCCTTGTCTGTCGGATTCTTGATAGCGACGATCCCCCGCACCTTTGCCAGGCGGTTGACGAGTGCTGGGGTGAAATGGAAATGCGTCGTGCCTGGATTGTCGTAGATGACGATCGGAAGGCCACTTTCGCGCGCCACCGTGGAGAAATGTTCGAACACCTCGTCATCAGTGAGCGGGGTGTAAGAGGCGGCGGCAAGCAACCCCGCGGCAGCCCCAAGGGCCTTAGCGTCCTGCGCGAACCTCACTGCTTCATCGGTGCGCAACGCGCCCACACCCACCACGACCGGCGTTCGCCCGGCGATTTCGTCCAAGGTCTCGGCGAGCGTCCGTCGCCGTTCCTCGCGCGACAGATACATGTAGGTGCCGGTGCTGCCGAGAAGACCGATGGAGTCGACCTGAGCGGCGCCAAGCCGAGCAATCAGCCTGCGCAGAGCAACGGTATCGACGCGGCCGTCACGATCGGCGGGCGTGATGGGAAACGCGGAAAGACCGCTCAGGAATGCCATGGCAAGGCTCCAGGTTTGTGCGTGAGCGCAGGACTGGCCGGACGACAGGTCATCACAAGGCGTCCAGAGCCCGCCGCAGGTCGGCGATTAGGTCATCGGCGTCTTCAAGGCCCACCGAGAGACGCATGAGGTCCTCGCCGACTCCGTCGGCCAAATGGGCATCCTTGCGGATCGGCTGCCGAGCACGTGTGAGGCTTGCTGGATGATAGATGAGGCTGTCGGCATCGCCGAGGCTGACAGCCCGGGTGATCAGGTTGAGCCGGTCCATCATCCGCCGCGCGCCCTCGAACCCAGCGTGGAGGCCAAAGGCCAACATGCCCGACCCTTGGGACATCTGCTTTCGCGCCGTCACCTGATCAGGGTGCGAGTCGAGGAAGGGATAACTCACCCATGAAACCGCCGGGTGCGCCTCGAGCGCCTTAGCCACCGCAAGGGCCGTGGCGCTGTGCCGTTCCATGCGCAGCGTGAGCGTCTTCAGACCGCGCAGGATCAGGAAGGCTGACATGGGCGAGAGCGCTGCGCCGGTGATGTAGCGCAGGCCCGTTTCGTGCAGCGTGCGGAGCGTTTGCGCGTCGCCGAGAATCGCCCCGCCAAGGGCATCGCCGTGCCCATTGATGTATTTGGTCAGCGAGTGGAGCACGAGGTCTGCCCCATGTTCGAGCGGCCGCTGGAGCGCGGGGGAGGCGAAGGTGCTGTCGACTGCAACCTTCACACCGCGCGCGCGGGCGCGCTCGGCAATGGCAACGATGTCGCAGATGCGGCTCAGCGGATTCACCGGCGTCTCGAAGAAAACAAGCCGGGTCCGCTCGGTAATCGCGGCATCGAGATTGTGAGGATCGGACAGGTCGACCGCGACGACCTTGATGCCGAAGCGGGGGACCGCCTGTTCGACCATGGCAAGCGTGTTCGCATAAAGCGTCCTGTGGACGATGAGTTCATCGCCTTGGGACAGGAGCGACAGGATCAGCGTCCCGAAAGCCGCCATCCCCGAGGCAACGACCAGACCTGCCTCGGCTCCTTCCAGATTGGCGAGCCGTTGTTCGAGGATCTCCGTCGTCGGATTGTATTCGCGCGCATAGAGCCTTCCGCCAAGCGCGGCGGCGGCCTCGTTCGCTGCCACGCTTTCGAATCCATAGGTCGAGGTCAAGAAGACTGGCGGCTGAACGGCATTGGAAAAGCGGGCCGGATCGTAGCCATGATGGATCGCCCGAGTGGCGAATCCGGGACCGGTGTCGTTGAGCGACCGCGTGAGAGCATCGGTTTCCGATTGATAGGAGCGGGTCATTCGGCCTCTAAGATCTTGCTTGGGTTTCCGAAAGATTGACGGCAAACTGGCCAATGTGAAATATCCAGTTGGCGATGAATGAAATGGTCCAGTCTTCAAGTGCCGGTTCTGCAGGTCGCACGCACGCGATGGGTGCACGCCAGATCTACGAGGCTCTTCGCGAGCAGATCCTCGGAAGTGTCTACGAAACCGGCAGTCAGCTGCCTTCCTCCCGAGGCCTCGCAAATGACCTTGGGGTTTCGCGAACGACGGTGACAGTCGCCTATGAGCAACTGGCCGCGGAAGGTTTCATCGAAGCCCGTCAAGGCGCGCGACCTCGCGTTGCATCTTCGTTGATCGGCCCTGAGACACGCCGCATGTCCGCGAAACGGTTCGGCCCGGTTCTTCTGTCCGCCTATGGGCGACGACTGCGCGCTACACCGCCCTGGCCAGATTATCTGCCGAATGCGCTAAAGGTCGATTTCCGCTATGGCGACTTGGCGCCGTCAGATTTCCCTGCATTGATCTGGAAACGCGCGATGAACGAGGCAATGGCGCAGCGCCCGTTGCGTCTTGCCTATGACGACCCTCGCGGCTCGCGCCGGCTGCGTCAGGCGCTCCAGGGCTATCTCTGGCGCGCCCGAACCCTGAGCTGCGACCTCGAGCAGATCATCATCGTCAACGGTTCGCAGCAGGGCCTCGATCTGTGCGCGCGCCTGCTTCTCGATCCCGCCGACCGCTTCGTCATCGAGGACCCGTGCTACAGGATGGCGCGTCAGGTCTTTGCCAGCACAGGCGCCTCGCCCATCCCGGTCACCGTCGACGAGGACGGGATGAAGACGGAGTTGCTGGCGGGGATTGGTGCACGACTGGCCTATGTCACGCCATCGCATCAGTTTCCGCTGGGCGGCGTCATGCCGATCACACGCCGCCACCAGCTTCTGGAATGGGCGCGGAACAACAGCGCCTATGTGATTGAGGACGACTACGACAGCGAATATCGCTACGACATCAATCCGGTCCCTCCGCTGCACAGCCTCCAGGACCACGGGGCTGTCATCTACCTCGGCACGATCTCCAAAACGCTCTCGCCGATGCTGCGCATAGGCTACCTCGTCGTCCCGCCGGAATTGCAGGAGGTCTTCGCAACCGCCAAACAATTCTCGGACCGGCATTCGCCGGTGGCTGAACAGGAGGCTCTGGCTTGTTTGATCGAAAATGGCGGCTACGAAAGCCATGTGCGGCGCGTGCGCAGGCTGAACGGCGAGCGTCGGGAGACGTTGTTGGGCGCCTTGCGGCACAGCTTCGGCGATCGCATCGCTGTCCAGGGAGCAGAGGCCGGACTGCACGTCGCCGTCTGGTTCAACGACCTGCCACGATCGCAGGAAACGGCACTGGTCGAAGCCGCCCGACGTGCGGGTTTGGGGCTACACCTGATCTCGCCCCTTTACGAGCGGCAGTCGGACGAAGGCCACATCGATCGCGTGGGGCTTGTCATGGGCTATGCCGCTTTGAGCATTCGGCAGATCGAGAAGGGCGTTGAGGTCCTGCGAGCGGTTGTCAAGCAGGTGCAAGACGCGTTGCCGGGACACGGTGGCTAAAACGGCGGGGACGTGGGGTGCTGGCGAGGATACCGACCCCTTGGGCTGAACCGCGTTTCGTTGCAAAGCCAACTGGACTGGGAAAACGCCATACCATGCTGTTGATCAGGCCAGTTTGGCGGCAGATTTTCGTGCGAGACGAATTTCCGAAAGCGATGCATGACCCGGCAAGGAAAGCTGCTTCACATCCATATCGCGCCCGCTGCCTCCTATGAAATGGAGGATCTGGAGGAGGCGTAGCTTGTTGCCGGCCGAGGTGGGCTCGAGCACCCGCAAGACATAATCGACGATCTCTATCAGGCCTTGTCCACCGCCGAATGATGGAATTATCCAGCGCATGGTGCGGCATGCACCATGGCGACGCCAGAAGATCTGGACGCTCGACAAGCACCTTTCTTGAAACATTTCCCGAACCACCCGCAGCGCAAAGCCTCCCCATGAGAAAAGAGCATCCCATGTCTTTCACGCCATTGATTGCCCCGAGATCAAGGCCCGCTACCGGGATTTTCATCTGATCAGCATTGTGGTGCGGAACGCTGGAATCGCCGTGCCGGATGCACAGGCGTTGAACGACACGATTGCGGCGGCGGAACAGGCGGCGCTTCGCGATGACGCCCAAAGGGACGCGCGTCTTGCGGCGTGGGCCGTTGCCTACGAGGCTTTCGGCACAAAGGCCAATCGAACGCCGTGCTCGGCCGCCGCGCTTCTCAAACGGGTGCGGAAAGATGGCTCTCTCCCGCGGATTTCCCCACTGGTTGATGCCTACAATGCCGTCAGCGTGTTGTATGGCGTTCCGATTGGCGGGGAAGATCTCGATCTCTACCAGGGGGTCCCGAGACTTTTAATTGCGAAGGGAGCGGAGCCATTCGACACGATCCAGCAAGGTGAAATGGTAACCGAGCATCCCGAACCGGGCGAAGTCGTCTGGTGCGATGATTCCGGTGTCACGTGCCGCCGCTGGAACTGGCGGCAGGGGCGGCGCACCATGGGTCACGGTCGATACCCGCGCCATGTGGCTCGTGCTGGAAGCCCTCGGCCCAATGTCAGCTATACAGATGACGGGCACCGGAGAGCATTTGATGGGACTTATCCAAGCGTTGTGCCCGGGTGCGCGAATCGAAACCGCGCGGATCGACGAGTCCACTACATCTCGTGTCCCTTAGGGCATGGCCCACCTTTCGGAGAAACACCCCACTCAGCCCTGTCCGGATCTGGCGCTCCTTGCTCGCTCCGCTGGCCTACACAGTTGATTGCGAACGACCCAGAACGGCTCTCGAAAACGAGCGTCGAACGAAATCAGATCACTGCTTGTTCTCCCTTAGCGTTGTTTGGCGTACTTTTATCGCGATGCCTCCAGTGGGGATGGTCCAAATTGCGCAAGCTCGGTCGAGTGATCGCGGAGAAGCTTAATGTCGACTAAATCGAAATTCATGGAGCGGTACGGACAACGGGTGCGAACCCGGGACGTCGTCCCGGTGTCGTCAGGCTCTCCCGTCCGACTGAGCCTCAGTTTTCTTCACGGCGCGAATACTCCTGAGGCCGCCCGGATTCTCCTTAAGAGACAGCTGCCGCTCAGGACGGCCCACGCGATACTCACGGAGATGGTCGATCACGGCAAGGCGTTCGTGACGGTTCCTTGCGTCGACGACCTATTGGCACTGAAGAATGAACTGTCGTCCGCAGGCGTGATCGCGAAGGTTCATGCGCCACGGCCGATAAGTGTTCGCGAAGTCCGGGATCGCACGAAGCTCTCTCAGGAGGCATTCTCCGTGAGGTATGGCCTCGATCTGGCAACGCTTCGAAACTGGGAGCAAGGTCGCTCGAAACCGGATGCAGCGGCGAATACTCTCCTTTGGACCATCGCCCGGAATCCGGAAGCAGTCGAAGAATCACTCGACATGGAGGACGGAGTGGCTGCCCCTTCGCCCTAAGGGGGCCGATCACTTCGGCGCGCGGCAATTCGGCCGCCAGCGCGATGGCCGGCCGCCGCGCGGTATCGACAGCGCGCGAGCCTCATGCGTCAGACGCCTTCCTTGGCATGTCGCACGGCAGATCCCAAACATGATTCCATCGCAACGAGCTGGTGACGGAAGCAGTGTCTGCACTTTGGAAACGAGCCATTTGCGTTCTCATGGAGGTCGCGATCGTCTCGTCCCAGTAAAAGTCGCAATCATTGCCAATTGCGATGTTCCGCAGTCAGCTGGCCGTTTATTTTCCTAAGATCTGCATTATAGGCCGGGGTGTTGTCGCCGTTTCGGCGGGTAAGATGGGATAGGCGACCTCGGGTGCCTTTCCGGTCAGCGAGTTGAGGAAGGCAACAAGCAGGTCGACTTCTTCGTCCGCCAGTACCACGCCAAGCTGGGTGGTTCCCATGATGGCAACGGCCTGTTTCAGATCCCAAACCTTGCCCGAATGAAAGTATGGCGCGGTGAGTGCAACGTTGCGCAGCGGCGCCACGCGGAAAACATAGGAATCGTCGGCTGCATTGGTGACCGCAAATCGGCCCTTGTCTTTTTCCGGCAGGACCTCGGCGCTGGGCTGTTCCACGAGGCCGAATGGGTAATAGGCTTCCCCACCAACGTTGATGCCGGCATGGCAGGACGAGCAGCCTTTGTCCATGAAAAGCGCCAGGCCCTGTTTCTGTTCGGAAGTCATGGCAGCCTCATCACCATTCAGGAAGCTGTCGAAGGGGGCCGGGGTGACCAGTGTCGCCTCGAAGGCTTCGATTGCCTTGGCGAAGTTGTCGAAGGTGACCCGATCGGCTTCAGCCGGAAAAGCTGCATCGAACCAATCGACATATTGCGGCATCGACTTGAGGGTGGCGATGACTTGACCCGGTGTATTGGCCATTTCGACGCCGGCTTGGACCGGTCCCTTCGCCTGAGCCTTCAGGTCTTCGGCACGACCATCCCAGAACTGGGCGATGTTGAAGACAGCGTTCAGTACAGTCGGCGCGTTGCGCGGTCCCTTCTGCCAACCATGGCCGATCGAGGTTTCTTGATTGTCGTCGCCGCCGGTGGCCAGGTTGTGGCACGAGTTGCACGACAAGACGCCTGACGCCGAGACGCGTGGATCGAAGAACAGTGCCTTGCCGAGAGCGATCTTCTCCGGGGTGATCGGGTTATTGGCGACTGCCGGCGTGGTGGATGGCAAAGCCCTGAAGGTGGCCAGTGCCGTTTCTCTGAGGTCTGTGGGGATCGAATCCGCAGCAAAAGCGGTGGCTGCCAGCAAGGGGACAGCCATCGTACTGAATAGGATTTTCATAAATGATCTCGCTGCGTCGTGCACGCAGCCACTCTGGGATATGCGGCTCATGAACGCCCTGCGCTAGATCAGTTGCGGGAGAGGACCGGGTGGTCTGACACCTGTTTTCGCGGCAGAGCTTGGACCGTCCCGGAATTGAACGCTCTTCTCGATTGGATTTCAGGGAGGCGGAGGATCGCTGCTCGGCAAGCGGCGGCGCCGGAGCCCGGAGCCGTGCTTCGGTTCTCTCTGCGCCTTCAACTATGAAGAAATCGGGGCCACCGTGTCCGATTCGGTTTGGGGCCGGTTATCTGTTCCGCAGCAGGTCCTGCTCGACTTCCGCCTGCCTTCGCCAGATCGACGTGGGCCCAAATCGATCCGCGATAGTGTCTTGTAGCACCTTTGCGGGACGATCTTATTTCGACTGTAGAGGGCCGTTTCGGGTGAGCAAAATTACACGAATTTCAAAGGGCGCCCGAGTAGCTGTTTTGATTGGCTTGTGAGGCCTATAGCCTCCATCGAGCGAATATTGGCAGGCGACTGAGCACAATTTTGGCTTCGTTTATCAGCTTCAATGGGCCAACTGCTTTGCTATAATTACAGGGCAATTTACCGTCATGAATTCGAGAGAACCCAGTCCCACACAGTGATTCTCACACCGGAAGCATTGCAGTCCTGTCGCGAGAAGCTGATTTACAAATACAACAAGATGATTAACGTCGCCATAGCGCGCAAAATATTGTTTGTTCGCTATTGTACGCTCCAGATGCCGGCGAAATCTCGATACGATAACCCCGTCGGCGTACTCGCTCCAGCCTCACACACGACTGACGACGCCTATACTTGCGCTTTTCCACTGCCGACATGCAGGCAGCGAGCTATTGCATCGCGGAGGTTGCATCTTCCAATATGGCGACCTGTTTCGCAAAGCGGAAAAAAGTCTTGCGCGCCGCGCTCACGGGTTTTGGTCCGTTGTATGCATCAAAGCACGCCCTGAGGGCGCTTCGTAGATGCGGTCTTTGCGATCTTCTGGCCATTCGTTGAGGAAATCGATAGCATCCGCACCACTGGCAATCTCTTGCACGATGTGCGCTGCACGCCTTACGAAAAGTGGGCTGCTGAAAGTCCCTGAGCCCATTCGTTCCTCCCGACCTGCTGAATCGGTAGTTTGAGTGAACAGGCGCCTTCTCTACACTCGCCCACCATTGCGGAATGTGTTGTCACAGCGATAGCGGTTCAATAGCAAAGCAGCGGCCTGATGTCCTCGGTTTACCAGCGGGCCAATCCCTAACATCCTGCTGCGAGAGCGGCTCACCGGATGATGAATCTACATCGTTTCGACCATTGCGAATCAACGCTTGATACTTCCTCCACGCGCCACTAGGAAGCGGCCACTGCTTGGCCACCGATTTCACAGCCAAAAAGAGGATGGCGAAACAGGAATAGCCCGCTTCGTTTCGAGATTACTGGTCATTTTGGCGCAAAGCTTACGGCCGAGACGCGCCTGAAAATGCGCAAGCACCGCGGCTGGTCGCCAACAACGGAACGCATCGACGGTCATGACGGCGCGATACTGCGCTATAGATCTCGCTGCTGGACGAGCATCGCAATAATCCTGTCGAGACCTTGGTTGCTTTCAGCGGAGACCGCCACTATGAAGCGACGCTTCGCCGACTGTGTTTCACGCCGCCTGGAGAGTTTCATGACAGAAGAAGCCGAAAAAAACATCGACACCCTCATCGAGCTCACGGCCGATGTCGTCTCAGCCTATGTCTCCAACAATCCGATCCCGGTGGGGGATCTCCCTGCCCTCATCGGCCAAGTGCACGCAGCTCTGAAAGGGACGGCCGGAGGTGTCTCTGCAGAAGAGCCGGTTGCCCTTACGCCTGCAGTCCCGATCAGGAAGTCGGTGACACCGGACCACATCATCTCCCTTGAGGACGGGAAGAAATTCAAATCGCTAAAGCGCCATCTGTCGACCCACTATGGGCTGACGCCGGATGGATATCGGGCCAAATGGGGCCTGCCGGCGGATTATCCCATGGTCGCGCCGAACTACGCCGCGGCGCGCTCGTCATTGGCCAAGACGATGGGGCTCGGCCGCAAACCGAAAGCGCCGGAAGCGCCGGAACCGGCGCCGACGAAGCGAACCCGCAAGAAGGTCGCGGCTTGATTTCGGCAATCGAGATTCGTTCTGGAGCGTTGCAGACATCGGCTTAATCTGCGCGTCATAGAAAAAGGCGGGGCCAACCCCGCCTCCTTTCAAATAACTCTGTTTCATGAGGAATTCGCGACGCCTGCAGCAATCTGCGGCCCTCAGTTTTTGCTCGCTCCTATCGAGCGGCCGTGAGGACCTCCGGACCTGCGCGCCCACTCTTGCCAAGACGCAAGAGTAAATTCAGCCAGCTTTGCTGAGACTGCCAGCGGAGGATTTGCCAGTACGGCGGTCCTGTTCAATCTCATACTTGATCTTCTGGCCGTCAGCGAGGGTCGAGAGGCCCGCGCGTTCGACAGCGGAAATGTGGACGAAAACATCCTGACCGCCATCGTCGGGTTGGATAAATCCAAACCCCTTGGTGCTATTGAACCACTTCACTGTTCCGGTCGCCATATACGTATTCCTTTGTAACAATTGCAACGTGGGCAGGCCATTTGGCCAGTCCGATTCATAGCCGAGACTTAGGGGCAGCAAAACGAAAAATTTCAAGGCCGGCTTGATTGGTCGGCGCAACTGGCGCACTCCATCGCGACCGCCTACAGCCAGCAGGCTCTGTCCTTACACTACCGCTCGAGCATGGCCGGAAGCGCCCGACCCTTCCAACGCTCCTCAGCGCCACGTCTATGGCTGGTGCTTGGAGGCACGAGACGTACGGCCGACCGCTGCTCGTGCCGCCAGGTCAAGGGCCGGGTAGTTCACGGAGCTACCTTCGTGCATAACGGCGTGGCAAGCGCTTGAAGGAGTTTCGTATTGGATTGTTTCAAGAGGGTCGAGGGGTTAATCAATGCCACCAGCGTGGAAGCGATCGATAGCGCGCGCGTTTTGCTGGCCCAGTTCAAGGGCAAGTCAGAAACAATCTCCCAAGCGATCGACGACTTCCTACTTGATTTCATGACCTTGCTGTTTGTGGTAGAAGCTACCCGCGAGCGGTTCCACAATCCGGCGAGGCGGTTGGCGCGTATCAGATTGAGCAGGATCAGGCTGTTACTCACCCGATGCTCTTGACCTAAGGGACCACGCCGCCAGCGATGCGTTTGCAGCCGCAAAGAAGGCAAAATCTGTTCGCCGGCAAACCGAGCACAGCCAGGCGGTATTTACGCAGATGAATTCGATCGCGACCGCCAAATTCTCCTGTTGGTACCCAGCGACGACGGCAAGCGCGGACACCTTCCGTGCTGCTGTCCTCCAGCGACAAACGTGCCTGCATGCCCCCATCCACGGCGAGCTCGACGGTTGTTTCTTACGTTTGACCAAGGTCCCGCGCAAACACTCCCCTTTCCCGCAGCAACTCATCAGGCTCAACGGCCTCGCGGCAGGCGCATTACGCCAGAAGCGCGCAACCGCATCGTTTTTTCCGGCCCGAGTCCTACGATCTTCGTTTTCCAGCGCCTCGCGGATATCGCCCAACTCGCCGATCTTTGATCAGATCCGTCTTCGCGCGCGAGCAGGCTCCGCGCTCGAGTTGGCTGGGCTGCTCACGCCTCTGCCCTTCAGCATCGACCCGGTCTGGCTGTCGAGGACAGGGTTCCGCTGGGGCGACCAACATCTCCATTCTCACCGTCAGTGCAGCGGCCATTCGAAGCGCATCCTATACCCCTCCCCCGGCAGCGCGCCCAATCGTCTTCCGAACGAAGAAGATATTCTCAGCCGCGCGCGCGTCGCGTTCGGCCCTGTCCGATGTCCGACAATGTCGGATGCGCAACATGGCAGAGCCCGATTTGTCCACATGCCTCGAACGGTTTTCTGATCTGGCACGGTGCATGCTTGGTCTTCGCAAGGCCGTCGCGGACCAAGGAGAATCCGTCCAATGATCACTTCACCAAGAAATACTGCCGCAGGTCTCCTGGGTCCATCCAAAGATGAGGCTCGAGTAAGGCCTGGCACCATGAAGAGCTTATTCATCTGGCTCGGCGCTGCGCGCCGATCCTCCCACGCAGGGAGACGGGGACGCAGCGCCTTCATCAAAATGAGGAACAAATCACGTTGCCTCGAACCTTGCCTTTCGACCAGCCACCACAACCGGAGCCATCGATCGTCCCCCTGGCTGCGCAACGCGTTCATTGCCACCGCGCTGGCCCTGGTGACGACCGCTCCGGCTCTGGCCGCCACCGACGGCGGCAAAGTGACGGATTTCCTGCTCGACAACGGCATGGAAGTGGTCGTCATCCCCGATCACCGCGCGCCGATCGTCACTCATATGGTCTGGTACAAGATCGGCAGCGCCGACGAGCCACCCGGCAAATCCGGCCTTGCCCATTTCCTCAAGCATCTGATGTTCAAGGCGACGATCAACCACGCCGCCGGCGAGTTCGACCGAGCCGTCTCAGCCATTGGCGGCTACAATAACGCCTTCACCGCCTATGACTACACCACCTTCCTCGAGACGGTGGCGCCCTCGGCGTTGGGTGAGATGATGGGCTTCGAGGCCGATCGCATGTTCAACCTCATCCTCAACGAGGATGATATCAAGACCGAGCGCGACGTGATCCTGGAGGAGCGCCGTTGGCGCAGAGAAACGAACCCGCATGCTCTGCTGGACGAGCAGGTCAACGCGACGTTGCGGCAGAACCAGCCCTACCGCATTCCGGTCATCGGCTGGATGCAGGAGATGGAGAAGCTGAACGGCACCGACGCATTCACCATCTACAACAAATACTACCGACCGAACAACGCCGTGCTGGTGGTGGCCGGCGACGTAGAGCCTGAGACGGTGAAGGCGCTGGCCGAGACAACCTATGGCAAGGTTGTGCGCGGGCCGGACCTGCCCCCGCGCAACCGCCCGGTCGAGCCGGAGCAGAACACCAGGCGCACAGTGACGATGACCGATGCGCGCGTATCGGTGCCGAGCTTTTCCACTCAATGGGTGGTGCCGTCCTATCATACGGCAGAGCCCGGCGAGGCCGAGGCGCTCGACCTGCTGGCCGAGATCCTCGGCGGCGGTAACCGTAGCCGGCTATATCAGGAGCTTGTCGTCAAGCAAGGCATAGCCTCGGCGGCCGGCGCCTCCTTCCAGGGCACCATGCTAGACGACACCAATTTCATCATCTCCGGCTCGCCGCGCGGCGATGCAAAGCTCGTCGATCTCGAAGCGGCGGCCGTTGCCGAAGTCGCCCGGATCGCCAAGGATGGCGTCACCAGCGACGAGCTGGACAAGGCCAAAGACCGCTATATCCGCTCGGTGATTTTTGTGCACGACGAGCTGGACCACATCGCCAACATTTATGGCAAGACGCTCACCACCGGTGGCAGTGTGAAGGACGTGCTCGAGAGGCCGGACCGCGTCCGCAAGGTCACCACCGACGAGGTCAAGGCGGTCGCCGCGCGTTATCTGGTGCTCGACCATTCGACGACAGGCTATCTTTTGCCGCAGCAACAGGCGGGGAATTGATCATGAGCTCCATCCCCATGCAAATGCGCCGCCCGGTCTTCCCTTCACCCCTTGTGGGAGAAGGGAAGACCTGGCGCGCCTTCGCCACCCTGTTCCTCTCCATCCTCTTTCTCATCTTGCGGGCGCTCGCCGGGTAAACGGGATCTGTTTAAAGCCGCGAGGAGCGGTTTTCGCGGGCCTTGCTAGGCATTTGCCGGTTCAGGCGTCATTATTGGGGTGCGCTCCTCCTCAGGCCAGCCTCTCTTCGAGTGGATAGAGTCGCCGATTCGTGGTCCGCAGATTGTAGGCGCAGGCCACCAGCATCCACTCCGCGCGGCTGGCGAAGCCGATGTCCGTTGTTCAATCGTTCGACTAGTAGAACCGGGAGGCATCTTCTAGCGTATTCAGGTATTCTCCCTTTCCAGTCGGGTACCGTGGTCTACCAGCTGTCTGGCCGAGGCCCTATAAGGAACCCGGACGTCGCGGAGTACACACCGCACTTGCTATATATACCTGCTGCGTTGAGGAGGAATCCGGTATTGCCCCTGTGCCTGCCGATGATCCGTCACCTGAGATCCCCCGGCCTGTTTGGACCCATTGATCGCCTGCCGGCACTTGGCACGCGGATTAGCGAGCGGACATTCGAGGTCCTCAACCCGTCGACTGGCGAAGTGCTGGCAGAACTACCCGACATGGGTGTCGAGGAGACATGCGCTGCGATCGACAAGGCCTATGTCGCGCAGCCTGGATGGGCAGGGTTGACCGCACGTGAGCGCAGCGACGTTCTATGGCGATGGCATCAGTTGATCATCGACCACGCGGACGATCTCGCCGCGATTCTCACCGCGGAGATGGGCAAGCCGCTTGCCGAAGCCAAGTCGGAGATATCGCATGCTGCGGCCTATCTGCAATGGTACGCCGAGGAGGCCAATCGCGTCTATGGCGAGACGATCTCCGCACCATCGATGGACCGCCGAATGCTGGTAATCAAACAGCCCATCGGAGTTGTTGGCACGATAACGCCATGGAACTTCCCGGCCTCGATGGTGGCGCGCAAAATCTCGCCAGCCTTGGCGGCGGGCTGCACGATCGTCCTCAAGCCCGCTGAACAGACGCCGCTCGTGGCGGGAGCAATGTTCGCCCTCGCCCATCAGGCTGGTTTTCCCGAAGGCGTCGTCAACCTGATCTATGCGTCCGAAGGTGACGCGGTCGGCCGCGAACTTTGTACCAATCCCAAGGTCCGCAAGATCAGCTTCACCGGGTCGACTGAGATCGGGCGCCTTCTCATGCGCCAGTGCTCGGACCAGATCAAAAAAGTCAGCCTTGAACTCGGCGGCAATGCACCTTTCATCGTCTTCGATGATGCCGATATCGATGCCGCGGTTGACGGTGCGATCCAGGCGAAGTTCCGCAATGCCGGCCAGACCTGCGTTTCGGCGAACCGCCTTTACGTCCAGTCGGGCGTTCACGACGAGTTCGTCGAGAAATTCGTGCAACGGGCTCGCCAACTTCAAGTTGGTGACGGTTTCGCTCCCGGAGTGGACATCGGACCGCTCATCGACAAGCACGCTTTGGCCAAGATCGAATCCCATATTGCCGATGCCGTCGCCAAAGGCGGCGCAATTCGATGCGGGGGCAAACGCATCGGCACGAATGGCACGTTTTTCCAACCGACAGTCCTGACCGGTGTCTCCAGCGAGATGACCGTCGCGCAAGAAGAGACATTCGGGCCGCTGGCACCGATTATTCGCTTCAAAGATGCGGATCAGGTCGTGCGTGAGGCCAACGACACGATCTACGGCCTCGCGGCCTACTTTTATGCCTCCAACCTGAAGCGTGTCTGGCGTGTGGCCGAGGCCTTGGAATATGGAATGGTCGGGGTAAATACCGGCCGGATGTCTTCAGAAGCGGCGCCGTTCGGTGGGATAAAACAGTCCGGCATCGGGCGGGAGGGATCCCGCCATGGCCTCGAGGACTACCTCGAAATGAAATATCTCTGCATGGGCGGCATCTGAATTTTCGGCTTGCAGGGTTCACAGACCGGGTAACCTAGCGAGCGATCTCCAAATATGTGAATTGTAGGATCGCTCCTCGATTGGGAACTGAGGGGCGGCTCCGTACCCGAGCAAACACGCAATCCTGAAGGAGCACCCTGGCTGGACTTATCTCTCGACGAGACAAACGTCTGCATTGTCGGCGAAGACGGCGTGCATGTGACGGAGGATACGCTTGCGAGAGATTTGGCGGCCCTCGCCGACTATCTTCAGGCGACGGGCTGTCTTTGCGCGGGTCTGGTTGGAAGCTTGTGCACCATCGCGATCGTCAACGCTGGTTGTGCGCAATATCCGGTTTCTGGGGCAGAATTTTGAACCTGCTACCTTCCGATTGTCAGTAGCTCAGTTGTTCTTCGGCCGACTGCCGCGCCAGTACAGGCTCGGACAGAATCGAAGATACCATCAGGCAGGCATTAGCATTCGACATTTCCGGTGATCGGCGCACGATCCAGGGCGCGCCAGGTTGACCAAGCGCCTCGAACCGCATGACAGTCTTGACCGGCTGGAGGACGGAAATCCCGCGATGCCGAAGAGGTTGGTCAGCGCAGTCGAGCCCACACGGCATTTGCGGCACGAAACAGCAAGGGCTGCGAAGCGATCGGCCGAGCGGTCCTCGAAGGCGCGGGCCAGGGTGTCGACGATGCGTTGGTTCAGGTCCGCCAATCTGGTCTCTACCGTCTGATAGCGGGTTCGGTCGCCAGTGACAGCGAGTAAAGATATTTGGCATCATCGGCTTTGATTGCCGCGCAGATCTGGTCGAGATTGGGATAGCTCACTGATGCACCTTTGGGCTCACAGTGCTTCCTCCTCATCGAGATGAGGATTGCCGGATTTGGCGTAGAACACCAACACGGGTCCGAGATCAAAGCGCGTCCCGGGCGCAAGGCGCTGGACGGACCGGGGCCATGTTTCGGTTGAGACGCCATCGATGCCTCGCGCCAGCGTTCTGGCGAATCGGGGCATCAGCGGAGCGAGTGTCGCTGCCAGGATCGCAGCGGCCGTCGTCTGAAGGGCTAGCGAAGTCCGATTGCGGGCGGGATAGAAACGTCGCGCCGCTGCATAGTCTTGCGCCCGACGGTAGATCACGCAATCGCGCACGAAATCGCAGACCTGAGCGGCCGCGCGCCGGACCGAGAAGCCTTCGTCCGAATAGGCGCGCTCCATCGCCGCGCGATAGGTCTCTATCCGAGCAAAGAAGGCGCGGTCGACCGGGCTCCAGTCACCTGCATCGGGTACACGGCCGGCAAAATCCTGCTTGATTTCCTGGTTCAACGCATCAAGCCAGTTCAGCCAAATCCCTTGGAACACCTCGTTCTCGGTGCGGCGCAGCGCGTCCAGCTTGAAATCCGTCCGCTCACCTTCCGGGCGTGTCAGGCCCAAATGGAGGCGCACGACGTCGACTGTCTTTGGGCTCAGAACCTCCTTGCCCCAGACCGCATGGCAGCAGCTGGTTGAGAACTTCTTGCCGTCGAGCAGGTAGAACTCGTTGACGTGATAGTGGATGCGTGGCGTCCAGTGGGAGAAGACCTCGGCGTAAAGAGCGGGGTAGAGTAGCGCGTGGTAGAACGAATTGTCGAAGCCGAAGAAATGGACAATCTGCCAGTCGTTGGCGGGCATCTCCGCCTTCCAGTCGCGACCCAGCAAGCGGCCGAGCGCCTGAATGTTGTAAAGAAAACCGAAGGCCATTTCGGGCCAGACCCAGATCACTTGCCCCGGGAACCCTTCGGCCGGCAGGCCCCAGTCCGAGGGGTGGGTAATGGGCACTGAAAAGTTGCCGCGTCGGCGTAGGCGCGCGAAGAGATCCAAGATCCGTAGCGGGACGCCCGACGCCCTTAGATGCCGGTCGATATTGTCGTAGCATTGGTCCAAGGCAAGTTCCGGGCGGCGGACGGAGCCGACCAGCGGCGCCTCGGCAGACTGCCGTGACCGGGCTGCGCCCAAGTCGTGGCAAAGGTTTGGGGCGCCGCATTCCTCGCAGATGTTGCCACCGGCGGAGCCGCCGCAATCGGGGCAAAGGCCGCTAACATCCGGCTCGTAAAGATAGTGGCCTGTCACAGCATCGAAAAGCGCAGGGCTCTGGCGTAGATCTACCGCCGTGCTGCTCAGAAGACTGCGGAAACACGCGGCTTGAAACTCGCCGTAACCGTCATCGCCCATTGTGGGTTGGAAGCTGTGGACCTCACAATCGAAAAGTGCAAGCGTGGCGCGAATCTCGTCGGCGTAGTAGTGCGCCACGGTTGCAGGCGTCGATTGATCGGCATCGGCGCGTGTCGTGACGTAGCTCTGGTTGTCATCGCTTCCAGTGAGGTGATATGCTTCGACTCCTTTCATGCGCAGGAAACGAGTATAGACGTCGGCGCCGAAATAGGGGCCAGAAAGATGCCCCAGATGCAGATCGCCATTTGGCGTTGGCGGCGTGGAGAAGACGAAAATCGGCCCGCGTGGAGCCGTGGTCTTTGCAGCGGCATCAAGGGCGGCCTCGCCGTCTCGCCAGTAGACATCGACGAAATCTAGGTCTTCGTTTCCGTCGTTGCGCAGCACATGCGCTTCAAAAGGGTGGAACAGAACGACATCGCCCGCCTCGACCGAGATTTCCCCACGGTCGGTAGTGACCTTGCCCGCGCCAGACAGGACCACGAAGGCCTCGATTTCGTCGTGCCGATGGGGCTCGGATGTGATGCCGGGTCCAACCTTTCCGAATGAAAACCCCGTGCGAGCGCTTCCCGTTCCAAGCGTGGCCATGTCGATACCGAACGCCCGCGACAGCTCCGTTCGAGAAAACGTGTATTTGCGCATGACGAACCTAAGCTGTTGAAGCAGTGGGATCTTCGGCTGCCAACGCAACAGCCTCCCGTGCAATTTGTGGAGAGAAACGGTAGCCCGACCCGTTGGCGGCCCCGGCCAGGATAATGCAGCTCTGGGCCGCCAGGCGGGCGACGAGGGCGGCACCAGTCGGTCTGTAGGCGTCATAGAAGGCCGCCCTGCGACCACCTCCACAATCCACGTGCCGAAGCGTCTTAACGGGCTGCGGTCGATGCTCCGCGAGCCCGCAAATCAGAACGCCATACTCTCCGCGCATTTTTGAGCGGTCGATCCGTTTCGTGTGCATGCCTCCGCCTGGCTGCGTGAGCTCAATCGCGATAGAAAATGCCATTTGGGGGCTTGAGTTTGTCGAGATCGGCCACTTTGCCCTCGGGCGGGTTAAGGGCGCGCTTAAGCACGTTATATTCAGCGCGGGTCGGTCCACCGGTTGAAGCACGCTGGAACACCAAGTAGAGTGTCCGCCGCGAACGATTGCTTTTGTTCGGTCGTGAGTAGTGCGGTGCGTAATCGTCGAAGATGAAGATGTCGCCAGCCTTCCATACTACGGGTTCCCAGGAGAACATTTCGGCGACTTGGGGATCGATCACCCCACCGGCATTCATGGGAAACACCCCCTTCTTGTGGTTGCCGGGGCTGAAGAAAAGCCCGCCGTTTTCCGGGTCGGAGTCGTCGATGCCTATGGCAACCACCGCATGGACCATCCGGTCGGGGAGTTTGTGTGGAATGTGATAAATGTCCTGATGCGGGAGATAGCCGCCGCTGTCGGGGTAGTGGAAAATAAGCAGCTCCTTGAGCCTGCGCGAATCTTCGCCAAGCAAATCCTCGACCGCTGACTGTATGCGCTGATCTTCCAAGAGCAAACGACGCAGTGGATCATGGAACTCGAGAAAATTCTCGATCTTGGAGATGATCTTTCGATTGTCCGTCGTCTTCTCGAACCACATGAGCCATTTATCATCGCTGACATCCCAGCGTGACATATCTTCGACAAAAATAGAGATATCTTCCTGAGCCGCCGGAGCGAAGAACCTTTCGAGCCTGACGTATCCGTCTTTCTGCCACATTTCTCTTTGTGCATCAGTCAACATACGAAAAGCCTCCTGTTGGAAAGACTGGTTGGTCGGACATCCCAATTAGGGCAGTCGGGCGCTGGTCAAGTTGCGGGTCCACAGAGACGGACTCACGTCATGTGGGACGGCGATGCTAAGTGCGTTCCGCTCCGGCGGATATTGCCCGCAGAAGCTCGGCGCGAGACTGCCTATGTCAGGCTCGGTCGGGTCCAGGGGTTCCGTAAACTGGGCCGGATCAATCGCTTCACCCGGTCCAGCCACGACACGCATCCCTAAAGGCCGGCACCATCCGCTGACCGCCGACCCAGCCATGGCCGCCAAGACCACGGCGCTCTTTCGAGTGAGCGACCTGGTACGGTCTTGACAACCGTAGGGGAAATGCACGCCCCCAGAATAATGCGATGCGCCGCTTGGTCCAAGGGCTTGTTCGGTCACGATGATTTCGGAGAAGCCTCCGGCCTTCGCCGCAGCGGAGGCGGATATCATTCCTAGGATGCCACCGCCGATGATCAAAAGTCTACGAGTCATATCCCGCTGCCCATTTCTTCGGCTGCGGGGGCGGGCCAGCTCTCGATCGAGGTATGGCTGATGAAGCCAGGCTGCTCGGGGTTCGCGCATGGCGCGCGCCCAACAAGGCTATCGAGGATGCGGCGCGCGCGCCAGGCCAGCAGGCTTAGGTTCGGATCGGCCAGGCCGCGCTGCCCGAGGCTCGCGTTTTGTACGAAGATGCGTCTGTCACGCGGTCCGTCCCAGCTCACCGAAAAATCCTCCCGAATAGCTAATTCATTGTCGATCTGCTCCAGCCGGTGCGCGATGGGTTCCAAGAAGTCTGGCACCGCGTTCTCGTAACCGGTGGCCAGGATGACGATGTCAGCCGTGACTTCTTCGACCTCGTCCATGCCGTGCTGCAGGGTCAGCCTGTGACCCGCGCCGGCGTTGATGCAGTGCGAGACGGTGCAGCCCGGCCGCAGTGTGATGTCGCATCGGTTTGGTTCGAAAAATGCGTGGCGGTACAGCGCCTGATACATCGCGCGCAACGTGCTTTCCGAAATGCCGTCCGAGGCAAGCACGAAACGCCGCAGGAGCAGCTTACGCTGCGACTCGCTCATCGCCGCGAAACGATCCGAAAAGCAGGGCATGAACAACTCGTTTGTGAACGGGCTGTTGTCCAGAGGCAGATAGTTTTCGCGCTGCGAGACCCAAATGATCGAGGCAGGCCGCCGTTCTTTCGGCAGGCCGACAAGATGCAACATCACCTCGGCTCCCGACTGGCCTCCGCCGACCACGCAGACATGCTTTCTCCGCACCTCAGGGTGAATGTGCAGTAAAACAGATGAGTGGAACAGGTTGCGTCCAATCCAGCCCTGAAACTGAGGCGGAATTTGCGCCTGCTTGCCAATGCCGACCACGACGTTTCTGGCGCCGAGAACCGCCTTATCCGTCCGCACCCGAAACTCGCCGTCAAAGCGGATTTCGTGCACGGTCTCGCCGCCGCGGACAAGTGGGTTCCTGTCGAAGGCCCAGTTCAGGTACTGCTCAAACTCAGCTCTGAACACAGCCTCGAACTGTGCGTTCAGGAAGTGGTACAAACGCCCGTTCTCGTGAAGGAAGTTTACGAAAGTGTAGGCTGATCGCGGATTCACCAGCGTGACCAGATCCTTGAAGTGGCTGACCTGGAGCTCCGAGGAACCGAATGCGACGCCTGGATGCCAGCGGAAGTCGACCTGCCGATCCAGGAACAGTGCCCCTTGCCCAACTTGCTCGTGTATCTGACACGCAAGGCTCAAATTAGACGGCCCAGCACCCACTCCAACGCAAGATAACTCCACTCGCTTTCCTCCTATAGAATCTTCCCACTAGGCGGCTTGTTCGCGGCTAGTTTCGGCCATAGCCATTGGGGCCCCTCGCGGACGTTTTCGAGCCCCGGTCCCGACCGGATTTGCGAGAATTTGTCCAGCGCGTTCGGGTATTCGAATGTGGACCCGAGCATTCCAGCGCGGTGACAATCGACGGGTCATGCCGGCGACGTGGGGCAACGACGTATGTCCTTTCCGCCCGTCTGGATGCCCGCGTCGCGGTCACGCGAGACGCTTTCCAGGCCCATTGAGGTGTTTGAGGCCGGCGCAATCGCCCGCCTCAACCATGACGCGCCGGCCTTCCGGCGGCTTGATGGCAGGCGAGAGCGCGGTTTTTCTGCGGCGACGGCATTTTCGGTGCGCATGATCATGGACGACGTCTCGCTGATGCGTTCGCAGACTCCCGCGCATGGGCCGTGCCAGAGAAGGAAAATTTTATTAAACAATGGGTTGGCGGATTTGCGATCCTGTCGGAAATCCGACATTGAGGGGGAACGCCTCACGGCGACGCCCGATTTGCACGTCGATGTCGCCTTTTTCCGAATAGCTAATCGGGCACCTTCTGCACCAGAATACTTCTCTTATGGAGACCAGCACGAAGTCTTCATGAACGGACAGTGCAGAAGCAGGTGTCTCTGCCGGACAAATCGCGATGTGCCTTCTCCCATCGTCCCATTGAGGTCGGCAGTTGCAAGAGCAGCCAGGTCCTTCGCCCTATCGTGCCGTTGCAGTGGCTCGATCCCGACATCCTCGGAGGCCGCGATCATGAAGAGTGACGCAATCTCATGTCCGTCGCGACACCTCTCTCATGGGGAAGCAATTCTCTATGTTGGTGTCGGATCGATGCTCTTGATGAGATGGTTGCGGGTGGGCGCATGCTCAGACCTAAGCGCATCAATGATTGCGCGATATGGGACATTCACCAACTGGATTGTCGAATCTCTGTAAAGATAGCCGGAAGACAATTGCGTTATGACCACTCTGCTGGTTCCAAAAGCACGTGCGCCATTCGGTCCCTGGGACTCAATCCATGCGGAGGGATGAGGCGGCAAAGCAGTCTTTTGCGCGCCCACCGGTGGGGCAGGATGTAGCCATCGTAAACGCAGTTATTTGATGTCGCCGGCGCGCAGACCTCAGGCTGTGCCGCGCCCGACGCCGGCGACGTAGTGGTCGTCGATCGCCCGTCGCCGATGTCGGTCCGAAGCTCGGCTAAGTTTCGCGGTGAGCTTCACTGCTTATTCCGCAGTGCCCACCGAGCTCGCAGAGGAGGTTCTATCAGGCGGTCACGCTGCACTCGTTGTCGGGTCTCCGACAAAGTCGGACATGAGACACACCGCAATCAGAGCCACATCATTGTTGTGATATGATTTTCTCGTTTGGCACGACACGTGCAAGGCTATCCGCAAACGCGCTGCGGCAAGGACTGAGGAGAAATCATGCCATGATCAAGCTCGCCGAACATGCGGTCGCAGCCGCGAAAACTCGGCCTTTCCGAGCCGACAGGACGTTGCGGATGTTTTCCAGTCTACATCATTCTTCACGTTATCCGGACATGACCATATTCGATTTCCGCCCAACGCTGAATGCCCCCGACGATGATCCCTATCTTTGGCTCGAAGATGTAGAAGGAGAACGGACACTTGCCTGGGCCGCCAGCCAGTCGGCTAGGACCCGGGGGCACTTCGGTGGAACACAGTTCGATCGCGACCACGACGCCCTGACAGCGATCTCGACCGTCCCTGATCCCGTGATCAGCGCCGCGGTCAGTGCCTCTACAACTTCTGGCAAGATGCCGGAATTCCGCGCGCACTGTGGTGCCGGGACCACCCCTGCCGCTATCCGCCGATTCTGCTCTCCACCACGAAGCGGGCGTGCGTCCACCCGGGCCAAGCGGGTAAGACGGCCGCAAAGCTGCAGGCCTTTGGTTATCCCGCTTACTTCTAAGTGAGTACAGGGTCGATGATTGCGAGCACGGTAATGTGTGCGCGGTCCCACGCAAACTGCGCATGAGCGCCGCGGCAATCCCAAGCAATTCGAGCAAGACTTTTCGTAGTTCAGTCCACATTTCTGAAAGCAAGGAGAGAGTATCATGGCGAGAAACCAAATGCGGGCGGCGCGGGGAGTAACAGCGGCCGTTGTCCTCATCGTGATGGGACAGCAGGCCGTTGCGGCGGACCTTGCGCACGCGGCGAGCGTCCCGCAGGCAGGGGCCTCGGTCACGGAAGCGCCAAGCCCTTGGCAGATCCGCCTGCGTGCGTTGGGGGTCGTCACTGAGGATTCGGGCTACGTCAATGCAGTGCCCGGCTCCGATCTTTCGTATTCAAACACGGTGACGCCGGAACTCGATATCTCCTATTTCTTCACGGACAACATCGCCACGGAGCTCATACTCGGCACCACCTACGCTAACATCGGGGGCCAAGGTACGATCGGCGGGCTGGGCAATATCGGCAAGGTTTGGCTGCTGCCGCCTACGCTCACATTGCAGTATCATTTTACCGATTTAGGCGCTTTCAAGCCCTATGTCGGCGCCGGCGTGAACTACACGATATTCTATAACCAGGATGGCGGCAGCGCCGATGCTCTCAAGGTTAAGAACACGTTCGGCACCGCGCTGCAGGTCGGATTCGACTACATGGTGGATCAGCATTGGGGCGTCAACTTCGATGTGAAGAAGCTTTTCCTCAAGCCAGACTTCGACGTCACGGTCGACGGCGCGAAGCTGACGGGGAAGGCTGCGCTCGATCCGTGGTTGATAGGCGCAGGCGTCACCTACCTTTTCTGATACCAAGGCGACGCGGCTTGCTGACAGCCGATCTGAAATCAAGGGCGCCTCGTGCGCCCTTATACCCCTCGAAGGCCGTGACGCTCAGGACAGGTGAGATTGGAGATACGTGTCCTCACTTCCAGTGCAGCAACACTCAGCGGCAGCACCAACAAGCTCGATCCGATTGGTTTCGGCTCGCCGGTTGATAGTGAAGATTGGCTCAGCACTGATCGGCGATCCAGAAACCGCAGAAATACGCGGTTCTTGGCTTGAAAACTAATAGAGGATGTCGTCCGATTTTTCCACGCGGGCAGCAGGTGATCATCGTCACGTCTGGTGCTGTCGCGGTCGGCTCAAGTCACTTCAACCATCTGGACAGATCTCTGCGAGTTGAGGAGAAACAAACGGCCGGCGCTATCGGTCAGGTTCAACTCATGCGTGCCTATGAACAGAGTTTAAAACGCCATAGTTTTAGCGTTAGGCAAATACTATTGACCCGCGAAGATATAGATGATCAGCATCGCCGCCTCAATGCGGTTTCAACCCTTCAACGACTTCTCAAAGTTGGCGCCGTACCCATTATCAACGAGAACGACACGACCGCAACGCCGGTCGCACGCACTCGGACATGCCGGCGCCGGCCCAAATCCAGATGCATGGAAGGTTACTTGTGTCGCGACTTTCTCACCGTCCTCTTACGAGCAAGATTGGCTGACGGCAGCGCCCGATCCAAGTATCTGCGGCTGCGGGTGGCGCGCATGTTTCAGGGGCTTCGGTTCAAAGTCGTCCTCGCACATCAACGGTCGGCCCACACCTTGAAATCGAGTCATTCCTCGTATGCAACTCGACCAGTCCGCGGTGAGTTGAGTTTTCGGCGGCGCACACCGAGTTCGCACAGGGAACCGACAGGCGGTCACGGTAGGACTCGGTGTCCTTCGACGATGTCAGATGATACAGTACCATCGGAATGATCGCACTGTTCTGAAAGGTCCTAGTTGGCACGACCCATGCTCGGGCTATCCCCAAACGCGCTGCGGCACAGACTGAGGAGAAATCATCCATGATCACGCTCGCCAAACATGCGGTCGCCACCGCGAAAACTGAGCTTTCCCGAGCCGAAGGAGAACCTTGCGTTTGTCTACGGCTATGGGGTCTAGGGTGGGCCCTGTGTCGGTGAGCGCGGCCTCCAGCATCGGCGCCTCACCCGTCAGGCACCTTATTGCTCTTTCTGCCCGTTCGCTTGGATTTCTTAAAGACGTGACCTTGCACGACACGGGATACGTCGATGCGGTTCTTGTGCATGGCCGGTTCGATTTCGAGTGCTACACGGAAGATCTGTTTCATAAGCTTGCCTTGGCCTTCCCTCCCAGCTTGTGCACGGCACTACCGTCACGCCGTGCCGAATTTCTGGCCGGTCGCGCGATGGCGAACGCGGCGCTGCAGGCGCTGGGCCAACTTACTACTGAGATTCCCATCCGTCCCGACCGCGCCCCAGTCTGGCCAAAAGGCTCAGTTGGTTCAATCACCCATGCGCGGGGGCATTGCGCCTGTTTCGCCAAAGGCGATCCAGGCTGGCAAGCCGGTGTCGACATCGAGGCAATAGCCAGCGGTCACGCGCTGGAATCGATCCTGAGCATGACGGCTAACCAGCGTGAACGTGACTTGATTGCACGACAGACGGCGCTCCCTCCAGATCGGCTGGCAACGCTGCTCTTTTCGGCAAAGGAAACACTTTTCAAAGGACTCTACCCGGTGGTGCGGCGCTTTTTTGGGTTCGAGTGTGCTGAACTACGGACGCCCCCTGCGAACGGATGCTTGCGGCTGCACCTAACACAAACCCTTTGCAGGGAATTACCTGCGGGCGAATCCTATGACATCCGCTTTAATACCACCACCGACTGGGTATTGACTTGGCTAGCCGTGCATCGGTTACGGAGGCACGTCTGATTCCCCGAGCCGCATATAGAATATAGCGGTCTGCCCTTTCACAGCCGGTTCCGTCTGGCGGATCCTCGGCGCGCGCTCGTGAGGCGTCAGCTTTTGCAAACTATGCGCGTCGTCAGTTCCTTGCGCTGCTCAGACACACACTCCACTTGCTCGAACATTTTCTTGCCCGGGCGGACGAGGCTGTCGCGACCGGTCTCGGCTCGAAACGCCAGATCCCGGTATCGGTCACCGTGCCTCGGCCGAAAAGATGAAGCTGAACTGATGACGGTCGCTGGTCGTGCCATCCTCCGGATCATAAAGTTCCCTTGGGCTTGCTATCGAATGCCAGCGCGCTGGATATAGCGCAGATTGAGCGCGCGCCCGCTGAAGTCCCTTTCCATCCAGCTTGACGACACGGGACTTGATGACGAGGCGCGGCTGGAAGGCGGCGAAGCGGTCACGCGACGCAAGCTCGCTGCAGACGCCGGCGCCGCGCCCGATCCGGATCCGGGCCACGCGCCGCAAGATGGCCGCAAAGCTTGCAGGCTCTTGGCTATCCCGCTTATTTCCACGAGCCCGGCGCGGGCGGGTACGGCTACGGCAAGGACATCGGGAGCGGTCCATTCATTGCTCTGGGCACCAATTTCCTTCGCAGTGCGATCGGCTGGCAAGCCGATGGGTTCGATAGGTGGCAAGGCCCAGGCGTCACCTACCGTTTCTCAGGCCAGGCCGAACGAGTTCCATGTGGCTCACGCCGACGGCTTGTGCCAGCTCGTAGATCGTGACGATTGTCGGATTTCTGCGGCCTTTCTCCAAACCGCTTATGTACTGCTGACTGAAGCCGGAGATCTCGGCAAGCTGCTCCTGCGTCAGATGGTTCTTCTGCCTGAACGTCTGCACATTCCGTCCGACCAACTGGCGCATGTCCATCCCCCGAGTCAGCGGATTAGGCATCTTCAGTCTATTAACTATAATATGTATTCCGCACCGGAGGTCTCAATCCGCCCGCGGGCGGCTGCGCGGAACCGATTTATCGAAGATAGGACAGCGGTGCTTCACTCTGAACCGAATGCGCCGATCGCGGACGAGGCCCCTGTTGAGGGCTTTTGTTGAGCAATCCAAGCGCAACGCCGTCTACAGGTCACGAGAGCGACGCATTTGTGCCAGAAGCTCGCAAGGATCGATATCGAGAGCCTCGGTAACGTCGAGAAACTCAATTACGTCCAGCCGACGTTCACCACCCTCGTACTTGGCCACGAAGGATTGTGGGCAGCCCAGCATATCAGCAACCTGGGTCTGGGTGACCCCTTTGGTTTTGCGCGCCGCAATCAGCCGTTCTAGCAGCCGGCGCTGGCGAGCTGATCGAAGGGATTTCGGCATCAGACGAACCGGCCAAGAAGGAACCGGCTCATGGACTAATCCCAGTTTCGGATTATTCCATTTTAGGATATTGTGCAGTCAAAGATCTGCGCGGACGCGGCATAGGTCATACGGCGAGACATGAAATGGTAGACAGATTGCTCAAACCTGCTGTTGCCGACGAGGTCCCATGGGCGGAGAGCCTGACGGCTTACGACGATGAGCACTTCACGATATATTTGAAGCTCTTAGACGCATGCGCCGGCAATGCCAGCGAAGAAGAGATGGCGCACGCGATATTGGGCATCGATCCAGTGCAAGAGCCGGCTCGCGCCCAAAAGGCGGTTCGCAGCCATCTCGCGCGCGCCCACTGGCTGGTGATCGCGGGGTACAAAGAGCTGTTCTCTGGCCAAGAGGCCTGATGGTGACGATCGCTATAGAAGAAACCGCTTATACCCACCGTTCATGAGCCAGCGCCCGCGTCTGACTGCACGGCGGACGCTGTCGCGAAGATGGTCACCGGGGTCGGCCCAGTCCTGCTCGACGCGGGCTCTGCCGAACAGGGCAAGGCCGATTTCGCGGTGTGGTGCGCCAGCGATGGAGCCGTCGAGCGCACGCAACACTCGGCGCAACCGCGAGCAACGGGGCTCGGTCGGAAAGAATCCTGGTTGCAGCCTGCCGGTCGAACGGAGGCTGTTCAGACATTCCAGCGCGTTCAGGCGTTGCTTCAGTTCCTCTGGCGACCAGAGGACGGAGGCTGTCAATCGCACAGGTTCGAGGATGCTGACGCCTGAAGCAGCCAACTGCAAGCTCCTGCCATTGTCATCGACAAGGACGTGCTGATGCCCATCCCGCGTGACGAGTATGGAGATGCGGCAGGAGTGCGCGACGAGATCGAGCACGTCGACCCCGCGCGGCCGCGCCGCCATTTCGGCAGCAACCGGTAAAACATGCGGACATTGGCAGGGGCACCAAAAAACGCTCGCATCAGTTCCTTTTGAGCTTGCAAAACAGAAGGCCCCACCGCGAGAGATCAACAGTGTTCGAAGCCAGGCTGATAATGTCCACGGACCGGGCGTTCGTGCGTTCGGCACCGCGTAGCGCGTTCGCCAGATCCTTCTGGAAGTCCGGATTGCGCCTGAGGAATTCCCAGGCCCAGCCTCGGCTGGTCAGCCGCTCGACATAGCCATAGTCACCATCACCAGGTCTTGTTTCGTCCATTGCATCGTTTCCAAGAAAGGTCAGATTCCAGGCTCAGGCGATCTTCATGACCGGTGTCCACAGTACCGGGCCTTTGAGTCCGCCATTGCGATGGAGGGCTTCCAAGCTCTGTGTTGAGACGTCGAGATATCCGGCAACGGCGCGCGTGTGGCCTATTGTTTGCGGATCGGACAGCCGTTCGAGTGGCCAGCCGGCGCGACGCAAGATCCGCTCTATGCGTAGATCCGTTACGGTAACGATGCTGTGCAGACCACGTGACAACCCAAACTCGACCATCCCGGCAAACAGCTCGTAGGTGCCAATAGCGATGCCCGCCTGTTTCGGCGCGGAAGGCGGCAGATCAAGCGCAAAACGGCTGCTTTCCCAAACACGCGGATCTTCCGGCGCTGGACGGTCGGCAAGGAGAGCGAAGAAGCTATCGCGCAGCATTGTCGGTCCTGTAGTCGGCAACAGGCGCACGCAGCCGTCGATGCGTCCGTCGGGCGCACGCAGCAATAGGTAGTGGGGACGAAGCGCGTCGAACGGATCGACCTCAAAGCCGCCGCTGAACGAAACGTCCCAATCAAGTCGATCCCTGAAGACGCGATACCGCAAGCGGTGCATCTGCTCGAGCTCGTCGCTGAACTCAGCGTAGCAATCCGGCGTGATCAACTGCATCATGATGGCCTTTCTCCCTCGCATGGATAACACCTGCGATTGAAGGCAAAGGCCGGAGTTGATACAACCTGTGCATGTGCCCAGGTTTCGGAGATCAGGTGAAGAGAGATGGCCTGGATAGTGCAAGTCGAACGGCTGCCTGAATAGCCGTCTTCACGCCAAGCTTCTTCCTGGCGTTATCCCGATGAAAGGCTGCGGTGCTCCGACTGATTCCCAAGATGCGGCCGATTTCCCACGCCGTCTTGCCGCGAGCCGCCCACTTCAGACATTCCATTTCCCTTCGCGACAGGGCAACGCCAGCCACGGTCCTGCCGTCGGCCAGCTTGCGACAGGCATGAAGGTGGAAGAAGACCGCGATGAGCTGCAGCACGCGATCATATCGATCAATCAGGCGAAAGAACGGTGGTCGCCTTTCATCGGAGGCGAAGGTCAGTGCTGCAAAAGTACCGGTGCTGTCATGGATCGGGATCGTGAAGCCGCAGCGAATGCCAAATTGCGTCGCCTCATCCATCAATTGTCGCTGCTGCGTCGATAGTTCGAGAACAGCACCGTGCGCATCCCAGTTGAATGGTTCCTGACCACCACGCGCCTGATAGATAACCGGGTCAATCTTTTCATACCGACTTTGAAGGTAGTGAGATGTCCAGGATTGAGGGTAGGTGGAAATCAGGCGCACCTTGCGGCCCTTGACAGGCGAAGGGAAAAGATAGGCAAAAGACGGCAAATCGAGCGAAGAGGCAATCTCGCCCAGAGCGTTGCGCAGGTCCGTCGCGTCAGCGCTGTCCGCGATCTGCTCTACAAATCTATGAAAAGCGTCTTGCATAGCTAAACTGCAGTGAGTTCTGGCCTCCCAAAAAGGAGCCAAGACGGGCCGGCCAATCCGCAGCCATTCTGGGTAGAAGGCCCGGCCGGAGACTGAGCTCCGTGCCGGGCCGGTGCGCCTTGGGAGGGCGATATGTGCTTCGACGGCGCTGTTATCGAAACCGAGACGTCATTCCAGCGTCATCTGTTAGCAGGTGACAGTTGTCCTCTTGGGTTTGCACTTCATCACGGTCGGGGTGTCTTTTTGCGTGCGGTTGAGACTGCTCCATGGAGGAGCTCAGCCTCACGGTAGATTGCGGTCTGTGGTCTGTGAAAGCGTCACCTCTTTTTTTGCAGCAGCTCACGTGAGCCGTCTTCGGACGCGAAGGCGGCAGTGTGTTTTTCGAGATTGGCGTCGCATTTCGGCATCGGCTCGCACACCCTCCATGCAAGTTGCCTTAAAAGCGAAGCGGATTGTTGCGCCCCCCTGCTCATGACGCCACAGGGCTGCCGCACGTGAATATCCCGGCCGATCCGAGTGGAAGGCTTCATCTCACGCCAGATCATATCGCGCCGTCCGCCTTCAGCGCGCGATAGGTCGTATCGACTGATTTCGCGGTCGTGTCGACGATGATGTCGATCTCTTTCCGGGAAATGATCAGAGGTGGGGCATAGCCGAGACTATCGCCATGCGGCATAGCGCGGCCGATGACACCATTCTCAAACAGAGCAGCAGCGGCGCGCACGCCGACCTGAAGTCCGGGTTCAAATGGTACCCGCCCTTTAGGATCCTGCATCAGCTCCACGGCGGCTAGAATGCCGACGCCGCGAACCTCGCCAACAATAGGATGTCCCTCCAGTTCGGCTCTCATGCGGGCATGCCAATACGGTCCGACATCCCGAACATGTTCCAAGATGCTTCTTTCCTTGAGCAGTTTAATATTCGCAAGCGCTGCCGCCGCGCAAAGCGTGTGACCAGAATATGTCCAGCCATGGCCAAGTGGGCCGTGCTTCTCCGTTCCTTGTTCCAAGACCGACCAGACCCGATCACCGATAATAGACCCGGAGATAGGCAGGTAGGCTGAACTCAAGCCCTTGGCGATCGTTACGAAATCCGGGCGCATGCCATACAGGTGGGAACCGAATTTCTCACCGGTTCGCGCGAAGCCGCAGACCACTTCATCGGCGATCAGAAGGATATCGTACTTGTCGAGCACGCCTTGAATTGCCGTCCAGTATCCCTTTGGGGGCGGAACGATGCCGCCGGTCCCAAGTACCGGCTCTCCGATAAAGGCTGCAACTGTCTCGGGGCCTTCAGCGAGGATAAGGGCTTCAAGTTCGTTAGCACAGCGTCTGGAGAACGCTTCCTCACTTTCGCCGTCATGCGCCTGGCGATAGTAATGTGGCGTCGTCGTATGGCGCACCAAGTCCAGCGGCAGGTCGAAGAAATTGTGAAAGAAGGGAAGGCCTGTCAGGCTACCGGTGATCAGCCCGGACCCGTGATATCCGCGATGTCGCGAGATGATCTTCTTCTTTTCAGGGCGGCCGAGGATGTTGTTGTAGTACCAGACCAGCTTGATATTGGTTTCGTTAGCGTCGGAACCGGAGAGGCCGAAATAGACCCTTCGCATGTTCTGACCGAAATATTCGACCACGGCCTCTGCCAAGAGCGCGACTGGCTCGGTTCCTTGGCTTGCATAGACATGGGCGAACGGCAACTCGTGGGCTTGCCGGGCAATGGCGTCGGCTATCTCGGTGCAGCCATACCCCATATTGACGCAATAGAGCCCGCCAAAACCGTCGAGGCTTTTTCGGCCTTCGGTATCCCAGATGTACACGCCTTCTGCGCCTACCATAATTCGGTTTGGCGTCTCGCCGCGGCTGTGCTTGGCTAAGTGCGTAGACGGATGAAAGACAAAGCTCCGATCCTTCTCCCGGAGTTGCTCGGTTCCCAGATTGCTCAAGCTCATCGTCCGTCTCCTCGCGATCATCGGCGGAGGACACTCAGCCAGCCGCCTCTTTAGCAATTAGTATACCGGCAAACGCCTCTCGACTTTCGCGGGAATGTACGACTTTAGCCGACGAATTCGCTGGATCGGCACCAATCGCCGTGGAAACCACGGCTTCGGGAGTTTATCTTTGCCTTAGAGCGGACAAAGGGATTGGTGAATTGGATTTCACTGGTTTCGTCACGATAAGGCTGTAGTATTGATCGATCCCTAAGCCTGCCTGCAGCAGTCCCTCCATGAAATCCTGATACGCAGCCATAGAAGGAGATGAAACTCGCATAAGATAATCGATCCGCCCCCCGATAGCCCAGCAGTCCAGGATTTCCGGCGTCTCTTGGATCGCAGTCTCGAAGTTCCGTTGATCCTCCAGACGATGACGATCCAGAACCACCTCCACCATTATGCAGATCATGCCCCCGATGAGCGCTGGACTTAGTCGCGCGTAGAACCCTCAATTATTCCTGCGGCTTGGAGTATACGGAGCCGTTCCGAACAGGCCGAAGCCGAAAGATGAACACGCTTTGCGAGCTCGCTTTTCGAAATCCGACCGTCTGACTGAATCTCTGAGAGAATCCGGACGTCCCAAGCGTCTAGGCGCACAGGATCAGATTTCGACTTCATGACCTTTTGCTCTCAAGCGGTGGTCGACAGCGCAATTGATCCGAATCAATTCTGTCATTAATTGAAGTGACCGAATGTAGTGGACGACATCCGCTCCCCGGCCCGCAACGCGCCAGAGTGGGTTGTCGAGTGCATTCTTTTGAATCTCCGCTGCTTTACCTGATTGGCACACTCGACAGCATCCGAGCATCGATCGCGTGGACGGAACAGTCAGATGCAGTGTTTACACCGGCGCATTCGGCTTGAAGGCCTTTCTTATCTGGCTCGCCGCTGGGTAGTGCAAAATGCCGCTCATGTTACCGCTACGGCCCAGAATCCGGCGCTGAGATGGCCGGATCGCCGAAGACTAAACGCCGATGTTGCGTGCGATGCTGTCGGCCGCCATGCGCTTACGCCACTCAAGAGGCCCGGAATTGTGAATTGAGTTCCCCTCAATATCGACAGCCATGATGACCGGCATGTCCTGCACCTCGAATTCATAGATGGCTTCCATGCCCAGATCTTCAAAGGCAACGAGCCGTGCCGCCTTGATCGATTTTGAAATCAGGTACGCAGCGCCACCCACTGCGATAAGATAGGGCGTTTTGTGTCTGAGAATCGACTCGATGGCCACCGGTCCCCTCTCCGCCTTAACCACCATTGCGAAAAGCCCGGTCTCGGCGAGCAGCTTTTCAGTAAAACCGTCCATCCGGCTGGCGGTTGCCGACAGTTGCGCGGCCGTAAGCCGCATCACGCCGTCCTGTACTTTCGGCCAGCGGAACTCGCCGTCCTCCAGCCGCTTGTATCTCACATGAGAATGCAGCCTCGAGCAGCGCAAATCAGCAGTTAGTGCGGGTCACGCATCCGTTTCATCCTCTATTCGCACGGCAGTTG